>JANXYH010000007.1 GCA_025350145.1 Burkholderiales bacterium | reverse complement strand
CAGCCAGCAGCCCGGCAAAGCCGAGTCCTCCTCCCCCCCCCGAAACGCCTTCGGCGTCTCCCCCCCGGGGGGGCGCAGCCAGCAGCCCGGCAAAGCCGGTTCTGCGGCTGCCGCTGGGTTGGCTTTTGCTCCTGGCACGGCTTTTCGAGGGTGGCCAGCATTGGGGCTTGCCGTGCTGCTGTTGTGCGCCTGGCTGGCCGGACCGGTGCAGGCGGCGCGGCTCAAGGAGATTGCCCAGGTGCAGGGGGTGCGGAGCAACCCCTTGACTGGCTTCGGGATCGTGGTCGGCCTGGACGGCACCGGCGACCAGGCGACGCAGGTGCCGTTCACGCCGCAGGCGCTGACCGCGCTGATGCAGCAGATGGGGGTGACGATTCCGCCCGGCGCCTCGCTGCAACCCAAGAACGTGGCCGGGGTGCTGGTCACGGCCGAGCTGCCGCCCTTTGCCCAGCCGGGACAGCGTGTCGATGTCAACGTCTCGTCGATCGGCAATGCCAAGAGCCTGCGCGGCGGGCTGCTGATCGTGACCCCGCTCAAGGGTGCCGACGGCCAGGTCTACGCGCTGGCGCAGGGCAACCTGATCGTCGGCGGGGCGGGGGCTGCGGCCGGTGGCTCCAAGGTGCAGATCAACCACCTGGCGGCCGGCCGGGTGCCCGACGGCGCCACCGTCGAGCGCGCCGTGCCGACCCCGCTGGCCTTGGGCGAGCGTTTGCAGCTCGACCTGCACGCCTCGGACTACGCCACCGCCCGGGCCGTGGCCGGGGCGATCAACGGCGCCAAGGGCGCGGGCACGGCCTGGGCGGTGGACGGCCGGGTGGTGCAGGTCAAGCTGGCGGCCGGGGTCGACCGCGTCGGCTTTCTGGCGGACATCGAGAACCTCAGCATCGCCCAGGAAAAGCCGGCCGCCCGGGTGGTGCTGAACGCCCGCACCGGCTCGGTGGTGATGAACGAATCGGTGACCCTGGCCGCCTGCGCGGTGGCCCATGGCGCGCTGGCGGTGACGATCAGCACCACGCCCAGCGTCAGCCAGCCCAGCCCGCTGTCCGGCGGCCAGACCACGGTGACCGAGAAGACCGACATCGCCATCACCCAGCAGGGCGGGGCGCTGATGCAGTTGCCGGCCGGGGCGAAGTTGGCCGACGTGGTCAAGGCCTTGAACGCCCTGGGCGCGACACCGCAGGACCTGTTGGCGATCCTGCAGGCGATGAAGAGTGCCGGCGCCCTGCAGGCCGAGCTGGAAGTGATCTGAGCCATGGCCCTGGGCAGCCTGCCAGCCGACAGCAGCCAGCGCCTGGCCGCCGACCCGACGGCGCTGGCGGGGCTCAAGCTCAGGGCCGGGCAGGACCCCAAGGGCGCGGCGCGCGAGGCCGCCAAGCTGCTGGAGAGCCTGTTCATGCAGCAGATGCTCAAGCACATGCGCGCCGCCTGGCTGGACACCGGGCTGGACAACGAGGGCTCCAAGCTCGGCACCGAGATGCTCGACAGCCAGCTCGCGCAGCAACTGGCGGGCAAGCCTGGCGGCCTGGCCGACATCGTTGCGCGCCAGCTCGAACGCCAGCTCAGCGTCATGCCCGGCGACGTGATTGCCCCCACCCCGGCCACCCCGGCCACCCCGACCAAGCCTGCCGAGGCCGCCCAGGCGGCACCCGCGCTGCCTGGCGCCGATGCCCAGCCGGCGGCGCGCGCCACGCGTATCCCCGAGCGCGCTGCCTCTGCCTTCGTCGAGCAATACAGCGCCGCCGCGCAGGCGGTGGCGCAGCACAGCGGCATCCCGGCGAACTTCATGCTCGCCCAGGCCGGGCACGAGACCGGCTGGGGCCAGCGCGGCATCACCGGGCGTGACGGCACGGTGTCGAACAACCTGTTCGGCATCAAGGCCGGCGCCGGCTGGAGCGGCCCGACCGTGGACGTGCTGACCACCGAGTTCCGCGATGGCCAGGCGCAGAAGCTGGTGCAGCGCTTTCGCGCCTACGCCAGCCCGGCCGACTCCTTTGCCGACTACGCCAAGATGGTCGCGACCAGCCCGCGCTACCAGGCGGTGCGCGCCGCCGGCAACGACGCCCAGCAATTCGCCCAGGGCCTGCAGAGCGCCGGCTACGCCACCGATCCGGCCTACGCCGCCAAGCTCGGCCGGGCGATCAACATGACGCTGTCGATGCGCAGCGCACAGCGCCAAGGCTAGCCCGATGAGTGCGTCGATGCTGATGTCCCTGGGCACGCGCGCGATGAGCGCGGCCTATGCCCAGTTGCTGGCCACCAGCAACAACATCTCCAACGCCAACACCCCGGGCTATTCGCGCCAGGAGGCCAAGCTGACGACCTCCGAGGGCCAGTTCAGCGGCTCGGGCTATTTCGGTCAGGGCGTGTCGGTGCAGACGGTGCTGCGGGCGTCGAACATGTTCCTGTCGGCGCAGGCCGATGCGGCGCGCTCGGTGGCCGCCAACGACGCCGCCCAGAGCGATTTGCTGGGGCAGTTGCAGAAGGTGTTCGGCAGTGGCGCGGCCGGCCTGGGCGCGGCCACCACCCGGCTGTTCAATTCCTTCGCCGATTTGGCCGCTGCGCCCGCCGACCTGTCGGCCCGCCAGGGGGTGCTGTCGCGGCTGGAGGACTTTGCCTCGCTGACCCGCTCCGACGCCGACGGCCTGTCCAGCCTGCAGGCCGGGGTCAACCAGGACCTGCAGAACACGGTCAGCGAGGTCAACGGCGAACTCACCAGTCTGGCCAACCTGAACCCGCGCATCGCCGAGGCCGCCTCGACCGGCCAGACGCCCAACGACCTGCTCGACCAGCGCGATCTTTTGATCAACCATCTCAGCGATTCGCTGGGCTTGAGCAGCATCATCGCCCGTGACGGCACGGTCAGCGTGTTCACCGTGGCCGGCCACAACCTGGTGCTGGGCAGCACCAGCAACCCCCTGGTGGCGCAAACCGACACCACCGATCCTCAGCGCATGGGGGTGGCGATCAAGGCCGGCAGCAACGTCCTGCAACTGTCGGCGCAGGACGTCGGCGGCGGCCGCATCAGCGGCCTGCTCGAATTCCAGAACGGCGCCCTGGTCGAGGCCCGCAGCCGCCTTGGCCAGATGGTCTCAGGTGTGGCGCTGGCGCTGAACCAGCAGCAGTCGCGCGGCATCGATCTGGCCGGCCAGCCCGGCGGCGCCTTGTTCAAGCTCGACCCGCCGCAAGCCCTGCCGGCGCAGACCAATCTGCGCAGCGCCGGCAGCCTGGTGTCGACCACGACCTTGGCGATCACGGATCCGGCGGCCCTGCAGGCCAGCGAATACAGCCTGGCCACCGACCCGGCCAACCCCGGCAACTACGTGCTGACCCGCTTGTCCGATGGCCAAGTCACGTCCAACCTGGCCAACGGCGCTACCGTCGATGGCTTTTCGTTCAGCATCGACGTGCCACTGGTCGCCACCGACCACTTTCTGCTCAAGCCCGTCAGTGCCAGCTTCCAGACCATCGATGTGGCCATCGCCAACCCGCGCGGCCTGGCGGCGGCTGCACCGGTGACGGCAGTCGCGGCCGCGGCCAACACCGGCACGGCCAGCATCGGCAGCCTGCGCGTTTCGGCCGCCCCGACCCTGCCGTATGCCGCCGAAAGCCTGCAATTCACCAGCGCCAGCGGTGACTGGCAATTGCTGGACGCCAGTGCCGCCGTGCTGGCCAGCGGCACCCTGACGGCCTCGGGCGTGGTCAGCTTCAACGGCGTCGACCTGCAGCTCAAGGGCGCGCCCGCGCTGGGCGACAAGTTCAGCATCGTGCCCACTGCCTTTGCGGCGTCGAACAACGGCAACGCGCTGGCCATCGACGACATGGCCAATGCCCGCCTGAGCAATGGCGTGACCGCCACCGACGCCTACGCCCAGATCCTGTCGGCGGTCGGCCTGATGGCCCAGGGTGGCCAGGCCAGGGCCACGACCAGCGCCCAGGTCTCGACCGGGGCCACGGCGGCGCTGAAGGGCGAGGTCGGGGTCAACCTCGACGAAGAGGCTGCCCGGCTGATGCAGTACCAGCAAAGCTACCAGGCTGCGGCCAAGCTCTTGCAGACGGCGCAGACCCTGCTCGACACGCTGCTCCGCATGGGTGTCTCGGCATGATCGCGCTGGGCCGCTCCCAAGCGCGAATCCCGGAGCGCCACAGGCGCGGAGGTTGCCTGATGCCCGCGCTGGGCCGCTCCCAAGCGCGAATCCCGCAGCACGAAGTGCGGAGGGTAGCCTGATGACATTGCGGATCGCTTCAGCCAACCGTTTCGACAACACGGTCGCGGCGATAGAGCAGCGCCAGAGCGACCTGGCCCAGGCGCAGTTGCAACTCAGCAGCGGCAAGCGCATCACCCAGCCCAGCGACGACCCGACCGGCGCAGCCAGGGCCGAGCGCGCCTACATCGCCCAGCAACGCCTGGACGCGGCACAGCGCTCGGTGGCGACCAGCCAAAGCGCGATGTCCCTGGCCGAATCCGCCCTGGGCAGCGCCAACGACATCCTGCAGACCGCCCGCCAGACCTTGGTGGCCGCAGGCAACGGCAGCTATGGCGCCGGCGAGCGCGCCGCCCTGGTCAGCCAGCTCCAGCAGATGCGCAGCCAATTGCTGTCGGTGGCCAACCAGACCGATGGCGGCGGCGGCTACATCTTCGGCGGCCAGGGCAGCACTGGCGAGCCCTTTGCCGATGGCCTGGGCGGGGTCAGCTTCGTCGGCACCCCGGGCCAGACCGGTTTGTCGGCGGTGGAGCAGATCCCTACCACTGTCGACGGCCAGGCGATCTGGCTCAATGCCCGCAGCGGCAACGGTGTGTTCGTCAGCGCTGCCGCCGCCGCCAACACCGGCCAGGCCTGGATCGACGCCGGTGGCGTCAGCAACCCCGCCGCCCTGACCGGCAGCAGCTACGACATCGTCTTTTCGGTCAGCGCCGGCAGCACCAGCTACTCGGTGCTCAAGGACGGCGCGCCGACCGCCGCCACCGGTGTGGCCTACAAGAGCGGCAGCGCCATCGTGGTCGACGGCCAGAGCCTGCACATCAGCGGCCAGCCGGCCGACACCGACCACTTCAGCCTGACGCCCTCGACCCCGATCCTGGACCCGTTCAGCGCGCTGTCCAGAGCCATCGCCGCGCTCGGCAACCCGTCGGCCAACGGCGGCCAGGTCTTGCAGGCGGTCAACAGCGGCCTGCGCGATGTTGACGCGGTGATGTCGCAGGTGCAATCGGCCCGCTCGCAGGCCGGCGCGGCGCTGACCCGGCTCGACCAAATGTCGCAGCGCAACAGCGACAAGACACTCTGGGCCAAGACGCTGCAGTCCAGCGCCGAGGACGTGGACATGGTCCAGGCGGTCTCGGATTTCCAGAGCAAGCAGACCTCGTACAGCGCGGCGCTGCAAAGTTACGCCATGGTCCAGCGCATGTCGCTGTTCGACTACCTCAAATAGGCACCCCCGTGAACCCCGAGGCCACCGCCTTTGCCCAGCTCGTGCTGGGCTACGCGCCGATGATCGACCGCCACCGCGCGGTCACGGCGCTGCGCCTGACCATCACCCCGGCCAGGCCGGAGCAACTGCCCGATGCCGGCGCGCTGCTGGCGGCGCTGGCCGAGCTCTGGCCGGTCGAGGCCGGCAGGCTGTCGCTCAACATCGCCAGCGAGCCGCTGCTGGCGGCGGTGCTGCAGCAGTTGCCGGCGCAGAACCTGATGCTGGAGTTGCCGGCGTTCATGGCCGGCGACCCGGCCCATGCCGCAGCGCTGAACGCGCTGCACCAGAACGGCACGGCGATCCTGATCAAGGGCCGACCGTCGGCGCCTCTGCCCCGAGCGGTACTCGATTGCCTGGCCTACTCGATCATTGACCTGGCCGACGAGCGCCGCGACGGCCTGCCCCCGCCCGGCGGGCAGGCGCGGCAGATTCCCCATGTCCAGGCCGGCATCAGCCACGTACACGAGATGGCCTACGCCTTCGGCCGGGGTGCGATCGCAGTGCTGGGCTGGCCGCTGGGCGAGGCGCTGGACAATTCGGTCGCGCGCGGCAGCGGCGCGGCCAAGCCGGCGCCCGAGCTGCAGGCCATCATCGAGCTGATCAACCGGGTCGACCGGCAGGAAAGCATCGAGCGGATCGAGGCCGTGCTCAAGCTCGACCCGACCCTGGCCTACCGTTTGATCCGCTACATCAATGCACCGGCCTTCGGCCTGCGGGTCGAGATCTCGTCCTTCCGCCACGCGGTGATGATGCTGGGCTACGACCGGCTCAAGCGCTGGCTGGCGCTGCTGATGATCTCCAGCGGCCGCGACCCCGACCTCAAGCCGCTGGTCTACGCCGCCGTGCGCCGCGGCCTGTTGATGGAAGAGCTGGGCCGCAGCAACTGCGACGAGGGCCAGCGCGGCGAACTGTTCGTCTGCGGCGTCTTTTCGCTCCTGGACCGGATGCTGCAGCAGCCCTTCGCCGAACTGCTGCAGGCCATTCCCGTGCCCGACGCCGTGCGCCTGGCCCTGCTCGACGAGGCCAGTCCGCACCTTCCCTACCTCCATCTGGTGCGCGCCCTGGAGTCGGCCAGCGCCTGGGACATCCGCGCCGCCGCCGACGCCCTGATGATGTCGCAGCAGGAGGTCAACCAGGCGCTGCTGCGGGCGCTGCTGGCGGCCCGGCAACTCGACTGAGGACCAGGTCGGCGAGCGCGGCAGGCCAGGGCGGTGACACTCTTCGTCCCACCCAGCCCAGCCAGTCGCCCCGCCCACGATGCCCGCGCTCCAAATCTTCGCCGGCCCGCGTGCCCGCCTTCAGTTGCGCGAGCGCGGCCTGCGCGCGTCGGATGTGCGCGTGATTGCCGGCGCCGCCGGTGGCACCAAGGGCCTGATCCTCAACCCGCTGGACCGCCTCATCTTCGGCCATTGGCTGGCCGGCAGCGGGCCCGTGGTGCACCTGCTCGGCGCCTCGATAGGCGCGTGGCGGATGGCCTGCGCCGGCCTGGCCGACCCCGACGCGGCATTGGCGGCAATGGCCGATTCCTACATCCACCAGCGCTACGACCACGCGCCAGGCAAGTCGCCGCTGCCGGCGCATGTCAGTGCGGTCTTTGCGGCCAGCGTGCGCGCCCAGTTTGCCGGCCATGAGGGGCAACTGCTGGCCCACCCGCGCTTGCGCCTGCATGTGTTCACCAGCCGAGGCCGTGGCCTGCTGCGGCGCGAGGCCCGCCTGGCCACCCCGCTGGGCTACGCCGCTGCCTTCGCCACCAACCTGCTCAGCCGGCGGGCGCTGGGCGGCTGGCTGGAGCGGGTGGTGTTCTCCGACCCGCGCTCGCCGCTGCCTCTGGGCCTGCACGACTTCCGCAGCCGTCAGGTGGCGCTGACGGCGGCCAACCTGGCGCTGGCGGTGCAGGCCAGTTGCGCCATCCCGTTCTGGCTCAAGGCGGTGCACGACATCCCGGGCGCGCCGCGCGGCGCCTATTGGGACGGCGGCATCACCGACTACCACCTGCACCTGCGCTATGCCGACATCGCCGACGGCCTGGTGCTGTACCCACACTTTCAGCCCCGCCTGGTGCCCGGCTGGCTGGACAAGGCGCTGCCGAGACGCCACCGCGCCAGCCCCTGGTTGGACAACCTGGTGTTGCTGGCGCCGCACCCGGATTGGGTGCGCAGCCTGCCTGGCGCCAAGCTGCCGGACCGGGGCGACTTCAAGGCCTTTGGCGACGACTTCGCCGGCCGGGCCAAGGCCTGGTCGACAGCACTGGCGCAGAGCCAGCGCCTGGCGGACGAGTTTGCCGAACTGCTGGCGCAGCCCGGGATCGAGGCCCTGCCGCTGGCGTGAAGGCCTGCAGCGGTCCGTGCAGCGGCGCCGGGTCGCCATCAGCGCCATTCGCGGCGCCATTCGCGGCGCCTTTCGCGGCACCGCATCCGATCTTTGGAAAGTCGCGTATCTCCGGCCAGACACCGTCAAAACAGCTTGGTGTCCCGCCCTGCCGGCAACCCCGCCGGTACCCAGAAGCGACCACATGGAAGGACCAGATCATGCCCAGTACAAGCCCCCGCAAGGCGCGCGGCCATCGCTACCTGCCGGTCACCGTTGCCGTCCTGGCCGCGTTGTCCGGCTTGGCCTTCAACCCCGCCGACGCCTCCAGCCACCGCGAGGCACCCTTCATCAGCGGCCAGCCCAAGGTCGACGGTGCCGACTTCTACATGTTTGCCAGCTACGAGCCCGGCCGTGACGGCTTCATCACCCTGATCGCCAACTACCTGCCGTTGCAAGACGGCTATGGTGGCCCGAACTACTTCGAGATGGATCCGAACGCGCTCTACGAGATCCATATCGACAACAACGGCGACGCCAAGGAAGACCTGAGCTTCCAGTTCCGCTTCAAGAATGCGCTCAAGGCCATCGCCCTGCCGATAGGCGGCAAGATGGTGCCCATCCCCTTGGTGCAGGCCGGCACGGTCAGCGGCCCGGCGGCGGCCAACCTCAACGTCAACGAGACCTTCACCCTCGACCTGGTGCGGGGTGATCGACGCAGCGGCAGCAAGGCGGCGGTGACCAATGCCACGGGTGGCTCGGCGACCTTCGACAAGCCGGTGGACAACATCGGCGTGAAGACGATTCCCGACTATCCCGGCTACGCCGCCAAGCACATCTACTCGGTCAACATCCCAGGCTGCGCCACCCCGGCAAAGATGTTCGTCGGCCAGCGCAAGGACCCGTTCGCGGTCAACCTGGGGATCATCTTTGACCTGGTCAACGCCCCGGTCGCGGTCATCACCGACCCGACGCTGATCAATGCCGCGCCCAACGTCCTGGACGACAAGAACGTCACCACGCTGGCGCTGGAAGTGCACAAGAGCTGCCTGACCGCCGCCGGCAGCAGCGACCCGGTGATCGGCGCCTGGACCACCGCCAGCCTGCGCCAGGGCCGATTGCTCAACCCGGCACCGGGCAAGGGCCTGGTCAAAACGGATCTGCCCGGCGGCGCCTGGACGCAGGTCTCGCGCCTGGGCATGCCGTTGGTCAATGAGGTCGTGATCGGCCTGCCCGACAAGGACCGCTTCAACGGCAGCAAGCCCAAGGACGATGGCCAGTTTGCCGACTACGTGACCAACCCGACCCTGCCGGCCTTGCTCGAAATCGCCCTCGGCATGCCCGGCATCGCGCCGAAGAACCTGCCGCGCACCGACCTGGTCACGGTCTTTTTGACCGGCATCAAGGGCGTCAACCAGCCGGCCACGGTCACCGCCTCGGAAATGCTGCGGCTGAACACCAGCACCCCGGCCACGCCCAGCGCCATGCAGAACCGGCTGGGACTGGCCGGCGGCGATGCGGCGGGCTTCCCCAATGGCCGCCGGCCCAAGGACGACATCGTCGACATCTCCCTGGTGGCGGTGATGGGCGGCCTGTGCATGATCAACGGTGACGCCAACGCCCTGGGCCTGGGCGTGGACTGCAAGCCCGCCAACGTGCCGCTGGGCGCGACCTCGCTGAAACTGCACGACGCCGTTGACCAGGCGGTGGTGCCGCTGATGCCCGGCTTCCCCTACCTGTTCACGCCCATCCCGGGCAGCAAGTGAAGGAGCCCACCATGCGCAGCATTCACCACAGTGCGGCCCTGGCCCTGGTCGCTGCCTTGTCGCTGGGCGCCTGCGGCGGCGGCAGCGGCACCATCGGCGAGACCGTGGTCACCACGCCGCCGGTTGATCCCTTATCGGTGGTGCCGGCCATCACCGCCAGCAGTGCCGACGCCGTCGTAGGCTACCTGCTCAATCTGGAGACCAAGAACGCCCAGGCCGAGACCCGCGAGGCCATCGACCTGGGCACGATGAGCCTGGCGCAAAGCGACACCACCGAGCCGACTACCATCCCCTGAACACCGGCCTGGTGGACGCCGCCCAGGCAGCATCGCGCCCGGGCGGCGTCGTCGCGTTTGCTCCCCCAAATTCACTCGAACATGCTCAGTCGCGCCGCCTTGCTGCTGTGGATCTGTCTGGGGTGGCTGGCCGCCACAGCCCAACCGATATTGCCGAGTAGCGACAGCCAGGTCATAGAGCGGCTGCCGCCCGCCGCCCGGATCAGCCTCAGCAGCGACCCGGCCAGCGCCACCCGCGATGCCCTGGCGCT
Source organism: Burkholderiales bacterium (assembly GCA_025350145.1). Classification (GTDB taxonomy): domain Bacteria; phylum Pseudomonadota; class Gammaproteobacteria; order Burkholderiales; family Burkholderiaceae_C; genus Pseudaquabacterium. The sequence goes on along the minus strand of JANXYH010000007.1, from coordinate 38,609 downwards.
GCTCGACGAGGCTCGCCGCCAGGGCGACCCGCGCCTGGCCGGGCGCGCCTTGGCGCGGCTGGCGCGCTGGCAAACTGACCCGCAGGCCGACCCGGCGCTCATCATTGCCCTGGCGTCGGCCGAGCAGTACATCCACCAGTTCGACAAGGCCATCGCCCGCCTGAGCGATTTGCTCAAGCGCGACCCGGCCCAGCCCCAGGCCTGGCTGATGCTGGCCACGCTGCGTCGGGCTCAGGGCCGCTATGGCGACTCCGACGCGGCCTGCGCGCAGGTGGCCCGGACCACGCCAGCGCCCTATGGCCCGGCCTGCCTGGCCGAAAACCAGGCACTGCGCGGCGAGTTCGACGCGGCACGCAGCCGCCTGCAGGCGCTGCGCTCGGCCTTTCGCAGCCCGGCCCTGCGCGGCTGGCTGTCGACCACCTTGGCCGAGCTGGAGCAGCGTGCGGCCAACCCCGGCGCCGCCGAAGCCGCCTGGCGCGACGCCCTGGACAGCGACCCGGACGGCTATACCCTGATCGGCTGGGCCGATTTCCTGCTGGAGCAGGGCCGCCCGCTGGAGGCCTATGCGGCGCTCAGCGCCGAGCCGCGCAACGACAACGTCCTGCTGCGCCTGGCGATTGCCGCGCGCCGCGCCCAGCGGCCGGACGCCGCCGCCCTGCAGCGGGAATTGCGCGAACGCTTTGCCCTGGCCGACCAGCGCCCGGAGTCCAGCGGCCACGAGCGCGAACGCGCCTTGGCCGCGCTCGACCTGGACGACAGGCCGCGTGCCGCGCTGGCCCTGGCCAGGCAGAACGTGTCCTGGCAGCGCGAGCCTATCGACCTGTTGATCCTGGCGCGCTGCGCCAAGGCCGCTGGCGACGCCGCCGCGCAGGCGCAGGCCCGCGCGCTGGCGGCGCAGGTCGGCATGGTCGATCTGCGCCGGTCGGGGATCTGAGGTGCGGGCGCTCCTGCTGGTCCTGCTGACGCTGCTGGCGCCACCGGCCCTGGCCCACAAGTCCAGCGACGCCTACCTGGCGCTGAGCGTCCAGGGCCAAGTCAGCACGCTGCGCTGGGACATCGCCTTGCGCGACCTGGACGCCGCGCTGCCGACCCTGGACGCCGATGGCGACCGCGCCCTGAGCTGGGGCGAGATCAAGGCCGCCTGGCCGCGCATCGATGCCCTGGCCATGGCCTCGCTGGCGGTGGCCGGCTGCAAGTTCGACATCACCGGCCATGCGCTGGAGGCGCGCAACGACGGTGCCTACGCGGTGCTGCTGCTGCGCGCGCCCTGCCGGATCGAGGCCGACACCGCGCTGTTCTACGGTCTGTTCCGCGAGATCGACACGACCCACCGTGGCCTGCTGCGGCTGAGCCTGGACGGTGCCCCGGCGACAGTGCGGATGCTGGTGCCTGGCCCGGTCCCGGTGCTGCCAGTGGCTCAGACACCCGCCGCTGCCGCCTCAGCCGAGAGCGCGGGGCCCGCGCCCCTGGCCGCCAGCGCAACAGCGGCGGCCCCGGCACCGCCTGTGGCCGCGGTGGCGCCGACCTCGTTCCTGCGCGAGGGCATACACCACATCCTCAGCGGCTACGACCATTTGCTGTTCCTGCTGTGCCTGCTGCTGCCGGCGGTGCTGCTGCGCCGCGACGCGCGCTGGCAGCCGGTGGCCGGTTGGCGCCAGGCGCTGCTGCCCGTGGCCAAGACGGTGACGCTGTTCACCCTGGCGCATTCGCTCACGCTGGCGCTGGCGGCGCTGGGCTGGGTTCGTTTGTCGCCACGGTTGACCGAGCCGGCGATTGCCGCAACCATCATGCTGGCGGCGTTTGACAACCTGCGCCCGCTGCTGCTGCGCTACCGCGGCGCAGTCACCTTCGGCTTCGGCCTGGTCCACGGCTTCGGCTTTGCCAGCGTCCTGGCCGAGCTGAATTTGCCGACCGCCGCGTTCGGTTGGGCCCTGTTCGAGTTCAACCTCGGGCTCGAACTCGGTCAGTTGGCGCTGGTGTTCTGCGTCGTGCCGCTGCTCTACGGGCTGCGTGCGCGGCCCTGGTATCCACGCAGCGTGCTCGGCGGCGGTTCGGCGCTGGCCCTGGCGATGGCCACACTGTGGTTGCTGGAGCGCAGCACCGACCTGCGTTTGATGCCGTTCTAGGCGCCGCCGCCACCGCCCGAGGCCGGGACCGCTGGCCTACAATCCCGCCCCTTGAGCCCGTCCACAAGAGCGAGAAAGGCAGCATGGTTCTGACACCGCGAACTTGGCGCAACGCCACTGGCCGCATGCCCGGCCGCGCTGCCCTGCCTGTTCGCTGAAGCATTCAGGCGCCAACCCTGCAGCGCGGTCTTCACCGCGCTTTTTTGCGCCCGACGAATCCCTGACCGACCTTGGAGTTGCCCCATGATCCAGATCACACTGCCCGACGGATCGCGCCGCGAATTTGCCCAGGCACTGACCGTTGGCGAGGTCGCCGCCGCAATCGGCCCCGGCCTGCTCAAGGCCGCGCTTGGCGGCAAGGTCGACGGCCGGCTGGTCGACCTGAGCCACAGGCTCAGCGCCGACGCGGCGCTGGCCATCGTCACCGAACGCGACGCCGACGGCCTGGCGATGATCCGCCACTCCACCGCCCACCTGCTGGCCTATGCGGTCAAGTCGCTGTTCCCCGAAGCCCAGGTCACCATCGGACCAGTGGTCGAGAACGGCTTTTATTACGACTTTGCCTACAAGCGCCCGTTCACTCCCGAGGACCTGGCGGCGATCGAGGCGCGCATGACCGCGCTGGCGCAGAAGGACGAGCCGGTGCTGCGCCGGGTGCTGCCGCGTGACGCGGCGGTGGCCTACTTCAAGGGCCTGGGCGAGCACTACAAGGCCGAGATCATCGAAAGCATCCCGGCCGACCAAGACGTGTCGCTGTACCGCGAGGGTGATTTCGAAGACCTGTGTCGCGGCCCGCATGTGCCCAGCACCGGGCGGCTCAAGCACTTCAAGCTGATGAAGCTGGCCGGCGCCTACTGGCGCGGCGACCAGAAAAATGCCCAGTTGCAGCGCATCTACGGCACCGCCTGGGCCAGCAAGGAGGCGCTGGCCGGCCACCTGCGCATGCTCGAAGAGGCCGAGAAACGCGACCACCGCCGCCTCGGCCGCGAGCTCGACCTGTTCCACATGGAAGAGACCGCGCCTGGCCTGGTGTTCTGGCACCCCAAGGGCTGGACCGTGTGGCAAGCGGTCGAGCAGTACATGCGCGGTGTCTACCGCGACAACGGCTACCAGGAGGTCAAAGGGCCGCAGATCCTGGACAAGGCGCTGTGGGAGAAGACCGGCCACTGGGACAACTACCGCGACAACATGTTCGTGACCGAGAGCGAGAAGCGCGAGTACGCGCTCAAGCCGATGAACTGTCCCGGCCATGTGCTGATCTTCAGCTCGCAATTGCGCAGCTACCGCGAGCTGCCGCTGCGCTACGGCGAATTTGGCCAGTGCCACCGCAACGAGCCCAGCGGCGCGCTGCACGGCATCATGCGGGTGCGCGGCTTCACCCAGGACGATGGCCACATCTTCTGCACCGAGGAGCAGATCCTGGACGAGTGCGTGGCCTACACCGCGCTGCTGCAAAAGGTCTACGCCGACTTCGGCTTCAAGGACATCATCTACAAGGTTGCGACCCGGCCAGACAAGCGGGTCGGCTCGGACGCGCTCTGGGACAGGGCCGAGCATGCGGTGATGGAATCACTGCGCCGCTCCGGCTGTGCGTTCATCGTCTCGCCCGGCGACGGCGCCTTCTACGGCCCAAAGATCGAGTACACGCTCAAGGACGCGATCGGCCGGCAATGGCAGTGCGGCACCATGCAGGTCGACTTCAACACCGCCGAACGTCTGGGCGGCGAGTACGTCACCGAGACCAGCGGACGCGCCCACCCGGTGATGCTGCACCGGGCCATCGTCGGCAGCCTGGAGCGCTTCATCGGCATCCTGCTGGAGCAGCACGCCGGGGCCCTGCCGGCCTGGCTGGCGCCGGTCCAGGTGGTCCTGGCGTCAATCACTGACAGCCACGCAAATTACCTCCGAGAAGTGGCGAAAACGCTGCAAAAACAAGGGCTTAGGGTGGCGGTCGATTTGCGAAATGAGAAAATTAACTATAAAATCCGCGAACATTCGTTGCAAAAGGTCCCGTACATCCTGGTCGCCGGCGACAAGGAGATGGCAAGCGGGACCGTTGCCGTGCGCGCCAGGGGCAACTCTGATCTGGGCGTGATGCCGCTGGCCGACTTCGCGTCGAAGCTCGCTGCGGACATCGCCGCCAAGCTTTGAGCCATGCCTGCGGTGGCGCACGTTTTGCTTTTTTGGGGCCTGTTGCTTGCCAGCGGGCGGTGACCTTGAGTGGTCATAGAGGGGTCTGAACCATCGCTACTTTTCTTGATCGCCGCACGCCCAACGTCGAGCGCAAACACCGGCTCAACCGCGAGATCATGGCGCCATCGGTGCGCCTGAACGGTGTCAACAACGAGCCCATAGGCATCGTCACCATCATGGAAGCGCTGCGGCTTTCAGGCGAGGCGGACGTCGATCTGGTCGAGATTGCACCCACGGCAGACCCGCCGGTTTGCCGGCTGATGGACTACGGCAAGTTCAAGTACCAGGAGCAGAAGAAGGCCGCCGAGGCCAAATCCAAGCAGAAGGTGATCGAGGTCAAGGAAGTCAAGTTCCGCCCCGGCACCGACGATGGCGACTACAACATCAAGATGCGCAACCTGCGGCGCTTCATTGCCGAGGACGGCGACAAGGGCAAGGTCACGCTGCGTTTTCGCGGTCGTGAAATCACCCACCAGGACATCGGCATGCGCATGCTTGAGCGCATCCGCGACGAGTTGGCCGATGTCGCCCTGGTCGAGCAGTTCCCCAAGCTGGAGGGGCGGCAAATGATCATGGTGCTTTCGCCTAAGCGCAAGCAGTAAAAGCGCAAGCAGTAGATACCGAGTCTGAAATTTTTTAGTTTTATCCCCGTTGCGGTTTGGTCGCCGCAACCACTGGATTTCGGTCCAGGGGGACACGAAGCCGCTGCCAGGCCATCCAAGTGCGTCCACAAGCCCGTGGCGCCGCCGGCAGGGGTCATTGAGAAGGAGCAGTCATGCCCAAGATGAAGACCAAGAGCGGCGCCAAAAAGCGCTTTCGCGTTCGCCCGGGTGGCACCGTCAAGCGCGGTCAGGCGTTCAAACGCCATATCCTGACCAAGAAGACCACCAAGAACAAGCGGCACCTGCGCGGCACGGTCGCCGTGCACGAGTCCAACATGGGTCATATGGCACAAATGCTGCCGTACGCCGGCCTGTAATCCACCACCAGACCCCAGGAGAAACACATGCCTCGCGTCAAACGTGGTGTCACCGCCCGCGCCCGCCACAAAAAGATCCTCGCCCTGGCCAAGGGCTACCGCGGTCGCCGCAAGAACGTCTACCGGGTCGCCAAAGAGGCGGTGATGAAGGCCGGGCAATATGCCTACCGTGATCGCCGTACCCGCAAGCGTGTCTTCCGCCAGTTGTGGATCGCCCGTATCAATGCCGCCACGCGCGGTCTGGGCCTGACCTACAGCAAGTTCATGGCCGGCATGAAGCAGGCCTCGATCGACATCGACCGCAAGATGCTGGCCGAATTGGCGGTCAACGACCCGGCCGCATTTGGCGCGATCGTCGCCAAGGTGAAGGCGCAACTGTGAAAGCCCAATTGCCGGCCGCGTCGGCTTGATGGCGCTGGCCACCGCCGGGCACAAGTCCCGGCGGTGAGCGCCGCGCCCATGCACTGGCCGTTGCCTTCCGGGTGCGGCCTTTTTTTTTGCCGGCCACTCCAACTTCGTCACCTGTACTCGACCGATGAACGACCTGGATCAATTGGTGGCGCAAGCCACCGCAGACTTTGCCGCCGCCCACACCCCGGCGGCGCTGGAAGACGCCAAGGCCCGGCTGCTGGGCAAGGCCGGGCGGGTGACCGAGTTGCTCAAGGGCCTGGCCGGCGCCACGCCTGACGAGAAAAAGACCCGTGGCGCGGCGATCAACCAGGCCAAGCAGCGGATCGAGGCAGCGCTGACCGCGCGTCGCCAGGCCCTGGCCGATGCCGAACTCGAGGCCCAACTCAAGGCCGAGGCGCTGGACGTGACCCTGCCCGGCCGCCAGCGCGGCAATGGCGGTCTGCACCCGGTGTCGCTGACCATAGAACGGATCGAGTCGATCTTTGCGTCCATGGGTTTCGACGTCGCCGAGGGCCCCGAGATCGAAACCGACTGGATGAGCTTTACCGCGCTGAACAACCCCGAGAACCACCCGGCGCGCTCGATGCAGGACACGTTCTACGTTGACCTGCAGGACGAGGGCGGACGCTGGTACAACCTGCGCCCGCACACCAGCCCGATGCAGCTGCGCTACGCCCGCGCCCATTCGGCCAAGTACGCGGCGCAGATCGCCCGTGGCGAGCCGATACCGGAGATCCGCGTGATTGCCCCCGGCCGCACCTACCGCATCGACAGCGACGCGACCCACACGCCGATGTTCCACCAGTGCGAGGGCGTGTGGATGGGCGAGAACGTCAGCTTCAAGGACCTCAAGGTCGTCTTCACCGATTTCTGCCGCCGGTTCTTCGAAACCGATGCGCTGACGCTGCGCTTTCGGCCGTCGTTTTTCCCGTTCACCGAGCCCTCGGCCGAGATCGACATCGCCTTCGCCGAGGGCCCGCTCAAGGGCAAGTGGCTGGAAGTGGCTGGCTCGGGCCAGGTCCACCCGAACGTGGTGCGCAACTACGGGCTGGACCCGGAGCGCCACATCGGCTTTGCCTTCGGCATGGGCCCGGACCGGCTGGCAATGCTGCGCTACGGCGTCAACGATTTGCGCCTGTTCTTCGAGAACGACCTGCGCTTCCTGCAGCAGTTCCGCTGACCCCGCCCCACGCACCTCCCCCATCACGCCATGCAATTCCCTGAATCCTGGTTGCGCGAGTTCTGCAACCCGCCGCTGTCCAGCGCCGCGCTGGCCGAGCTGCTGACCATGTCCGGCCTGGAGGTCGAGGACACCCGCCCCGCCGCGCCGCCGTTCAGCGGCGTGGTGGTGGCCGAGATCCTCAGCGCCGAGCCGCATCCGCAGGCCGACAAGTTGCGCGTCTGCCGGGTCGATGCGGGGCCGGGCACGCCGATCGGCGGCCTGCAGATCGTCTGCGGCGCGCCCAATGCCCGGGCCGGCATCAAGGTGCCGCTGGCGCTGGTCGGCGCCATCCTGCCCCCGGCCGAGGGCGCACAAACGCCGTTCACGATCGGCGTTGGCCAACTGCGCGGTGTCGAGAGCCGCGGCATGCTTTGCTCGGCGCGCGAACTCCGGCTTGGCGATGACCATGGCGGCCTGCTTGAGCTGGCCACCGAGGCGCCGTTGGGCGCCACGCTGCGTGATTGGCTCAAGCTCGACGACAGCCTGTTCACGCTCAAGCTCACCCCCAACCTGGGCCACGCGCTGTCGGTGCTGGGCGTGGCGCGCGAGCTGTCGGCCCTGACCGGCACGCCGCTGACCCTGCCGACCGTGCCGCCGCTGGCGGTGTCCCCTGGCGCCGTGCTGCCGGTCAAGATCGAGGCGCCCGAGTTGTGCGGGCGCTTTTCCGGACGGATCGTGCGAGAGGTCAACACCCAGGCCAAGACCCCCGCCTGGATGGTCGAGCGGCTGGCACGCTGTGGCCAGCGTTCGGTCAACGCCCTGGTCGACATCTCCAACTACGTGATGTTCGAGTCGGGCCAGCCGACCCACATCTTCGACCTCGACAAGATCGATGGGCACCTGGTGGTTCGCTGGGGCAGGGCGGGCGAGTCGCTCAAGCTGCTCAATGGCAACACCGTCGCCTTGGACGACAAGGTCGGCGTGATCGCCGACGCGCAGGCGGTCGAGTCGCTGGCCGGGATCATGGGCGGCGATGCCACCGCCGTCTCCGACAGCACCCGCCATGTCTATGTCGAGGCGGCGTTCTGGTGGCCCGAGGCGGTGGCCGGGCGCTCGCGCCGCTACAACTTCAGCACCGATGCCGGCCACCGCTTCGAGCGCGGTGTCGATCCGGCCCAGACGGTGGCGCGGATCGAGCGCGTCAGCCAACTCATCGTCGACATCTGTGGTGGCCAGCCCGGCGTGATCGACGACCAGTGCGTCAACCTGCCGGCGCCTCGGCCGGTGAGCCTGCGGGTGGCGCGGGCGGCCAAGCTCATTGGCATGCCGCTGGACCAGGCCCAGTGCGCTGCGGTCTTCAGCCGTTTGGGCTTTGAATTCAGCCAGGAGCCCGGCCTGCTGCATGTCCGCCCGCCGAGCTGGCGTTTCGATCTGGCGATCGAAGAGGACCTGGTCGAAGAGGTCATCCGCGTCATCGGCTACGACAAGCTGCCCGACAGCGCACCGCTGGCGCCAGTCGTCGCCCGGATGCGCAGCGAGAGCCAGCGCAGCAGCAGCGCCCTGCGCCGTGCCTGCGCCGCGCTGGGCTACCAGGAGACCATCAACTACAGCTTTGTCGAGGCCCGCTGGGAGACCGAGCTGGCCGGCAACGCCAACCCGATCCGGGTGCTCAACCCGATCGCCGCGCCGCTGTCGGTGATGCGCTCCTCGCTGATCGGCAGCCTGGTACAGGTGCTGCGCCACAACCTGGCGCGCAAGGCCGGCCGGGTGCGGGTGTTCGAACTCGGCCGCGTCGCCTGGCGCGACCCCGGCGCCGCCGACGGCCCGCTCAGCGTCGCCGGCATCGCCCAGCCGCTGAAACTGGCCGGCTTGGCCTACGGGCCGGTCGACAGCCTGCAATGGGCCAGCAAGGAGCGCGGCGTCGATTTCTTCGACCTCAAAGGCGACGTAGAGGCGCTGCTGGCGCCACGCCAGGCCCAGTTCGAGCCCACTGAGCATCCGGCGCTGCACCCTGGACGCAGCGCCCTGCTGCGGCTCGACGGCAGGGCCGTTGGCGTGCTCGGCGAGCTGCACCCGCGCTGGCGCCAGGCCTATGAGTTGCCGCATGCGCCGATGCTGTTCGAGCTCGATCTGCCGGCCCTGCTGGCACGCGATTTGCCCCTGTTCAAGCCAATCGCTCGCCACCAGAGCGCCTGGCGCGACCTCGCGCTGGTGGTCGCGGACGAGACCCCCCATGACGCGCTGGTGGCAGCTTTGCGCGCCGATCCGCAGGGCCTCGTGCGCCAGGCCACGCTGTTCGACGTCTACCGCCCAAGCCAGGCCGGCAGCGACATCGCCGCAGGCCGGCGCAGCCTGGCCGTGCGCCTGGAGTTGCTCGACCCCCAGGCCACGCTGACCGAAGATCGGATCGACCTCGCCGTGGCCGCCGCCGTCGCCCGCGTGGCGCAGGCCCATGGCGCACGCCTGCGGGCCTGAGCGGCCAGACGCGACCCAGCCCGTCCGGCTGCAGGCCCCAAGAGCAAGCACAAACCAGTGAGGAGAGCAGACACCATGGCCACCGCAGAGACCGAACCCGAGCGACTGATCCTGCCCAGCCTGGAGACCCCGACCCTGACCAAGGCGGAGCTGGCCGAACTGCTGTTCGAGCGGATCGGCCTGAACAAGCGCGAATCCAAGGACATGGTCGAGGCCTTCTTCGAACTGGTCCACGGCACCTTGGTCAGCGGCGCCGACGTCAAGCTCTCGGGCTTTGGCAACTTCAACATCCGGCGCAAGGCGCCGCGCCCGGGACGCAACCCGCGCACCGGCGAGGCGATCCCGATCAAGGCCAGAAACGTCGTGACTTTCCATGCCAGCCACAAGCTCAAAGCAATTGTGCAAGGTGACACACCGTCCGCCGACGACTTCGAGTAAAGTCTAGCTTTGCACGCAAAGCTCGTTGATTTCAATGGAAAAGCAGCTTCCTGCCATCCCGGCCAAGCGCTATTTCACGATCGGAGAAGTCTCTGAGCTGTGTGGCGTCAAGCCCTACGTGCTGCGCTACTGGGAGCAGGAGTTCACCCAGCTCAAGCCGATGAAGCGGCGCGGCAACCGCCGCTACTACCAGCACCACGAGGTGCTGCTGATCCGCCGGATCCGCGACCTGCTCTACGACCAGGGTTTCACCATCAGCGGCGCGCGCAACCAGTTGGGCGAATCGGCCTGGCGCAACGGCGACGACGCGCCACTGGACGAAGTCGGCGACGGGGCCGAAGCGGCCAGCGGCGGCGATCCACCGACCGCGCCGCCAGCCGTCGCTGCCAGCCTGCCCGGCGTGATCCAGCTCTCTGGGCTGGCTCCGGCCGCGTACGGCATCGACTTCGGCGCCCCGCAACTGCGCGCCGAACTGCTCTCGATCCGCGCTCTGCTGGCGAGTTGAGCGCCCGGCCGGGCGTTGGCCCTGGTGCTCGCCGGATGGACCAGTTTCCCCGCCTATAATTCGCCTTTCAGTCGGGGCGTAGCGCAGCCTGGTAGCGCACTTGCATGGGGTGCAAGGGGTCGCGAGTTCGAATCCCGCCGTCCCGACCAATGAAATCAATGGGTTAGCTCTCACAAGGAGCTAGCCCATTTCTGTTTTCGAGCCGCTGGCAACAGAATTCTGCAGACTTGAGAGTGCCTGGCGGGGGGTGGGGATCAGCCTAGGCGCGGCGGAACTCGTCGACGATCGATTCAGGCCGCCAGCGCGAACGGTTCCGCCCCGGCCTTCTGGGCCTCTTTCCAGCCCAAGCAGGCCAGGGCCACGGTGCGCGGCACCGGCTTGGCGCCGCTGCGGTAGTAAGCCAGCATCCTGCGCGAAACGCCCAGCGCCTCGGCCGCAGTGTCCAGCGTCAGGTCGTGGCGCGCCATCCAGTTCCAGACGAACTCATGCGACACGCCGCCGGCCTGTTCGATCGCCCGAGCCCGCAGGTTGTCCGCCGCCAGTTCCAGGCCGTCGTCGTTGGCCCAGAGCACGCTGGCGCCCTGCTCGCCGACCTTGGCCGTGGCGAACACCTTGGGGTCGCGCAGACGCGAAAGCGACGGGTGTCGTTCGATGACGCCGGCCAGGTCCAGGTCGCAGCGGTGGCCGTCGGCGTAGGTCAGCCGCAGCATTGAACCGCCCTTGGGCTCGGCCGCCGTGAGGGTGAATTGCCTGGGCCTCATGGGTTCAGTTCCTTCCACTTCGTCAACAGCCATGCGTTGTTGGATTCGGCCCAGGCCAGCGCTTCCTTCAGCGCCGCAGCCCGGATGCGGCCATGGATCACAGCCAGCGAACCGATTTCCACCCATGCTTCGGCGCCGTCGTTGGTCAGGATGTGGAAGTGCGGCGGGTTGTGGTCGGCCGCGTACATCGTCACCTTGGATGCGGCGAGGCGGGCCAGCGTGGGCATGTGGGCTAGTGCAATGGTTGCACTGTTCGGGTGCGGAAGTCAACCGGAGGTTCAGGCGGCGCGCAGCGGCACCACTCTACCGTCGGCTTCAGCCCGGCCGTCCACCAGTTCAGCCAGCCGCCGGCCCAGCGCGTCGAACGCGCGCCGCTGGTCAGCTTCGCGGCGGTCGGGGATGTAGACGCGAGCCACCTTGGACTGCAGCTTGTGGTTCAGGCATTCGTCACAGCGCCGGTAGTGCGCACACCAACTGCCCAGCGTTCCCAGCGCCACGCCGTTGGCCTCGGCCCAGGCCCGGGCCTTCAGCCCAGAGGCGCGGCCGGACACCGCAGCCTTCCCGAGCATTCGCCGCAGCTATCTGGCCAGCTTCGACCACGCCGAGCAGATCACGCGCGACGAGGGCCGGGTGACGCTCAAGTTGCACCACGAAGAAGCGGCCCTGCCCGTGGCGCGCACCAGCGTGCCGCAGCAGCTCGTGCGCTTGGATCCTTCGGGCGTGCAGGGCAGTGTTTGAAGTCTTCGGGTTTATCCGGAGGCCGGTTTGCGCTGCTCGCCGCATGCTGCGGTTCGTGCGGCGGCGCTGCGCTTCATGGCCGCCGCCAATCCGTTCGTGCAGTCGCGCCACACGCAGGACAGGGCTTGGCCACACTGCGCCTTGCCCTGCACCGGCCTGACTTGCACATTGACCCGCCGACCGAGGAGACCCCAACAATGACCCCAGCGTCCTTCGAATACCACGCGCCCAGCAGCCTACAAGAAGCCATCAAGCTCCTGAGCACCTTGGGCGAAGATGCCAAGCTGCTGGCTGGCGGCCACAGCCTGCTGCCGATGATGAAGCTGCGCTTCGCCGCCCCGGCGCACCTGGTGGACCTGGGGCGCATTACCGCGCTCAAGGGCATCGCGCAGGTGGGCAACGAGATCCACATCGGGGCCATGACCAGCGAAGCCGATCTGCTGCGCTCAGCGCTGATCGCTGACAAGCTGCCGTTGCTGGCCGAAGGCGTGGCCCTGATTGCCGACCCGCAGGTGCGTTACCGCGGCACGCTGGGTGGCGACATCGCGCACGGCGACCCGGGCAACGACCACCCCGCGCTGATGCTGGCGCTGGGCGCCTCGTTCGTGCTCAATGGCCCCGGCGGCGAGCGTGTGGTCAAGGCCGACGGCTACTTCCTCGGCCTGTTCAGCACCGAGTGCGCGGCCGATGAAATCCTGACCCAGGTGCGCATTCCCATTCCCGCCGCCGGCAGCGGCTGGTCCTACAGCAAGCTCAAGCGCAAGAGCGGCGACTTTGCCACCGCCGCCACTGCGGTGCTGCTGCAGATGCAGGGCGACACGGTGGCGCAGGTGGCGATCACGCTCACCAACGCGGGCGTGACGGCGCTCAAAGCGCGAGCAGCCGAGGACAGCCTGCGCGGCCAGCCGCTGGCTGAGGCCCAGATCGAAGGCGCCGCGCGTCTGGCCATGGGCATCTGCGCGCCCATGGCCGACCAGCGTGGCGACGCCGCCTACAAGACCGCGATGTTCGGCGAGATGACCCGCCGTGCCCTGCACGCCGCCGCTGCGCGCGCCACGCGCTGAGCGCGCGCACCTCGAACCAAAAGGCACTGCCACCATGACCACCCACACGGTTTCCTTCCAGCTCAACGGCCGCGCCGTCAAGCCGCAGGTACCAGCCCGCGAACTGCTGATCCACACCCTGCGCGAACAGCTCAACCTCACCGGCCCGCACATCGGCTGCGAAACCTCGCATTGCGGCGCCTGCACCGTCGACATCGACGGCATGTCGGTGAAGAGCTGCACCATGCTCACCGTGCAATGCGAGGGCAGCCAGATGCTGACCATCGAAGGCCTGGAGCAAGGCGGCGTGCTGCACGCGCTGCAACAGGCCTTTCATGAAGAGCATGGCCTGCAATGCGGCTATTGCACGCCGGGCATGATCACGCGCGCCTACCGGCTGCTGCATGAGAACGCCGATCCGACCGAAGCCGAGATCCGCTACGGCCTGGCCGGCAACCTGTGCCGCTGCACGGGCTACCAGAACATCGTCAAGGCGGTGCAGTCGGCAGCGAAAAAGCTGGCCGCCGCCAAGGCCGCGCCGGCCACGGCCTGATACCCAGCCCGCCGCACCCCAACCGAATCCAACCCCAATTCACCCACCGGAGATCAGCCATGGGCGACATGACCGAACTGCAAGAACGCGAAGCCAAGCTGCAAGGCATGGGCACCTCGATGCTGCGCAAGGAAGATGCGCGCTTCATCCGTGGCCAGGGCACCTTTGTCGACGACATCAAGATGCCCGGCATGCTGTTCGGGGCGCTGGTGCGCAGCCCGTATGCGCATGCCCGCATCAAGGGCATAGACAAGACCGCCGCACTCGCCACACCGGGCGTGGTGGCGGTGCTGACCGCCGATGACCTGAAGCCCGTCAACCTGCACTGGATGCCCACCGTGGGCGGCGATGTGCAGGCGGTGCTGGCCGACAAGAAGGTGTGCTTTCAGTTGCAGGAAGTGGCCATGGTGCTGGCCACCGACCGCTACGCCGCCGCCGACGGCGCCGCCGCCGTGGTGGTGGACTACGACGAGCTGCCCGCGCTGGTGGACCCGAAGAAGGCGCTGGCCGCCGACGCGCCCATCATCCGCGAAGACATCATCGACAAAAGTGACCTCACGCACGGCCCGCGCACCCACCCGAACCACATCTTCACCTGGGAGTCAGGCGACAAGGCTGCGGCCGACGCCGCCTTTGCCAACGCCGCCATCACGGTGCGCGAAGAGATCCTGAACCCGCGGGTGCACCCTTGCCCGCTCGAGACCTGCGGCTGCGTGGCCTCGTTCAACAAGGCCACCGGGCACCTGACGGTGCACGTCACGACCCAGATTCCGCACCTGTTCCGCACCGTGGTGGCCATGCTCTCGGGCATTGCCGAAAGCAAGATCCGCATCGTCGGCGGCGACATCGGCGGCGGCTTCGGCAACAAGGTGCCGATCTATCCGGGCTATGTCACGGCCATCGTCGCCTCCATCGTCACCGGCGTGCCGGTGAAGTGGATCGAAACCCGCATCGACAACATCTCCACCACCGGCTTTGCGCGGGACTACCACGGCACCGGCGAACTCGCAGCCGACCATGACGGGCGCATCAAGGGCCTGCGCTTCACGGCCCTGGCCGACCACGGCGCCTTCAACTCGCATGTCTCGGCCAGCAAGCTGCCGGCGGGCCTGTTTTCGATCTGCACCGGCAGCTATGCCATTGCCAACGCCTATTGCCGCGTCGACGCGGTGTTCACCAACAAGGCGCCCGGGGGCGTGGCCTACCGCTGCTCGCTGCGCGTGACCGAGGCCATCTACCTGATCGAACGCATGATGGACGTGCTGGCGCAGAAGGTGGGCGTGGACAAGGCCGAGATCCGCCGCCGCAACTTCGTCAAGGCTGAGCAGTTCCCCTACACCACGCCGTTTGGCTGGACGCTGGACTCGGGCGCTTACCACACCGCCCTGGAGAAGGTGCTCACGGCGGTGGACTACGAAGGCCTGAGGCGCGAGCAGGCGGCCAAGCGCGCCGACCCCAAGTGCCCCACGCTGATGGGCATAGGCATCTCCACTTTCACTGAAATCGTCGGCGCCGGGCCGACCAAGGTCTGCGACATCCTGGGCATCGGCCTGTTCGATTCCTGCGAGATTCGGGTCCACCCCACCGGCGGTGTGATCGCACGCCTGGGCACCATGACCCAAGGCCAGGGCCACGCCACCACCTACGCGCAGATCATCGCCACCGAGTTGGGCATTCCGGCCGACGACATCGTGGTCGAAGAAGGCGATACCGACAAGGCGCCCTACGGCGCAGGCACCTGGGGCAGCCGTTCCACGCCGGTGAGCGGCGCCGCCACCGCCCAAGCCGCACGCAAGATCAAAGAGAAGGCCAAGCAAATCGCGGCGCACCTGCTTGAGGTCGGCGAAGGCGACCTCGAATGGGAGATCGACCGCTTCAAGGTGCGCGGCAACCCGGCCCAGGCCAAGACCATGAAGGAGCTGTGCCTGGCCTCGCACACCGGCAACCTGCCCGCAGGCATGGAGCAGGGTCTGAACGCCGTGGCCTATTACGACCCGCCCAACCTGACCTTTCCCTTCGGCGCCTACCTGTGCGTGCTGGACATCGACAAGTTCACCGGTGAGAGCAAGGTGCGGCGCTTCTACGCGCTGGACGATTGCGGCACACGCATCAACCCGATGGTGATCGAAGGCCAGATCCATGGCGGTCTGACCGAAGCCTATGCGGTGGCGATGGGCCAGGAAGTGCCTTTCGACGAGCATGGCAACCACCTCGGCAACAGCCTGATGGACTATTTCCTGCCCACCAGCCTGGAGACGCCGCACTGGGAAACCGACCACACCGTCACCCCGTGCCCGCACCACCCGATTGGCGCTAAGGGGGTGGCCGAATCGCCCCACGTCGGCGGCATTCCCTGCTTCAGCAATGCCGTGATCGACGCCTTCTCGCACCTCGGCGTGACGCACATGGACATGCCGCACAGCGCCTATCGGGTGTGGCAGAAGTGCCATGAACTGGGGCTGGACAAGCGCTGACCACCAGGCGTCGGGCTACGCCCCGGTGCATGGATAACGCTCAGCCACCCGGCGGATGCCGCGACACTGCGCAGCCACCACCAAGAGACCGCGCCGCCGATGAAAGTCCAACTCGAAAAATCCTTCCCCATGCCCGGCGCGCCCGCCACCACCTGGGCGCTGCTGAGCGACATCGAAGCCGTCGCCACCTGCATGCCCGGCGCCGTCATCACCGAGCGGGTCGATGAAACGCACTACAAGGGCAAGGTGGCGGTGAAGATGGGGCCGGCCAGCCTGTCGTTTCGCGGCGAAATCGAGGTCAGGCAACTCGACCCCGCCAGCCACACGCTGCAACTGGTGGCCAAGGGCAGCGACACCAGCGGCGGCTCGGGCGCAACGATGGATCTCACCGCCACCGTGCTGCAGGGCGCCGACGCCGCCAGCAGCACGCTGCGCGGCAACAGCACGGTGACGATGAGCGGCAAGGCCGCCGCCTTTGGTTCGCGCCTGGCGGTGCCCATGGCGGACCAGGTGCTGGGGCAGTTTGCGGCCAACTTCGCGGCCAAGGTGGCGGCGATGCAGGTGCCGCCCGCCGCGCCCGAGGCCACTGCGGCCGCCAGCGCCACGCCGCCCGACGGCAGCGCCAGCGGCGCCATGACCGCCCCGGCCCAGGCCCAGGCCATCAACGGCGTGGCCCTGATGTGGGCGGTGCTCAAGGGCTGGCTGCGCGGCCTGTTCGCTCCGCCACGCCCATGAGCGGCCCCCGCGCAGCGGCGCTGCAGGCCCTGCAAGACGAACTGGCACGGCACGGCTATATCGCCGAGCCGGGGCTGGCGGCGGCGCTGCTGCTGATGCGCGAACTCGGGCGCGCGCTGCTGCTCGAAGGCGAGGCCGGTGTCGGCAAGACCGAGGTGGCCAAGGTGCTGGCGCAAATCCACGGCGCCCGCCTCATCCGCCTGCAATGCTACGAAGGCCTGGACGTGCACACGGCGCTGTACGAGTGGAACTACCAGCGCCAGTTGCTGGCCATCAAACTGCTCGAAGGCGACGACCGCGGCGTGGCCGAGAAAGAGGCCGACATCTTCAGTCGCCGCTACCTGCTCGAGCGCCCGCTGCTGCAAGCCATCACCAGCGACCCGGCGGCACCCGCGCCGGTGCTGCTGATCGACGAGATCGACCGCGCCGACGAAGCCTTCGAGGCCTACCTGCTTGAGCTGTTGTCGGACTTCCAGGTTTCGATCCCGGAGCTGGGCACGGTGCAGGCCACGCAGCGGCCGCGGGTGGTGATCACGAGCAACGGCACGCGTGAACTCTCCGACGCCCTGCGCCGACGCTGCCTGTACCAGTACATCGACCACCCCGACCACGCCAAGGAACTGGCGATCGTGCGGGCACGCGCGCCCGAAGTCGGCGCCCAACTGGCGCAGCAGGTGGTGTCGTTCGTGCAGGCCGTGCGCCGGATGGAGCTGACCAAGCGCCCCGGCGTGGCCGAGACGCTGGACTGGGCGGCGGCGCTGCTGCGCCTGGGCATCGCGAGCATCGACATCGAGGGCAGCGAGCGCATCATGCAAAGCCTGTCGGCGCTGATCAAGACGCGCGAGGACCGCGCCAGCTTCGCGCCCGAGGTGGTTGCGCGGCTGGCCGCGACCTGCTGATGTTCCGAACTGCGGCTGCGGGCGACGCAACGGCTTCTGGGTGATCGATCCGTCGGCGTACAACTTGCCATGTCAGGCACCGAACATGACCGCCTCGCCGGCTTCCCGGCCTTCCTCCATGGCAACGGTTTTGCCGCCGGCGGCGCGGGCGCTGCGGTGGATACCTTGCAGGTGGCAGCGCGCGTGGGCGCATTCGAACGCGAGCCGCTGCGCCACAGCCTCAAGGCCTTGCTGTGCGGGCGTGGCGACGAGTGGCGCCGCTTCGACGCTCTGTTCGACGCCTGGTTTCTGCCCGCCAACCGCTGGCAGGCACTGCAATTGCGCGATGTCGCCGACGAGGGCCGCCATGCCGGTGCGCAGGCTGGCGGCACAGCCCCGCAAGACGATACCGAGTCCGATCACGACGACAGCCGCCCGCGCCGCACCGCCAGCCGCGAGGAAGTGCTGGCCAGCACCGACTTCGCTCGCCTGACTGCGCGCGAACACCTGCTGGACATCGAAGCGCTGATGCGCCGCCTGGCGCGCCGCCTGCGCTGGCTGCGCCTGCGCCGCGAGCAGCAAAACCTGCGCGGTGCCCGCCTGGACCTGCCGGGCACGATCCGGCGCAGCGTGGAGCGCGGCGGCCTGCCGCTGGAGCTGCGCTGGCGAGAGCACCGCCGCGTCCGCCCGCGTCTGGTGCTGCTGGTGGACGTGAGCCGCTCGATGGCCGCCTACAGCTTCTTCTACCTGCGCCTGGCCCGCGCGCTGGCCGCCGAGTGGCCGGATGTGCGCAGCTTCGTTTTTCACACCCGCATCACCGGCGTGAGCCGCGCACTCGCCGACCCCGACCCCTGGCGCGCGCAGGAGCGCCTGCAGTTTCTGGCCCAGGGCTTTGCCGGCGGCACCCGCATTGGCGAGTGCCTGGCGATGTTCAACCGCGAGCATGGCCCGCGCCTGGTGCACGGCCGCACCGCCGTGCTGGTCATGAGCGACGGCTACGACACCGGCGAGCCCGCGCAACTGGCCCAGGCGCTGGTGCAATTGCGCCGCCGCGCACGGCGGGTGGTCTGGCTCAACCCGCTGGCAGCCCAGCCCGGCTATGCACCGCTCAGCCAGGCCATGGCGGCCGCGCTGCCGCACCTGGACTTGTTTGCGCCCGGTGCGGACTTGGCCGGCATCGCCGCCGTGTTGCCGCGGCTGGTGCAGGCACTGCACTGAATGGGTGCTTAGCGCCACCCAGCCACCATGAAACACAGGCTCTGCGTTTACCCCCTGATCTCTGGAGATTGCCCATGGCTTGTCTGATGAAAGGTGGCGGCGGCCTTTACAGCCGCATGACGGTCGGCGCGGTGCTGCTCGCCGCGGGCGCAGGCCAGCGCATGGGCGGGCGGCCGAAGTCGCTGCTCGAACTCGGCGGCGTGCCCTTGGTGATGCGCCAGTTGGTGGCGCTTTCCGGTGCTGGGGTGGATGAACTGGTGCTGGTGCTGGGCCACCATGCTGAGGCGGTACAGGCTGCGGTCAGCGCCTTCCCGATCACGCTGGTGCACAACCCGGCGCCTGACCAGGGCCAGGCGTCGTCGGTGCGCCTGGGGCTGCAGGCGCTCTCGCCGCACCTGGATGCCATCATCGTCGCGCCAGCCGACTTGCCGCTCATCGCCGCCGAAGACATCGTCGCGCTCATCGGCGCCTACAAAAAGCGCGGTGACGCCAAGATGGTGGTGCCGCGCCTGACCCTGCCCGGCGGCGAATTGCAGCCCGGCAACCCCCTTGTGTTTGACGCCACGCTGCGCGACGCCTGGCTGGCAGGCGGCGCCGACCTGGCGTGCCGCAAGTGGCGCAGCCAGCACCCGGACCAGGTGCGCTGGTTCGACACCGACAACCGGCGCTATGCGATGGACGTGGACACGCCCGAGGACCTTGAGCGCTTTGCCGCCGAGACCGGCCACCGCCTGGTGTGGCCGGCGCGGCTGGCCTCGGCGCCCGCGCTGGCGGCCCCATGAGCGATGGCGCTGCGGCCACCATGATCGACCGCCTCGCCACCGCGCGCGCCCTGGCTTGGCTGCTGCTGTTGGCGGGCTGGGCGGGTCTTGGCAGCTTCGCCTTTGCGCTTGCTGCCGACACCGTGCGCGGCTTTGCGCTGGTGGCGCTGTGGCTGCTGGCCCTGGGTGGGGCAGCCACGGTGGCCACACGCGACAGCCTCCAAGCCCGACACCGGCGCCTGGCACTGATCGCTTGCGGCACGCTCGCAGCCTGCGCGCTCCTGGCGAGTGTGCGCGGCGCTGGCCTGACGGCCTTCTTGCTGGCGCTCCTGGCCTGGGCGGCGATGACGGCGCTGGCCTCGGGCGTGGTGCGGCGCCTGCGGCGTGTGCAGCTTAGCCAGCCAGCGGCACCGGTGGGCGCCGCCGCGCTCGGCGCCGCCCTGGCCGCGCTGGTGCTGTGGGACCTGGCCGATCTGGTCGAACTGTCCACGCGTCTGGCGATTGCGATGGCGCTGGCGGCGCTGACCTTGGCCCTGCTGCAGCCCGAAGATGCGCCCGCAGTTGGCGGCAGCCGCTGCCGTGCCGGCCTGTTCGACTGCTCCCTGCCGGCCTGGCCCACCGGTGCCTGGCGCGATCTGCGGCAATGGCCCACCCAGCTCGCCGGTCTGACCATGCTGCCGATGATGGCTGCGCTGCCGCTGATGGCCGATTGGTGCCGCAGCAGCGCGCTGCCGCCACCGGCCATGACGGCGCTGCACCTGGGCGCGATGTTCGCGCCGGCATGGTTGCTGCATCCTTGGCTGATGCGCTGGTCAGCCGCGCGCCTGGCGCTGGCTTGTGCGCTCGGGCTGGGCACAGGCGCGGCCTGTGCCTTGTGGGCCCCGCCGCCCTGGAACCTGGTCGGCGTGGCGCTGGCACAGGGTGCGGCCTGGGGCATCGCCTGGGCCGGTCAGTTGTGGGCTCCGGCGCGTCGAGGCGAGCAGGGCGCTTCGCCGCTGCGCGCCGCCGTGGGCTATGCGCTCATCACCCTGGCCTTCGGCGCGCTGGTGCAATGGCGCGGCGCCGAAGGGCTGCTGTGGGCCCACGCCGCATTGGGCGCGGCGGCCCTGCTGGCGCTGCTGCTGGCGGGGATGTTGGCAGGGCGGCCGATTCGGCCCGCCGCCGCTGTGACAACCCCGAGCGAGGTCACACCCGCAGCGCGGCAAGGCACGCCGACGTGACACCGGCAGCGACATATCCACAGCGCAGGCTGTGATCAGCCAGACCGGCGCCGGGGCTGTCGCGCTTTTCCAGCATCCAGCACCTCGCGCCTGGCTGTTGCGCCACGGCCAGGGCTACTTGACATCCACCCCATTGAACTGGTGCGAGCCGAACGGACTTTGCTTGTAGCCGCTGACGCCGGCGCGCATCACCTCGTAGACCACCGAGTGGGCGATCTTGAAGTCGGGGGCATCTTCCTTCTCAATGACCTGCATCTCTTGGTAGAGCCGGCTGCGCTCCTTGGTGTCGGCGCTGGCGCGGGCCTTTTCCATGCGCTCGTCGAAGGCCTTGTTGCACCACTTTGAGAGGTTCTGGCCACCCGGCCGGGCGGCGTCGCAGCCGCGCAGGAAGAAGAAGTTGTCGGGATCGCCGTTGTCGCCGGTCCAGCCGAGCATGCCGGTGGTGTGCTCGCCCTGCTGCATGCGCTTGCGGTATTCGCCCCATTCGTAGGTCACGAGCTTGGCGTTGACGCCGATCTTGGCCAGGTCGGCCTGCATCATCTCGGCGATGCGTTTGGCGTTGGGGTTGTAGGGGCGCTGTACCGGCATGTACCAGAGGTCGATCTCCAGTGGCGTCTTGACGCCGGCCTTGGCCAGCAGGTCGCGCGCCCGGGCGGCGTCGAAGGGGTAGTCCTTGACCGCGTCGTTGTAGCTCCACAGGGTCGGCGGGATCAGGTTCTTGGCTGGCTGGCCGGCGCCGAGGTAGACGTCCTTCAGGATCGCCGCCTTGTCGATGGCCATGCTCAGCGCCTGGCGCACTTCCTTCTTGTCGAACGGGGCTTTTTGGGTGTTGAAGGCCCAGTAGGCGATGTTCAGGCCGCTCTGGTTGATGAGCTTGAGGCTGGCGTCCTTGGCCATCTCGGCCAGGTCGGCCGGGCGCGGGGCGATCACGAAGTGGCATTCGCCGGCCTTGAGCTTGCTGTAGCGCGCGGTCGGGTCGGGGGTGATGGCGTAGACCAGGTCGTCGACCAGGGCCTTCTCACCCCAGTACGCCGGGTTGGCCTTGTAGCGGATCACGGCGTCTTTCTGGTACGCCAGGAACGAGAACGGCCCGGTGCCGACCGGCACCTGATCGAACTGCTCCTTCTTGTTCTGCTTGGCCAGGAAGTCGGCGTATTCGGCCGAGGCGATGCTGGCGAAATCCATCGCCAGGTTGGCCAGCATGGTCACGTTCGGGCGCTTGAGGCTGATGCGCACCGTCATCGGGTCGAGCGCGTCGATCGCCACCACGTCGTCGGGCAGGCCCATGTCGGCAAAGTAGTCGTACTTGCCGCCCGAGACCTTGGCGTAGGGGTGGTCGGCCTTCCATTGGCGGTTGAAGCTGAACAGCACATCCTCGGCATTGAAGTCGCGGCTGGGCCGAAAGCCGTTGACGCCGCTGTGGAACTTGACCCCGGCGCGCAGCTTGAAGGTGAACACCCGGCCGTCGGGCGAGACCGTCCAGCTCTCGGCCAGGCCGGGCTCGACCTGGGTCGAGCCACGGGCAAATTCGGTCAGCTTGTCGTACACCGGCCGGGCCGCGTCGAAGCTGGTGCCGGTGACGTTGAGCGCCGGGCTGAAGTTCTCGGGCGAGCCTTCGGAGCAGTAGACCAAGGTCTTGGCCTGCAGCGCGGGCGCGGCGGCCAGCAGCAGGGCCGCTGCGGCCGCAGCCAGGGTCAGGGGAGTAGATGCAATGGACATGGCGGAGCCTCCTGTGGGTGCCGGGAATGCTACGACCGGCGCCACTGGCGGCATGCCCGTGCCAACCCTGGCCTGGGTGGGGCGGCGGCGCCTGCGGGTTTGTCTGCGGATGTGTATGCGGGTGCGGCGACAATCACGCCCCTGCGCCGGTCTCGTGCCCCCGAGACCGGCGCTTGGCATTCATCCACCCGGGGCCATGTCGAGGTCAACCATGCACAAAAACCTCTGGCGCCGCCTGGCGCCTTGGGTCGCCGCTTTCAGTGCGGCAATCGCCTTGCCGCTTGCGGCCGCGCCCTTGCAGGCTTGTTTCGTCTATGTCAGCCCGGTCGGCCAGGCCGGCTGGACCTACCAGCATGAGCTGGGCCGCCAGGCCATGGACAAGGCGCTGGGCGAGCAGGTCAGGAGCCGGTTCGTCGAGGCCGTGGCCGAGGGCGCCGACAGCGAGCGGGTGATGCGCGACCTGGCGCGCGACGGCTGCGGCCTGGTGGTGGCCACCAGCTTCGGCTACCTGGAGCCAGCGCTGCGGGTGGCGGCGGAGTTTCCGCAGGTCCAGTTCCTGCATGCAGGCGGCTACAAGTCCGCGCCCAACCTGGCGACCTACAACGCCCGCTACTACGAGGCGCGCTGGCTGGCGGGCTGGCTGGCGGGCAGGCACAGCAAAACCGGCCAGGCCGGCTATGTGGCTGGATTTCCGGTGCCCGAGGTGGTACAGGGCATCAACGCCTTCACCCTGGGCATGCGCGCGGCCAACCCGGCGGCGCAGGTGCGGGTGCTGTGGCTCAACGCCTGGTTCGATCCGGCCCGCGAACGCGATGCGGCCTTGGCCCTGGTCGCCCAGGGCGTGGATGTGCTGACCAACCACAGCGGCTCGCCGGCCGTTGCCCAGGTGGCCGAAGAGAAAGGCCTGGCTCTGCTGGCCTACCAGAGCGACATGGCCGGCTTTGCGCCCAAGGCCCAGTTGGCGACGGTCAGCCACCACTGGGGGCCGTACTACACCCGGGTGGCGAGGTCGATCATCCAGGGCCGCTGGAGCAACACGCCGGTCTGGGACGGCATGCGTGAGGGCCTGGTGCAGCTCAGCGCACTCAGGGCCGGATTGCCGGCGGCTGAACTGGCCGACCTCGAACGGCTGCGCCAATCGATCCTGGATCGGCGCTTGCAACCCTTTGCCGCGCCGCTGCGCGACAACCTCGGCCAGGTGCGGCTGGCGCAGGGCGCGCTGAGCGACGCGCAGATCGCCACGATGGACTGGCTGGTGCAGGGCGTGGTCGGGCAGGTGCCCGGCGGGCGCTGAGGCCGCGCTGCGGCAGTTACGCAGGCCGCGATCAGGGTTGCCGACGGACCCAAGGCGCAGGCGGCCATACCCAGGCAGCCGCAGGCCAGGGCCGAAGACCATCCGCAGCCTGTGCCTGAAGCTGCCCAGCACTGCGGCCTCGGTCGGGGGCGCCAGCGCCTGGCCGCACGGGCTGGTGTACTGTGCCGGCCATGAACGACACCGTCCTGCCCGTCTCCATCGTCCGTCTGGCCTGGCGCCAGGGTTGGCGCGACTTCCGCGCCGGTGAGCTGCGGCTGCTGATGGTGGCGGTGGTGCTGGCAGTGGCGGCGCTGACGGCGGTCGGCTTCTTCGCCGCCCGCATCGAGGCCGCCCTGGCCCGCGACGCCCGGGCGATGCTGGGCGGCGACGCGGTCATCGCCAGCGACCAGCCGGCGCCGACCGAGTTCCACGCCAAGGCGTTGGCGCTGGGTTTGAAGGTCTCGGTCAGCGCCAGTTTCCCGAGCATGGCGCGGGCCCAGGACGACAAGGGCGGCCAGGCCCGGCTGGTGTCGCTGAAGGCGGTAGACGCCCAATACCCGCTGCGCGGCGCAATGCAGTTGCGCGACCGCCGCGACGGGCCGGTCAGCGCCCAGGCCAGCGGCCCGCCGCGTGGCCAGGTCTGGGTCGAGCCCGGCCTGTTGGATGTGCTCGGGCTGGGCATTGGCGACAGCCTGCTGCTAGGCGACGCGCGGTTCACCATCGCCCGGATGATCGTGCAGGAGCCCGACCGGGGTGCCGGTTTCCTCGGTTTTGCGCCCAGGGTGATGCTCAACGCCCTCGACCTGGCGGCCACCGCCCTGGTCCAGCCGGCCAGCCGCATCACCTACCGGCTGGCCGTGGCGGCGGCCGACCACCGCCAGGCCGATGTCGCCGCCTACACCGCCTGGGTGCAGGACCGCAGCAAGGCCGCGCTGGTGCCCGGGCTGCGGTTGGAGTCGCTGGAGACCGGCCGGCCCGAGATGCGCCAGACGCTGGACCGGGCGCAGCGCTTCCTCAACCTGGTGGCGCTGCTGGCGGCGCTGCTGGCGGCGGTGGCGGTGGCGATCGCGGCGCGCGACTACGCCCAGCGCCACCTCGACGACAGCGCCATGCTGCGGGTGCTGGGCGCGCCGCAGCGGGCGATTGCCGGCGCCTATGCGCTGCAGTTCGGCGCGGTCGGTCTGCTCGCCAGCACGGCCGGGGTGGCCGCCGGTTTCGCCCTGCATTTCGTCTTCGTCCAACTGCTGACCGGCCTGATGGACACGGTGCTGCCGGCGGCCACACCGCTGCCGGCCCTGTTTGGCCTGGGCGTGGGCATGACGCTGCTGGTGGCGTTCGGCCTGCCTCCCGTGCTGCAACTGGCGCAGGTGCCGCCGCTGCGCGTGATCCGCCGTGACATCGGCGGCCTGCGCCTGGCGCCGCTGGGCGTGCTGACTGCCGGTGGCCTGGGCTTTGCCGGGCTGCTGCTGGCGGTGTCCGGCGATTCAACCCTGGGTCTGTTGGTGGTCGCAGGCTTCGCCGCTGCGGTGGCGGTGTTCGCCGGGCTCGGGCTGCTCGCGGTGCTGCTGCTGCGCTGGGTCGTGCCGGCAGCATCCTCGGCGCCGCGCGCCCTGGTGCTGGCCACCCGCCAGCTCTCGGCCAGGCCGGCGTTCGCGGTGCTGCAAGTCTCGGCACTGGCGGTCGGGCTGCTGGCGCTGATCCTGCTGGTGCTGCTGCGCACCGACCTGATCGACGCCTGGCGCAGCACCACCCCGCCGGACGCGCCGGACCGCTTCGTCATCAACATCCAGCCCGAGCAGGGCGAGGCCTTCCAGGCCGCGCTGCGCGCCGCCGGGGTGGCGCGCTTCGACTGGTACCCGATGATCCGCGGCCGGTTGGTGGCGATCAACGGCCAGCCGCTGGCGCTGGACAAACTGCCCGACGAGCGCGCCCGGCGCTGGGCCAGCCGCGAGTTCAACCTCAGCCACTCGAGCACTTTGCCGGCATACAACAGCGTGGCCGCTGGCGCCTGGCTGACCGACGAACGCAATGCGCTGAGCGTCGAAACCAGCCTGGCCCAGAGCCTGGGTCTGAAGCTCGGCGACAGCCTGCGCTTCGACGTCGCCGGCCAGTTGCAGGAGGGCCGGATCAGCAGCCTGCGCAAGGTCGATTGGGGCTCGATGCGGGTCAACTTCTATGTCATGTGGCCGCAAGGCCAGCCCGAGCCCGGCGTGCCGCTGACCTACATCAGCGCGTTCAAGGCGCCGCGCACGGCGAACTTCGACGCCGCCCTGGTGCGCCAGTTTCCGAACATCACCGACGTCGACGTGTCGGCCTCGCTGGCGCAGGTGCAGCGGGTGCTGGACCAGGTGATCCTGGCGGTGGAATTCTTGTTCGGCTTCACCCTGGCCGCCGGGCTGGTGGTGCTGTTTGCGGCGGTCACGGCGACGCGCGAGAGCCGGGCGCGCGAGTACGCGGTGATGCGCGCGGTCGGCGCCGGCAGCGGCCTGCTGCGGGCGGTGCAGCGCAGTGAGTTGCTCGGGGTCGGCGCGCTGGCCGGATTCCTGGCCTCGGCCGCAGCGATGGTCCTGGGCGGCGCCATAGCCCGGCAGGTGTTCGAGTTCGCCTGGGCGCCATCGCCATGGGTGCTGGTCGGCGGCACCGCCTCAGGCGCCGGGCTGGCCCTGGCGGCCGGCTGGTGGGGGCTGCGCGAGGTGCTGCGGCGGCCGGTGATGGACAGCCTGCGCCGCGTCGCCGAGTAGCCGGCCGACCTCAGCGCACCCGCAACGCCAAGGACCGCTTGGGGTCGTCTCAGAAAACGGAATTTGAAGTACGTCAAGACTGTGCCGAGGCTGGCTCCCAGCGGTATAGCGCGTGTGTCATCATGCCAGTAATTCAAAATATGCGTCGAACGTTTGCGTTGATGTGAACGAGTGTTTTCCGATTGGCGTATCAATGTCGAGTTTGTAACCCTCATCGCGCAACTGCCCCATAAGGCATTTGAAATTCGCACCGTCTCTTGTCTTGCCATCGCTAACGCATTCCCACGACACATAAACGTTAAGCATCCGGGTGTACCTCAGGGAAACTAAAGAGTGTTCCGTCGGCCCCGATCAGCTGATAACTCGGGTCGTGTGCAATAAGGCAGTTGGCGTCGCTACATTCAGACTCGATACCCGGCTTGCTTGGGTTCACAGCAATAACCACCGTCCTGTTGCGTTTGGAACAATGCACATCCAGTGGCGGTGGCGGGAAAATGTAAGAGGTCATGGCTCCATTCCTTCGTCGTTGCGGACTTCATTGTCGGCATCCAGGCGCACGGCAGGTAGCTGCTCCAGCAACTCCGGCAGCCATTCCTGCGCCGTCTCCCACACCACATTGAGGTCGATGTCGAAATAG
Organism: Burkholderiales bacterium; assembly: GCA_025350145.1. Classification (GTDB taxonomy): domain Bacteria; phylum Pseudomonadota; class Gammaproteobacteria; order Burkholderiales; family Burkholderiaceae_C; genus Pseudaquabacterium. Next base: position 11,548 of record JANXYH010000007.1, on the reverse strand, counting down.
CCGTGGGCCATGCGATTGCGCATGCCGCGCATGTTGCGCCAGGGCACCTCGGGGTGCGCCTGAGTGAACGCGGCAAAGCCTTCGATCACCTTCGTCGCGGCCTCGCCGATGATGATGAGGCTCATGATGACGGCCTGCTGGGTGCGCTTGTCGGCCAGGAAATCGTCCTTGGCCAACCCTTCCATGAATTGGCACGCGTCTGCTGCGGCCAGCTGTATGTGATCGATATAATCCGGCAGACGGTTCTCATTCATACCGGCTGGGCCTCCGCCAGCACTTTGGCGCGGAACTTCGGCGGCAAGTCGCCAGGCGTCAGCAAATCAACGTGAATACCGAGCAGCGTTTCCAGATCGTCTTGCAGACCGCCCAAGTCCAATAACGTGGCGCCTGGCATCGCATCGACCAAGAGATCAAGGTCGCTGCCATCCCGGTCGGTGCCATGCAGCACCGAACCAAAGACACGCAGGTTCGCCGTGCGAAAGCGGTTCACCGCTTCACGCACTGCACTTCGCTTCAGGTCCAGCACAACGGACGGGCGCACGGGCATCCTCGCTTGTCAAAACTCATCGCAATGGTAAGGGGTCGAGAATAACATTTCCCTGAATCCGTGACCCCACTGCCCAGAACGCCTCACCTGCAGGGTGAATGCCGATGGGGACAGTGCTGGAGGCTGAGGGCCAACCTGAGCCCCAATCGGGTTCACCGATCCTGAAAGTCGGCTACCGCACGGGTTACGGCATGGGCTCGCCAAGGTGCAGGGGCGACAAACCAAGCGCCTTGACCGCACCCAGCGCAGGAAATACGCGACCGGCCAAGTCTGGCCAGTCGGCGATGGCTTGGGCAACGCTGCGCGTGCACATATTCGGCTGTCGAAGCGCCGCTGGCGGACCTTTGGGGTGGGTCAGGTCACGGATTCAACGTACTTCGAATTTCGTTTTCTGATACGACCCCGCTCCGGCGTTTGCCTGAGCCCTGGCGGGGATTGACGCGAAGCGGTCGATTTTGGGGGCGATGCTCAGAACGTCTCCCACTCGTCGTCGGCCGTGCTGGCCTTGGCCGCGGCAGCGGTGCTGGCGCTGGGCGCGGCGGGTTTGGCGATGGGTTTTGCGGCCGGCCGGGCGACCTCGGCTGCGGCGCCGGTGGTGGATCGGGAACTGGTGGCGGTAGGCCACGAGGCGGCGCTGGGCCGCGCTGTGGTCGACGCAGGCACAGCAGCCGGCTTGGAGGCGGCGTTGGCCTGGGTGGAGGCGGCGTCGCCCAGGTCCAGCCGCCGCGCCGCGCCGCCGGACTCCGGTCCCGGCGCGCGGATCTGGAACACCGAGATCGCCTGGCTCAGGCGCTTGGCCTGGTCGCGCAGGCTCTCGGCAGCGGCGGCGGACTGTTCGACCAGCGCCGCGTTCTGCTGGGTCATCTGGTCGAGTTCGCCGACCGCGCTGTTGACCGAGACGATGCCGCTGCTTTGCCCGGCCGAGGCGGTGGTGATCTCGGCAATGATGGCGCTGACGCGCTGCACGCTGCTGACGATGTCGGTCATGGTCGCGCCGGCATCGCCGACCAACTTGGCGCCGGTCTCGACCTTCTCGACGCTGGCGCTGATCAGGCCCTTGATCTCGCGCGCCGCCTCGGCGCTGCGCTGCGCCAGGCTGCGCACCTCGCCGGCCACGACTGCGAAGCCGCGGCCTTGTTCGCCGGCCCGGGCGGCCTCGACCGCCGCGTTCAGGGCCAGGATGTTGGTCTGAAAGGCAATCCCGTCGATCGTGCCGATGATGTCGGCAATGCGCTTGGAGGCGATGTTGATGTCGTCCATGGTGCTGACGACCTTGGCCACCACCTCGCCGCCACGGGTGGCCGCGCTGGACGCCGAGGCGGCAAGCTGGTTGGCCTGGGCGGCGGAATCGGCGCTCTGGCGCACGTGGCTGGTCAACTGCTCGATCGAGCCGGCGGTCTGCTGCAAGCTGGAGGCAGCTTGCTCGGTGCGCTGTGACAGGTCGAGGTTGCCCGAGGCCACTTCGGCGCTGGCCAACTGGATCGATTCGGCCGATTGACGCACCTGGCCGACGATGCCGCGCAGGGCGTCGCGCATCTGCGCCAGCGAGCGGCTGACGGCGCCGACCTCGTCGTCGCGATCGGCCTCGACCTCCACCGTCAGATCGCCCTCGCCGATGCGCCGGGCGACGTCGGCCAGGCCGGCCAGCGGCCGCGAGATCGCGCGCACCACCAGCGCGGTGGCGACCAGCAGCCCGGCGGCGAGCAGCGCCAGCGCGCCGGCGACGCGCCAGAGCATGGTCATCTGCGCGGCGGCGGCGCTGGCGCGCTGCGCCCGGCTGCGTTCGGTCTGCAGCTCGACATAGGCCTGCTGGCTGGCCAGGTAGCCGGCCAGCGGCGCCTGCACCTGGTTGGCCCAGGCAGCACGTGCCGCCTCGGCCTGACCCTCGGTCTTGAGCTTCTTGGCGACATCGCGGGCGCCGAGGTAGGCCTTGCGGGCGGCGTCGATGCGGTCCAGCGCCGCCTTTTCTTCGCCGTCCGGTGAACGCGCGCTGATGCGCTGCTGGATCTCGGTGATTCGCTGGGATACCGCCGTCATCTCCACACCCAGGACCGCGTCCAGGGCCGGATCGCCGCCTTGCAGCGTCGCCTGGGTGCGGATCGCGTTGCCCTGGGTCAGCGTAGTCCAGGCTTGGCTGTCAATGACCTTGGCCTGCTGATCGCTGAGCCGCAACTCGTTGTCGTGCAGATCGACCTGGGTGCGCAGCAGCATGAGGCTGGCCAGGCCGGCCAGCGACAGGCTGAGGATGGCGGTGGGCAGCCAGATTCGGGTCGAGAGGCGCATGTCGGGGTCCTGGGGTGTTCGCGGCCAGTTGGGCAGCGCTGCGACGGTCTGGCGGGGCTGTCCGTGCCGGATCAGTCCTGCGGATCGTCCATCAGGCCCATGTCGGCCGAACCCATCAGCGCCTCGATGTCCATCAGGATCAGCATGCGCTCGGCGACGCTGCCGATGCCGGTGATGTAGCTGGTGTCGATGCTGGCATTGGTCGACGGCGCCGGGCGGATCGCCTCGCCGGACAGCTCCAGCACGTCGGAGACCGAGTCGACCACCACGCCGACCACGCGGTTGCGCACATTGAGCACGATCACGACGGTGAAGTGGTTGTATTCGGCGCTGTCGCAGCCGAGCTTCAGGCGCAGGTCGATGATCGGCACGATCACGCCGCGCAGGTTGACCACGCCCTTGAGGAAGGGCGGGGCGTTGGCGATGCGCGTCGGCGGCTCGTAGCTGCGGATTTCCTGCACCCGCAGGATGTCGATGCCGTACTCCTCGGCGCCGAGCTTGAAGGTCAGGTACTCGCCCTGGTTGGCGGAGTGGCGGGCGCGCTGCCCGGCCGCCTGGACGGCGCGTTGCGCCTCATGGCGGGCGACTGCGGCGGTCTCAATCATCATTTCCATGGCGAATCCTTGGCTGGGGTCGGGTGCGGGAGCTTGTCTGTTTATCGGCAGCGGCAGCGCTGGATGTAGGCCGCGGGTTGGCGCGGTCGGCGTGGTTGGCGTGGTCGGTGCGCAGCGGGCGGCTTTGGGCAGCGTGTGTGATCAGGCGGCGGCGATCTGGAACCGCGCCACCACCGTGCCCAGCCGCGCGGCCTGGTCGCGCAGGCTTTCGGCGGCGGCGGCGGATTGCTCGACCAGGGCCGAGTTCTGCTGCGTCATCTGGTCGAGCTGGCTGACGGCGCCGTTGATCTGGCCGATGCCGCTGCTCTGCTCGGCGGTGGCCGCGCTGATCTCGCCGATGATGTCCGAGACGCGCTGCACGCTGCTGACGATCTCGGTCATGGTGCTGCCGGCGTCGGCCACCAGGCGCGAGCCCGACTCGACCTTCTCGACGCTGGCGCTGATCAGGCTCTTGATCTCGCGCGCCGCCTCGGCACTGCGCTGGGCCAGGCTGCGCACCTCGCTGGCGACGACCGCAAAGCCGCGGCCCTGCTCGCCGGCGCGGGCGGCCTCGACCGCAGCGTTGAGGGCCAGGATGTTGGTCTGGAAGGCGATGCCGTCGATGGTGCTGATGATGTCGGCGATGCGCCGCGAGCTGGCGTTGATCTCGTCCATCGTCGCCACCACCTTGGACACCACGCTGCCGCCGCGCTGGGCAACATCGCTGGCCGAGGCCGCGAGCTGGTTGGCGGTGCGCGCCGATTCGGCCGTCTGGCGCACCGTGCCGTTGAGCTGCTCGACCGCGCTGGCGGTCTGCTGCAGGCTGCTGGCGGTCTGCTCGGTGCGCTGGCTCAGGTCGGCGTTACCGCCGGCAATTTCCTGGCTGGCGATGCTGACCGAGTCGACGCCCTGCCGCACCTGCGACACCAGGCTCACCAACTGGGTCTGCATGTCGCGCATGGCGCGGCGCAGGGCGGCCACCTCGTCGTCGCCGCTGACCTGGACCGTACGCGTCAGGTCACCGGCTGCGACCGCGTTGGCCTGGTCGGTGGCCTGGTGCAGCGGGCGGGTGATCGACGAGGCGATCGACCAGGCCAGGCCAACACCGAGCAGCACCGCCAGCAGCCCCAGAACCGCCAGGCTGGTGCGGGCGCTGGCAGCGTCGGCCTGGATCTTGAGGCTGGTGGCGTCGATGGCGCTGACCTGGTGGGCCAGGTAGGCCTTCATGCTGTCGAGATAGGTGGTCGATGTGGCCGCAAACTCGGCGTTGAACAGCCGGGTGGCGTCCTCGGGCTTGCCGTCGCGCTTGGCCTTGATGATCGCGTCGCGCAACGCCAGGTAGGGCTTGCGGCGCTCGGTGATGGTGGCCATCAGAGCCTTCTCGGCGTCGCCGCCGGGCATCGCCTCGATCTCTTTGACGATGTCGCTGGCGCGCTGGGTCGCGGTCTTGATCTCGTCAGCGAAGTAGGCCTCCAGGCTGGGGTCGCTGCTCTTGGCAATCGCGGCGGTGCGGCGCACTCCGACATTGAGGTTGCGATACCACTCCCCGACCAGGCGTTCCTTGGCCAGCGGCGCGCTCATCATCGCGGCCACGTCATGGGCGGTCGAGCCCAGCCGCCAGGCGCCGAGCAGGGCCATGGCCAGGCTCAGGGCGAGCATGATGGCGAAGGCAAAGGCAAGCCGGGTGCCGATACGAAAGTGGTCGAATCTCATGGTTGTTCTCCGAGTGCAAGGAGCGAAAGGCGGATCGATCGGGTGTGGATGGCGGTCGGTGTCAGGGATGGCGCCACAGTTGCGGCGATAGCGGCGATTGGGGGCAAAGGATGGCTGGTGACAGGTGCCCAGGTACTGCAGGTCGCCGGCTCAATGTCTGGTGCGCCGTACCAGCGAGCCCACGTCCAGGATCAGCGCCACCCGGCCGTCACCCATGATGGTGGCGCCCGACACATCCGGCACCTTGCGGTAGTTGGCTTCCAGATTTTTGACCACCACCTGCTGCTGGCCGAGCAATTCGTCGACCAGCAGGGCGACCCGCGCGCCCTCGGCCTCGACCACGACCATGATGTTGCTGACGTGCTCGAAGTCGAAGCGTGGCACCTCGAAGACGCGCTCCAGGTCGATCACCGGCATGTACTCCTGCCGCACCTCGACCACCCGGCCGCTGCCGCCTATGGTCTTGACCATGCCGGGCTTGACTTGGAACGACTCGACCACCGAGCCCAGCGGCAGGATGTAGCACTCGTCGCCGACACCCACGCTCATGCCGTCCATGATCGCCAGGGTCAGCGGCAGCCGCACCTTGACGCTCATGCCGTAGCCCTCGGCCGAATCGATCTCGACCGTGCCGCCCAGGGCGGTGATGTTCTTCTTGACCACGTCCATGCCGACACCGCGGCCGGACACGTCGGTGACGACCTCGGCGGTGGAGAAGCCGGGCGCGAAGATCAGGCCCCAGACGTCGCTGTCGGACATGCTGTCGGGCGCGTCTATGCCCTTCTCGCGGGCCTTCTGGATCAGCTTCTTGCGGTTCAGGCCCTTGCCGTCATCGCGCACTTCAATGACGATGCTGCCGCCCTGGTGGCTGGCCACCAGGGTGATCGTGCCCTGCTCGGGCTTGCCTCGGGCGGCTCGTTCGGCTGGCAGCTCGATGCCGTGGTCGCAACTGTTGCGCACCAAATGGGTCAGCGGGTCGGTGATCTTCTCGACCATGCCCTTGTCCAGCTCGGTGGCCTCGCCAACGGTCACCAGCTCGACCTTCTTGCCGAGCTTGGCCGCCAGGTCGCGCATCATCCGCGGGAAGCGGTTGAAGACCATCGACATCGGGATCATGCGGATCGACATCACGGCGGCCTGCAGGTCGCGGGTGTTGCGCTCCAGGTCGCTCAGGCCAGAGGCCAGTTGTTGCTGCAGGTTGGCGTTCAGCGCCGCGCTGTTCTGCGCCAGCATGGCCTGGGTGATCACCAGCTCGCCGACCAGGTTGATGAGCTGATCGACCTTTTCGACCGACACCCGCAGCGTTGCCGACTCCAGGCTGGCGGCGGGTTTGGACTCGGCCCTGACCACCGCCGCAGCGGCAGCACTGTGGGCGGCGGGCTTGGCGGCGGCAATCGCTGGCGCCTGGTCTGGCGTGCCGGGGGCGTTGTCGAAGAAGCCGTAGCCGGGGTCAGCGGCGCCGTGCTGCTGTGCCGCGCTGTCCGCGCCCGGCTGAGCCGTTGTCGCGCCCGGTGCGCCCGGCGCGCCCGGATAGAAGCCATAGCCGTCGCCGAGCGGGCTCAGGCGCACATGCTCGCGCGGCACATGGAAGCCCAGCAGGTCGAGCAGGTCGTTGTCACTGGCGCCGGTGACGACCTTGAAGCGGCGCACGCCGTCGGCGTCGCGGCCGGAATCCAGCGGCTCGATCTGGCCCAGGCCTTCGATTTCCTTGAACAACTCGGTGATGCTGTTGGCCACGCCGGGGTCGATCAGGTCAGTCACCGTCAGATCCAGCACCCTGTGTCCGGCCGGCACCGCCGCAGCCTCGCTGGCCAGCGCCGCAGACGGGCTGGGCGTGGCGCCTGACTTTGCCAGGGTGTCCACCGCCCGACCCTCGCACATCGCCTTGATCGACTTCAGCAACTCGCTGGTCTCGGGCACATCGCCGCCAGCGCCCTGGTGCCGCGCCAGTTGCGCCTTGAGCACGTCGCCGGCACTGAGCAGGACATCGACCATCTGGGCGGTGGCGACCAGTTCGCGCCGACGCAGCTTGTCGAGCAGGGTCTCCATCTGGTGGGTGAGCTGGGCGACATCGGCAAAGCCGAAGGTCGCCGCCCCGCCCTTGACCGAATGGGCGCAGCGGAAGATGGCATTCATCGCCTCGTCGTCGGCGGTCTCGAGGTTGAGCTCGAGCAGCATCTTCTCCATCGTCTCCAGGTTCTCGCCGGCCTCCTCGAAGAAGACCTGGAAGAACTGGCTCAGATCGATGCCGGCCGCGTGGTTCGCACTGTCCTTGCTTGCTTCAGCCATTTTGCTTTTTGCCTTCTCTGCTTGTCTGCGGATCTGCGGCTTTGGACCTGGTCAACGGATGAGCTTGCCGATGACCTCGATCAACTTGGCCGGATCAAACGGCTTGACCAGCCAGCCGGTGGCCCCGGCAGCGCGGCCGGACTGCTTCATCTGGTCGCTGGACTCGGTGGTCAGGATCAGGATCGGCGTGGCCTTGAACTTGGGGCTTTCGCGCAGCCGCTTGGTCAAGGTGATGCCGTCCATGCGCGGCATGTTCTGGTCGGTGAGCACGAGGTTGAAGTCTTGCTTGCCGGACTTCTTGAACGCGTCCTGCCCGTCCACCGCCTCAACAACGTTGAAGCCGGCGTTCTTCAAGGTGAACGAGACCATCTGGCGCATCGAGGCGGAGTCGTCGACGGCAAGGATTGAGTGCATGGTTTACTCCTGGGGGCAGGCGGTGCGGAGAGGGTGAGGCGCGGGCGGTTCGGCGGCTCGGCGTTCAGAACAGCTCGACCGAGCCGGCGTCGACCTCGTCCTGCGTGACCGGGTTGGGTCGCTGTGGCGCGTCCTCGATGTAGGCCGGGCCGTTGGCGATGTCGTCGTCGCCCTCGTCGCCGCCCATGGCCTCGTAGGCCAGGCGGTCGGCGCAGTGGCGCAGGCGGCGTGTGGTGTGGGCGATCAACTGCACCGCCATGTCCTCGAATTGCAGCGCCGTGACCGCGCCGGCCAGATGCTGCAGGGCCGCGCCTATCGCCTGTTCCTGCGGCATCGGCGGCAGGTTCTGGCCGGACGAAGCCTGGGCGTCGGCGTGCTGCAGGCGCAGTGCATGCACCTGGGCCGAGGCGCCGTAGAAGTGCCCCATCAAGGTGGCGGCGGCGTCGCTGAGCAGGCGTTGCAGGCGGCCCAGATCATGGGCCGCCACCATCAATCCGTCCTGCACCTCGGCAGCGCCCTGCAGCGCCAATGGCAGCAGCAGTTCGGACGGATCCGCGTTCGGGCAGGAGTCAGGCTGCAAGTGGGGGTCTCCGCAGCGGCGGGCCTGAGCGGCGATGGGCCCAACCCAGCGCAGCCGGCGCGCCGCTGGGCGCGGGCGTCGGGCAGGGCTGGGGGTTGGCGTGCATGCAGGTCAAGGCCGGGCCTTTGGGTGTCTGGGCAGAGCATTCTTCGGCTCAGACCCGTTCGACATTGAGCCGAACATGCGCCCGAAGCTGGGCCAATTCCACAGTTCCGGCTGGCCGCCGCGATCAGCCTCGGCCGGCGCGGTTTGCCATACTGGCGGCAATGGTCACATCCGCTGCCACCGCTGAACCTCGCGCGCTCCGGCTCCTGCACCTTGAGGATTCCTTGCCCGACCATGAACTGGCGATGGCGCAGTTGCGCCGCGCCGGGCTGCGGGTGCAGGCACTGCGGGTCGAGAGCCGGTCTGAATTCGTCCAGGCGCTGGCCCAGGGAAACTGGGACATGGTGCTGTCGGACTTCAACCTGCCGGGCTTCGACGGCCTGCAGGCCCAACAAATCCTCAAGGAGACTGCCCCTGAACTGCCGTTCGTGCTGGTGTCGGGCCAGATCGGCGAGGACGCGGCGGTGCAGGCGATGCGCAATGGCGCCTCCGACTACCTGCTCAAGGACAAGCTCACCCGGCTGGCGCCGGCGGTCGAGCATGCCATCGCTGCGGCCGACGAGCGCCGCGCCCGGCAGGCCAGCGACCGCGCGCTGGGCGAGAGCCGGCAGCGCCTGTCGGAGCTGGCCCAGCACCTGCAATTGAGCATCGAGCTGGAGCGCGCCGCCATCTCGCGCGAGATCCACGACGAGGTCGGCGGCGGCCTGACGGCGCTGAACTTCGACCTTGCCTGGATCGGCCGGCACACCGAATCGCCCGAGATCCGGCAGCGCGTGGCCGGCGCGCTGGAGACGCTGGCGCATGCGGTCGAGGCGAGCCAGCGGATCATGCATAACCTGCGCCCGGCAATCCTCGAGCAGGGCCTGGTGGCGGCGCTGCAATGGCTGTCCAGCCGGTTCGAGAAGCGCAACGGCGCGGCCTGCCAATTTCGCTGCCGCCACGACAGCATGGCGCTGCCCAGTGGCGTGCCGCTGGTGGCCTACCGCTTCGCCCAGGAGGCACTGACCAACATCAGCAAGCATGCCCAGGCCAGCCAGGTCACCATCGACCTGTCGCTGACCCGCGGTGTGCTCTCGCTGGAGGTGGTCGACAACGGTCGCGGCCTGCTCGCCGACGATCTTGACAAAGCGCGCAGTTTTGGCCTGCGCGGGCTGCGCGAGCGGGCCGGCACGGTCGGTGGCTGGGTCGAGGTCTCCAGTGGCGGCAGCGAGCCGCGCGGCGCGGCCGGCAGCGGCACCACCTTGCTGCTGTCGGTGCCGATAGGGCAGGGCGGCGGCGTCGTCGAGGCGCGCTTCGACGCCGATGCCGACCACGACCCTTCGGGCTGGGGCGCGCTGTGATCCGCGTCATCCTCTGCGACGACCACGCCCTGATCCGCCGGGGCATACGCGACACGCTGGCCGACGCGACCGACATCCAGGTCGTCGGCGAGGCCGGCGACTACGGCGAACTGCGCAGCCTGATGCGCAGCACCGCCTGCGACGTGCTGGTGCTGGACATCAACCTGCCCGGGCGCAGCGGCCTGGACGTGCTGCATGCGCTCAAGGACGAAGGCGCTGCTGTGCGGGTGCTGGTGCTGAGCATGTACCCCGAGGACCAGTACGCGATCCGCGCCCTGCGCGCCGGTGCCCACGGCTATGCCAACAAGGGCAGCGACCCGGCGCTGATCGTGCAGGCGGTGCGCACCGTCGCCCAGGGGCGCAAGTACGTCACCCCGGCGATCGCCGAGATGCTGGTCGAGAGCCTGACCGCAGCGAACACTGAGCATGCCCACGACCGGCTCTCCGACCGCGAGCTGCAGACCCTGGTGATGATCGCCTCGGGCAAGCGGCTCTCAGACATCGCGGTCGAGCTGACCTTGAGCCCCAAGACCGTCAGCGTCTACCGCGCCCGGGTGCTGGAGAAGCTGGCCCTGCAGAACAACTCGGAGCTGACGGTCTACGCCATCCGCAACGGCCTGGTCGGCGACTGAAGGCGGGGCCTTGCCGGGCTACTGAAACCGCGCCAGCATCCGCTCCAGCGCCAGGGTCACCGGCTGCTCCATCAGCGGCAGCGTCAGCAGCATGCCGAGCAGGCCCACCGCCAGGGTCAGCGGAAAGCCCATGGCGAAGATGTTGATTTGCGGCGCCACGCGCGAGATCAGGCCGAGCACGAGGTTGACGAAGATCAGCATGCCGACCAGCGGCAGGGCGATCCACAGGCCGAGCGCGAACAGCTCGGCGCCCCAGTTCTGCGGCTGCAACTGGCGCAGAAAGGCAAACGGCTCCTGGCCGACGGCAAAGACCTCGAAGCTGCGCACCAGCGCGGCGATGACGGCGAGGTGGCCGTTGACGATGACGAACAGGAAGGCCACCATGGTGTTGAAGAAGCGGCCGCTGGCGGTGCCCTGCGAGGCGGTGGCGGGATCAAAGAAGCCAGCGAAGTTCAGGCCCATCTGCAGGCCGATCAGCTCGCCGGCCAGTTCCACCGCCGCAAACACCAGCCGCACGGCGAAGCCCAGCAGCACCCCGACCAGCACCTGCTGGACGACCAGCAGCATGGCCTGGGGGGTGTCCAGCGGCAGCACCGCGAACGGCGGCAGGCTGGGTTGGGCGGCGATGGCAATGAAGGCCGCCAGGCCGATCTTGATGCGGTTGGGCACGGCCCGCTGGCTGAACACCGGCAGGCTGGCGAGCAGCGCCAGGGCACGGATGAAGGGCCAGAGCAGGGGCGTCAGCCAGGCGATGACCTGGGTTTCGCTGAAATTGAGCATGGCCCTCGGCTAGCCCACGGCGGTGGGGATCGCCAGCAAGGTCTGCTGGATGTACTCGACCAGTTGGGTCAGCATCCACGGCCCGGCCACGGCCAGCACCGCGACGGCGGCCACCACCTTGGGCACGAAGCTCAGCGTGGCCTCGTTGATCTGGGTCGCGGCCTGCAGGATGCTGACGACCAGTCCGACCACCAGCACCGTCAGCAGGATCGGTGCCGAGACCATCAACAGCATGTACAGGCCTTGCTGGCCGAGGTGGAAGGCTTGCTGGG
>JANXYH010000181.1 GCA_025350145.1 Burkholderiales bacterium | reverse complement strand
CGACGTGACGCGCAGCCAGCTGCGCGACATCCCCAACGTCGATGCGCTGTATTTCACACAGCTCAACAGCAACAAGCGCTCGCTGACGCTCGACACGAAGACGAAAGAGGGCAAGGAAATCCTCGAGAAGCTGATCAAGGTCAGCGACGTGATGGTCGAGAACTTCGGCCCCGGCGCGCTCGACCGCATGGGCTTCACCTGGGAGCGCATCCTCGAATTGAACCCGAAGATGATCCTGGCCTCGGTCAAGGGCTTCAGCGAGGGCCACCACTACGAAGACCTGAAGGTCTATGAAAACGTCGCCCAGTGCGCCGGCGGTGCCGCTTCGACCACCGGTTTCTGGGACGGCCCGCCGACCGTGAGCTCCGCCGCCCTGGGCGACAGCAACACCGGCATGCACCTGGCCCTCGGCATCCTGACCGCGCTGCGGATGCGCGACAAGACCGGCCGCGGCCAGAAGGTCGCCTGCTCGATGCAGGACGCGGTGCTGAACCTGTGCCGCGTCAAGCTGCGCGACCAGTTGCGCCTGGACCGCCTGGGCTACCTCGAGGAATATCCGCAGTACCCGCACGGCAAGTTCACCGACGTGGTTCCGCGTGGCGGCAATGCCGGCGGCGGCGGCCAACCGGGCTGGGTGCTCAAGTGCAAGGGCTGGCAGACCGACCCCAACGCCTACATCTACTTCACTATCCAGGGCCAGGCCTGGGCGCCGATCTGCGACGCCATCGGCAAGCCCGAGTGGAAGAGCGACCCGCTGTACATGACGCCCAAGGCGCGCCAACCGCACATCACCGCGATCTTCGCGACGATCGAGGAGTGGTTGGCCAGCAAGACCAAGTTCGAGGCCGTCGACATCCTGCGCAAGTTCGACATTCCCTGCTCGCCGGTGATGTCGATGAAGGAAATCGCCAACGACCCGAGCCTGCGCGCTTCGGGCACGATCACCGAAGTCCAGCACAAAGAGCGTGGCCCCTACCTCACCGTCGGCAGCCCGATCAAGTTCAGCGACATGAAGGTCGAGATCACCGGCTCGCCGCTGCTGGGCGAGCACACCGACGAGGTGCTGGCCGAACTGGGCTACAGCGCCGAGGGTATCGGCGCCCTGCACAGCGCCAAGGCGGTCTGAGCGAAGGTGACGGCGCCCGCGGGCGCAGCGTCACCCGAAGACGGCGTCCACGGGCGCCCTGTCAGCTTGAGACGGCGCCACAGGCGCCGTCGTGCCTTGTGCCCGGCGCGCCGTCGCACGGCCAGGCCGACGACGGGATACCCCGCGTTGACAGCGCCACCTGCCGAACCAAGACTGAGGCCATGCCCCACCAGCCCGCATCCGCCGCGCTTGCGCGTTTTCGTGTCATTGACCTGACCCAGGTCCGGGCCGGCCCGACCTGCTGCCGGCAACTCGCCGACTGGGGCGCCGACGTGGTCCAGGTGCAGATGCCCGAACACATGCGCGGCGACGACACGCTCGGCGGGCAAGACGGCTCTGACTACCAATACACCCACCGCAACAAGCGGGCGATCACGCTCGACCTGAAACAGCCCGAGGGCATCGCCCTGCTCAAGCGCCTGATCGCCGGTGCCGACGTGGTGGTCGAGAACTTTCGGCCCGACGTCAAGGGCCGCCTGGGCATCGACTACGAGACCCTGTCACGCGAGCAGCCACGGCTGGTCTACGCCAGCATCTCGGGCTTTGGTCAGACCGGGCCGCTGGCGCAGCGGCCGGGCTTCGACCAGATCGCCCAAGGCCTGGGCGGCCTGATGTCGGTGACCGGCCTGCCCGGGCAGGGGCCGGTGCGGGTCGGCATCCCGATCGCCGACCTGGGCGCCGGCATCTTCGCGGCGCAGGGCGTGCTGGTCGCGCTGCTTGAGCGCGAGGCCTCCGGACACGGCCAGTTCGTCCACACCTCGCTGCTCGAAGCGATGGTCTACATGATGGATTTCCAGGGCGCGCGCTGGACCATCGATGGCGAAGTGGCGCCGCAGGCCGGCAACTTTCACCCGACCAGCATCCCGACCGGCGTCTACAAGGCCAGCGACGGCTGGCTCAACATCGCCGTGTTTGGCGCCAAGATCTGGGAGCGCTTCTGCCACCTCCTGGGCGCTCCCGAGTGGATCAATGACGAGCGCTACCGCGACAAGGCCAGCCGCTTGCTGAACCGGCAATCGCTGAGCGCCGAGATCAACCGCTGCCTGGCCAGCCACGACCGGGGCTACTGGATCGAGCGGCTCAACGCCGCCGGGGTGGCCTGTGGCCACATCAACGATCTCAGCGAGGTTTTTGCCGAGCCCCAGGTCCAGCACCTGGGCATGGTCAAGGAGGTGGTCTCCGAGCGCCTTGGCCGGCAGCGCATGGTCGGCCAACCGGTGCAATTGCAGCGCACCCCCAGCGACATCGTCCGTGCCGCCCCTCGGCGCGGCCAGCACACCGACGAGGTGCTGGGCGAGCTCGGTCTGGGCGCCGATGAGCTGGCGCGGCTGCGCGCCCAAGGGGTGATTTGACGATGTCCGGCCCCACCGATCCGCTCCACGCCGAGTTCAGCTCGCCCAGCCCGCAGGTGCAGGCCTGGCGCGACGAGGCCACGCTGCACATCCGCTTCAACAACCCGGCGCGCCACAACGCGCTCTCGGTCGACATGTGGCAGGCCGTGCCGGTGCTGCTGGCACAGGCCGCCGCCGATCCGCGGATCCGCCTGGTGGTGTTCTCGGGTGCCGGCGACAAGGCCTTCGTCTCGGGCGCCGACATCTCGCAGTTCGAAGACCAGCGCGCTGCGCAGCAGGCGGTCGAGCGCTACGAGGCGATGGCCGAGGCGGCACTGGCCAGCATCGAACACAGCCCCGTGCCGACCCTGGCCTGCATCCACGGCTGGTGCTTAGGCGGCGGCGTCAACGTCGCGATTGCCTGCGACATCCGCATCGCCGCCAGCGACGCGGTGTTCTCGGTGCCGGCGGCGCGGCTGGGCCTGGGCTACCGGGTCTCGGCGCTGAAGAACCTGGTCGGGCTGCTCGGACCGGGCATGGCCAAGGACCTGTTCTTCACCGCCCGCCGGGTTGGTGCTGACGAAGCCAGGGCCATCGGCCTGGTCTCGCGGGTCGCGCCGCCGGCAGATATGCCCGGCTTGTTGGCCGAATACACCCGCGCGCTGGCTGAGAACGCGCCGCTGACGATCCGCGCCGCCAAGGCAGTGATCGCCGAGCTGCTCAAGGCATCGCCCGAGGCCGACCTGGCGCATTGCCAGCAACTCATAGCCGACTGCTTTGCCAGCCAGGACTACGCCGAGGGCCGGCAAGCCTTCATGGCCAAGCGCCGCCCCCGCTTCACCGGACGCTGAGCCCAACCCCGATGCGCGCCTACCGCATGCAGGACATTGACGGCCGGCTGTTGCTGCAACTGCACGACGACATCCCGCGCCCCGATCCCGGCCCCGGCCAGTTGCTGCTGCGCATGCGCGCGGCCGGCCTCAACCGCGGCGAATTCATCGCCGGCCATGGCCTGCATGGCGCCAAGGCTGGGGTGGCCAAGCCGGTCGGCACCGAGGCGGCAGGCGAAGTCCTGGCGATCGGGGCCGGCGTGCAGGGCTGGAAGCCTGGTGATCGGGCGATGGGACGCTGCCCCGGCGCCTTCGCCGAATGTGTCTTGATCGACAGCCGAGAGGCGATGCCGGTGCCGGCGGCAATGGACTGGCCGCAGGCCGGCGCGGTGGCGCTGACCGGGCTGGTGGTCTATGACATGCTGGTGCTGCAGGGCCGCCTGCAGACCGGCGACTGGCTGCTCGTGGCCGGGGTCAGCTCGGGCGTGGGCGTCAATGCCCTGCTGGCGGCCAAGGCGATGGGTGCCAAGGTCATCGGCACTTCAGGCAGCGCGGCCAAGTTGGCGCGGCTGCAGGCGCTGGGGCTGGACGTCGCCGTCGCCACCCGCAGCGCCGACTTCCTGGGCGCGGTGCAGCAGGCCACCGGCGGCCAGGGCGTGGCGCTGGCGATCGACACGGTGGGCGGCAGCGTCTTCGCCGAATGCGTCAGCGCGCTGGCGTTCCAGGGGCGGCTGGCGATGGTCGGCTATGTCGATGGCCTGCTCCGCGCCGAGCTTGACTTGCAGGCCCTGCATGCCAAACGCCTGCAGTTGTTCGGTGTCTCGAACAAGCTGCGCACACCGCAGCAGCGGGCCGAGGCGGTGCCTGGCTTCATCGCCGACTGGTTGCCACTGCTGGCCGATGGCCGGATGCCGGTGATCGTCGACAAGCTGTTTGCGTTCGAGCATCTCGACCAAGCCAGGGCGGCGATGGAAGCCGCCGAGCACCTCGGCAAGATCGTGCTCAGCGGCAGCCCGGGCAACTGAGCATGCAGGCCGCTGCCGCGCCGGCACGAGGCCGGCAGAGAAAGCCGATCCGCTGCCTGGCCAGCATCGCCCTGGCGCTGGCCAGCCTGGGCAGCCTGGCCCAGCCCTTTCCTGCCCGGCCGATCCGCCTGGTCGTCGGATTCGCCCCGGCCGGCGCGGCCGACACCGTCGCCCGCGCCTTGAGCGAGGCGATGGGCAAGGCGCTGGGCCAGGTGATCGTGGTCGACAACCGGCCCGGCGCCGGCTCCAGCCTGGCGGCCGAACTGGTCGCCAAGTCGCCGGCCGACGGCTACACCCTGCTGATCGCCAGCCCGAGCAGCATCTCGGTCAACCCGGCGCTCAATCCCAAGCTGGGCTACAAATTCAGCGACCTGCAGCCGCTGCTGAAGATCACTGCCTCGCCGTTGCTGATCGCCGCCCACCCGGGCAGCGGCATAGGCTCGGTGAAGGAGCTGATCGGGGCCGCCAAGAAGGCGCCCGGGCAGCTGAATTACGCCAGCTCGGGCATGGGCTCGGCACCGCACCTGGGTGGCGCCTTGTTCGGCCAGATCGCCGGCGTAGCGCTGTTCCATGTGCCCTACAAGGGCGGCGCACCGGCGGTGCAGTCGGTGGTCGCCGGCGACACCCAAGTCACCTTCGCCACCCCGCCGTCGGTGCTGGAGTTGGTGCGCGCCGGCCGGCTGCGCGGCCTGGCCGTCAGCAGCCGCGAGCGTTCGGCCCTGATGCCGGATCTGCCCGGCATGGCCGAGGCCGGGCTGGCCGACTACAGCATCGACTTCTGGTACGGCCTGTTCGTGCCCGCCGGTACGCCGGCCGAGGCCCAGCGCAAGCTGTTCGACGCCGCCAGCACGGCGATGCGCCAGCCGGCCGTGCAGCAGTTGCTCGCACGCGATGGCACCGAGGTGTCGCTGTCGCCGTCGACCGGGCATTTCGCCGCCTTCCTGGCCAAGGACAACCTGTTCTGGGCCCGCCTGGTCAAGGATGCCGGTGTCACCCGCGATTGATGCCTGCGCCTGGGGGCGCAAAGCCTGCCGTGACAATGCCGCGACCCGCCCTGGGTTGAACATGCCTTTGAACTGGAGCTTCTGACCATGAGCCTGTCCCTGCGCCACGCTGCCCTGGCCGCCCTGGCCTGGGCGATCTCACTGCCGCTGGCCGCGCAGACCGTCAAGGTCACGCCCCTGGGCGGCTTCGACGGCGAGTTCTGTGCCCAGGACCGGGCCCTGGTGTTCGAGGACCCGAACGGCACCCGCATCCTCTATGACCCGGGCCGCTCGGTGGTCGGTGCCAGCGACGTGCGGCTGGGCAGGATCGACATCGTCCTGGTCAGCCACTTGCATGGCGACCATGTCGGCAACGCCCACACCCAGGCCGTCAACGCCGGCAGTTGCGCCGCGCCCGACATGTCGGTCTCGGCCGTGCCGACCACCAACGCGGTGGCGATCGCGCTGGCCAAGAAGGCCAAGATCGTCACCGGCAGCGAGATGCCGCCCTTCTTCGCCGCCAAGCTGCGCGCCAACGGCGGCAACCCGGCCGATTCGGTGCTGGCACGCTTTGGCGGCAGCGTGCTGCTGGGCGGCGTGCGCATCGCCACCGTCAGCGTGCAGCACAGCAACGGCGTCGACCCCGATTTCATCGGCGGCGAACTGGGCAAGGCCATGAAGGAGGCGGGCATCGCCGGCGACGTCGGCCTGGCCACCGGCTACGTGCTGCGTTTTTCCAATGGCCTGGTGGCCTACCTGTCGGGCGACACCGGCATCAGCGCCGACCAGGACCTGGTCGTGCGCGGCCACTACCAGGCGCGGCTGGCGGTGATGAACATGGGCGACGGTTTCACCACCGGCCCGGCCGAGGCGGCCTATGTCGTCAACGAACTGGTCAAGCCGGCGGCGGTGATCGCCTCGCACGCCAACGAGGCCGGCACCGTCGACGGCAAGCTCCGGCCAGGCAGCAAGACCGAAGCCTTCGTCAAAGCCAGCAAGATGCCGGTGCACCTTCCACTGTCGGGCAAGACCATGGAGTTCGACGCCGCCGGCCGGTGCACTGCCGGCTGCTGAGCACGGTGCGGTGGCGGCGGCCAAGCCAGGCCAGCGCCAAGCCGGCAGTGGACTAGAAGGCGCTGTGCGCCAGGTTTTGGTGGGCGGTGCAGGGTTCGAACCTGCGACCCCTGCCGTGTGAAGGCAGTGCTCTACCGCTGAGCTAACCGCCCGGTTGCCCGGGATTTGTGGGGCCGCGCGCCAAGGTCTGAAGTGGGCTCATTTGAAGTGGACTCATTCGAGGTGGGCTCATCTGAGCTGGCCACATTCGCAGGGCGGCGAAGGGCGAATTATGCCACGCTGGTCTGGTCTGAATGGCTACGCCAGACGGTCTTGCCGCCGCTGGCCTTGTCGAGTTCGGTCAGCACGGCGGCATGGGCTGCCAGCTCGATCTCGTCGGGTGCGATCACCGGCAGCAGGTAGCGCGCCAGGTCGCCGGTCTCGACGCCTTGGCCAGCCACCGGCTCGGCGCTGTCGTGGGGCTGGATGACCAGCGAATCCTGGCCACGGGTCAGGCGGATGTACACCTCGGCCAGCAGGCCGGCGTCGAGCAGGGCGCCGTGGACGCTGCGCTGGCTGTTGTCGACCTCCAGGCGGCGGCACAGCGCGTCCAGCGAATTGGCCTTGCCGGGGTAGGCGGCGCGGGCCATTGCCAGGGTGTCGGTGACCTTGGCGACGACTGTGTGCAGCGGCTGGCGCGACAACCTCTTGAGTTCGGCGTTGAGGAAGCCGACATCGAAGCCGGCGTTGTGGATGATGACTTCGGCGCCCTGGATGAAGTCGATCAGGTCGTCGGCAACTTCAGCGAAGCGCGGTTTGCCGGCCAGAAATTCGTCCGTCAGGCCGTGGATGCGGGTGGCTTCTTCGCTGCCTTTGCGCTCGGGGTTGAGGTAGTGGTGGCGGGTCTGCCCGGTGAGGCGGCGATTGACCATCTCGATGCAACCGATTTCGACAATGCGGTCGCCGCTCTCGGGGTTCAGGCCGGTGGTTTCGGTGTCGAGAAAAATTTGCCGCATGGCCTGATCCTACCCAGCCGACGGGCTGGCCTTGACGCGGCGGGCCCAGGCCCAGGCCCAGACCCAGATGGCGATGCCGGCCAGAACCATGGGCAGGCACAGCCATTGGCCGCGCGACAGGCCCAGCGCCTGCAGGCCGAGGAAGGCGTCGGGCTCGCGGAAATATTCGGCGCAGAAGCGCAGCAGGCCGTAGCCGACCAGGAACAGGCCAGAGATTTGCCCGGTCGCGCGTGGCCGCCGCGCATACCACCACAGCCCGGCAAACAGCAGCAGGCCTTCGAGCCCGAACTGGTAGAGCTGCGAGGGGTGGCGGGGGATGCCGTCAGCGGCCTGCGGAAAGACCATTGCCCAGGGCAGCGACAGGTCGGCCGGCCGGCCCCACAGCTCGCCGTTGATGAAGTTGCCGATCCGGCCCGAGGCCAGGCCGACAGGCACGCAGGGGGCGATCAGGTCGGTCACGGCCAGCCACGGACGCTGGCGCCTGCGGGCATACAGCGCCATCGCCACGATCACGCCGAGCATGCCGCCGTGAAAGGCCATGCCGCCCTTCCACACCGACAGCACTTCGGCCGGATTGGCGAGGTAGAAATCGAGCTTGTAGAACAGCACATAGCCGATGCGCCCACCCAGCACCACGCCGAGCACGCCCCAGAACAGCAGGTCATCGATGTCGACCTTCTGCCAGCCCTGCGCGGCCACCCAGGGCTGGCGCAGGCGCAGCCGCGCCAGCCAGACGAACAAACCGAACGCGACCAGGTAGGTCAGGCCGTACCAATGGATCTGGATCGGCCCCAGCGCCAGCGCCACCGGGTTGAATTGGGGATGCACCAGCATCGGGTCAGGGCTCCGCAAGAGGTCAGCCCGGGCCATTCCGGGCGGCGGATTGTCGCCCTGCCCTGCCCGACCCCACCCGGCCCGCCCGAGCCAGCAAGCAATCGTTGGACAATCGCCGACTTGCCAGGCCACTTACGGACCACCTTGCCCATGTCGATCAACCGTCGTTCCAAAAACATCACCGAAGGCGTCGCCCGCGCGCCGAACCGCTCGATGTACTACGCCATGGGCTACACCGAGAGCGACTTCGGCAAGCCGATGATCGGCGTGGCCAACGGGCATTCAACGATCACGCCCTGCAACTCCGGCCTGCAACGCCTGGCCGATGCGGCGGTCGCCGGCCTGAAGGCGGCCGGCGCCAATCCGCAAATGTTTGGCACGCCGACCATCAGCGACGGCATGGCGATGGGCACCGAGGGCATGAAGTACAGCCTGGTCTCGCGCGAGGTGATTTCGGATTGCGTCGAAACCTGCGTCGGCGGCCAGTGGCTGGACGGCGTGCTGGTGATAGGCGGCTGCGACAAGAACATGCCCGGCGGGATGATGGGCATGCTGCGCGCCAACGTGCCGGCGATCTACGTCTATGGCGGCACCATCCTGCCGGGGCGCTACAAGGGCCAGGATCTGAACATCGTC
>JANXYH010000172.1 GCA_025350145.1 Burkholderiales bacterium | reverse complement strand
TGACCCACCCCAAGGTCAGCAATTTCCTCGGTGCCACCTTCCTCAAGCAGGCGCTCTACGACCTCAGCCCCGACACCAGCGCGCTGCAGCAGCCGGCCAGCGACGAGGCCTTTGCCCGTGTCACCGCGCCGCTGTGGGCCTGGTACGAGCAGTTGCGCCCGACCCTGTGGCGCCAGGGCCAGCAGTTCCCCGAGACCGGCCAGGCGCAGCGCCAGTTGCTCAACGACGGCGAGATCGACATCACGCTGTCGTTCAACCCGGCCGAGGCTGCGGTCGCGGTCGAGAGCGGGCAGTTGCCAGCGACGGTGCGCAGCTTCACGCTGCGCAAGGGCAGCATCGGCAACACCAGCTTCGTCGCCATTCCCTACAACGCCGCGCACAAGGAAGCGGCGATGGTGCTGGCCAACTTTCTGCTGGAGCCCGCCACCCAGGCCCGGGCCCAGGACATCCGCCAGTTGGGCGCCCTCAACGTCCTCGACCTGGGGCGTTTGAGCGGCGCCGAGCGGGCGCTGTTCGACCAGCTCACGCCCAGCCCGGCCCTGCCCGGCGCGGCCGATCTCGGCCGGCCGCTGCTGGAGCCGCACGCCAGTTGGATGACCCGCATCAGCGCCGACTGGCAGCGCCGCTATACGCCATGACCGCCCGGCGCGCAGGCCTGCTGGGCTGGGCGCCGATGGTCACGGTGGCGGCGTTCGCCCTGCCCATCGGCGCCGGTCTGGTCGGCACGCTGCTGCCGGCCTTTGGCCTGATGCCGGCGATTGGCGAGGTCGACGCCAGCCTGGCGCCCTGGCGGGCACTGCGCGCCCATCCCGGATTCGGCAGCGCACTGCAACTGACCCTGGTCAGCGGCCTGCTGACGACCCTGCTGGCGGTGTTCGCGGCCATCGGCCTGGGCGCCTGGGCCCAGCAGCGACGCTGGGGCCGCAACCTGGGCGGCTGGATCGCGCCGGTGCTGGCGACACCGCATTCGGCCCTGGCGATAGGCCTGGCCTTTCTGATCGCGCCGTCGGGCTGGCTGGTGCGCTGGATCTCGCCTGGCCTGACCGGCTGGACCCTGCCGCCGGATTTCACCAGCGTCGGCCATGCCTCCGGCCTGGCCCTGGTCGCCGGCCTGCTGCTCAAGGAGGTGCCCTATCTGCTGCTGATGACGCTGGGCGCGCTCCACCAGGTCGGCGCCGATGCGCAGATGGCGGCCGCACGCGCGCTCGGCTATGGCCCGGTGCAGGCCTACCTGAAGGTGCTGCTGCCGCAGGTCTACCCGCAGATCCGCCTGCCGATCTGCGCGGTGCTGGCGTTTTCTTTGTCGGTGGTCGATGTCGCGCTGATCCTCGGCCCGGGCAACCCGCCGACCCTGGCGGTTCTGGCGGTGCGCTGGTTCACCGACCCCGACCTGCACATGGCCCTGCCCGGCGCCGCTGCGGCCGTGCTGCTGCTGGCGCTGGTGCTGGCCAGCATCGCCGCCTGGTACGGGCTGGAGCGCGCGGTCGCGGCCTGGGGCCGCGACTGGATCAGCCGCGGCCAGCGCCAGGGGCCGGCCGGGCTGGCCGGGGCAATCGCCTCGGCGCTGAGCGGCCTGCTGTTCGCGGCCACCCTGCTGGTGCTGCTGGCCCTGCTGCTGTGGTCGTTCGCCCGGCAGTGGCGCTACCCGCAGGCCCTGCCGCAGGTCTGGACGCTGGCCAACTGGCAGCGCCAACTCGGCGACGCGCTGGCCGCCGCTGGCACCACCTTGCTGGTCGGTGCCTGCGCCACGCTGATCGCCCTGGCGCTGACCATCGCCTGCCTGGAGAACGAGGCCGGCCGGTCCAGCGGCGCTACCCAGGCGGCCGACGCGCCGCGCGGCTGGGGGGCCGCCAGCCTGTGGCTGATCTACCTGCCGCTGCTGGTGCCGCAGATCGCCTTCCTGTTCGGCGTGCAGGTGCTGCTGGTGCGCAGCAGCCTGGACGCGACCCTGTTCGCCGTCGTCTGGGCGCACCTGGTGTTCGCCCTGCCCTACCTGTTCCTGTCCCTGGCCGACCCCTGGCGGGCCTTTGACAACCGCTATGCCCGCACCGCCACCAGCCTGGGGGCGTCGCGCTGGCGGGTGTTCTGGCGCATCAAGTTGCCGATTCTGCTCAAACCGACCTTGATCGCCTGTGCGGTGGCGTTTGCGGTCAGCGTCGGCCTTTATCTGCCGACGGTGTTTGCCGGCAGCGGCCGGATCGCCACCCTGACCACCGAGGCGGTGACCCTGGCCTCGGGCGAGGACCGCCGGGTCACCGCCGTCTGGGCGCTGTTGCAGGCGCTGCTGCCGTTCCTGGCCTACGCGCTGGCGGCCGGCCTGCCCTGGCTGCTGGGCCCGTCGCGGCGCAGGGTTTTCGGGTGAACGCGCCGGCCGACCTGCGCCTGAGCGGCGTGTGCCTGCGCTTGCACGGCCGGGTGCTGGTCGAGGGCCTGGACGCCAGCGTCGCGCCGGGCCAATGCCTGACGCTGATGGGGCCCAGCGGCTGCGGCAAATCAACCCTGCTGGCGTACCTGTCGGGCACGCTGGCGCCGGTCTTCGAGGCCAGCGGCAGCGTGTGCCTGGGCGGCAGCGACATCACCGGCCTGGCGCCCGAGCGCCGCGGCGTCGGCATCCTGTTCCAGGACGACCTGCTGTTCCCGCACATGAGCGTGGGCGCCAACCTGGCGTTCGCCCTGCCGGCCGAGGTTCGGCCGCGCGCCGCCCGCCAGGCGCAGGTCGATGCGGCGCTGGCCGAGGCTGGCCTGCCCGGGCTGGCCCGGCGCGACCCGGCGACCCTGTCGGGCGGCCAGCGCGCCCGGGTTGCGCTGATGCGCACTTTGCTGGCGCGGCCACGGGTGCTGCTGCTGGACGAGCCGTTCAACAAGCTCGACAGCCAGTTGCGCAACGACTTTCGCGCCTTCGTCTTCGACCACGCCCGGGAGCGCGCGCTGCCGGTGCTGCTGGTCACCCACGACGAGCAGGACGCGCAGGCCGCCGGCGGCCCGCGGATCGTGCTCGGGGCGGCGTGACCGGGCTGCCTGCCGCCGCGCTGGTGGCGCCGCTGGCCCTGGCGCTGCGCCAGGCCGGCTCGCCCCTGGCCGATTGCCAGATCGAGCCCATGCCCGACAAGGGCCTGGCGCACCACCACCTGCGCCTGCGCGGCAGCGGCCTGATCGCGCGCCTGCCCAAGCAGAGCCAGATGGGGCTGGCAGCGGGGCACAACCTGGCCTACCAGGCGGCGTGTTTTCAGCGCGCCCAGCCCAGCGGCGCGACACCGGCCCTGCACGGCCGGCTGGCCCCCGGCTCGGCGCTGCCGCGCGGCGGCCTGCTGGTCGAGGAGATCGTCGGCCGCAGCGCCCGCCTGCCCGAGGACTTATCCGCAATCGCCCGGGCACTGGCGGCGATCCACGCCCTGCCCTTGCCGGCGCGCCAGTCCCGGGCGCCGCTGCGCGACGATGCCGATCCGCTGGCGGCGCTGGCCCAGGAGATTGACGCCCAGGCCAGCCACCTGGCCGGCGCCGGCCTGGCGGCGGCCTCACTGGCCCTGATCGAGCGGCAACGCGCCGCCCTGCGCCGGCGCTGCGCGGCGCCCGAGCGCCCCGGCCGCCGGCTGATCGCCTTTGACGCCCACCCCGGCAACTTCATCATCCGCAGCGACGGCTCGGCGGTGCTGGTCGACCTGGAGAAGGCGCGCTACAGCCACCCGGCGCTGGACCTGGCGCATGCCACGCTCTACACCTCGACGACCTGGGATCTGGAGGTCTACGCCGAGCTGAGTCCGGCGCAGGTCGGCAGCACCTACAGCCACTGGCTGGCGCTGGCCGGGCTGGACCCGGCCGACCGCGCCTGGTGCCTGCCCCTGCGCTCGGCCATGTGGCTCTGGGCCGTGACCTGGTGCGCCCAATGGCGGGCGCTGGCGCCGCTGCCGGCGCAGGCCGGCGCCGATGGCCAGGACTGGTCGCAGCGCCACAGCGCCGACGCGCTCGTCAGCCATGTCCGCGAACGGGTCGAGCACTACCTGTCGGCGCCGGTGATCGCGCAGATCGTCGACGGCTTCGCCGCGCTCGACCGATCACTGGCCTGGGACTGACGCCAGTTCAGGGGCCGGTGGCTGCCTCCAGCTTGCGAAACAAATCGGCAAAGATCGCGTCGCGTGAGACCGCATGGGCCTCGCGCATCAGGTGCCGGCCGGGGCGCTGCTGCCAGCGCCGGTCGGCACCCAGCACCGGCGCGCGCACCAGGGTGCTGGGAACCCAGTCCGGCGCGATCAGCCAGGCGATGTTGATCACGTCCCAGATCACCCACGAGTGGGCGTAGAAGCTGTCGATGCCGACAAAGTCCCAGAGCGGGTTGTGGGTGAACAAGTGGTGCAGGTAGTCGCCAATCGCGCCCCGGCCCTGGACATAGCGCTCCATCTCCGGCAGCGACAGGCGCAACTGCGCGCCGACCTGGTAGCCCGGCAGGTAGACCAGCGGCACACCGCTGTCCAACACCAGTTGCGAGGCCAGCATGTCCTGCTCAAGGTTGAAGGCGAAGTTGGTGTGGGCCGTGCCGGACGGGTAGCCGGCGGTCCAGACGACGACGATGCGCTCGGCGATGTCGGGCGCCAGCAGCAAGGCGCTGGCGATGTTGGTCAGGCAGCCTATGGCCACCACGTACAGCGGCTGCTGCGCCGGGCTGGCGCGGGCGAGCTCGATCAGATGCGTCACCGCCGCGCTGCGCAGCGGCTGATCGAGCCCCTGCAGGTAGCCGGCGCTGCCGCGAAAGACCCGGCCGTCGCTGGCGCAGCCGAGCTTGTCGAACACCGTCAGGATCTCGCGGTAGCTGCGCTCCATTCCGACCGCGGGCGCGGCGAACACCGGCAGCTCGACGCTCTCCAGGGCCCAGCCGCGACGCTCGAAATGGGCCAGCCGCGGCGCGTGCTGGTGCAGCAGTTCAGCCTCCTGCGCGGTCGCCGCAGCAGGCCAGTCGCGGGCGCGCCTGGCGGCGAGCATTTCCTGGCGCCGGTGGGCGAACGAGAACGGCGCGGCATAGACCGCCAGCAGGTCCAGTTGCTGCGCCGACAGCAGCGCCCAGGCCAGCGCGAACTGGTCGTCGATCTCGTTGGCCGCATCGGTGTCCAGCACCAGCCGCGGCCGGCCAACGGGCGCCGCCAGCCGTGCGCGGTACCAGTCGTCATCGTGCTGGATCAGTGGCGATTGCAGCGCGGGGGTGGGCGCCATCGCGGTCAATCGACGCCCTGCGGCGCGTCAAGCGGCACCGTCAGCGGGTCGTAGGGGTAGAGCCACTCGTTGCGCGAACGGGCGATGTTGCGGCTGGCAAACGCCTGGCGCATCTCGGCGCCATCGGTGATCTGGTAGAGCTGGCCCATCTCGGTCGATTCGCGCACCACCCGGGCGGTGCGCGGGCCGCGGAGTTGGCCGTAGCGCTGCAAACCCTGGGCCAGCGGCCAGTCCGGCGAGGCCACCACCCGGGCCAGCACGGCGGCGTCTTCGATCGCCATCGCCGCGCCCTGGGCCATATAGGGCAGCGTGGCATGGACCGCGTCGCCGAGCAGGGTGACGCGGTCGCTGCTCCAGCGGTCCAGCGGCGCCCGGTTGTTCAGCGCCCAGCGAAAGCACTGGTCCCGGTCGACCGCATCGACCACCGCCCTGACCATGGGATGCCAGCCGTGGAAATCGTGGTCGAGTTCGGACCAGGGCCGGCGGGTGTTCCAGGATTCATCCTCCTGCGGCCGGGCGACGCAGCCGACGAAGTTCAGCAGCGCCGCACCGCGCAGGTAGTACATCACCGCGTGCTTGTGCGGCCCGCACCAGATGGTCGACACCAGGTCGGTGCGCAGCGCCGGCGCGATCCTCTCGATCGGCACGGTGCAGCGCCAGGCGACCTGGCCGGTGAAACTGGGGTGGTCGACCCCGACCAGGAACTGCCGCACCGTCGAGCGGATGCCGTCGGCGCCGACCAGCAGATCGCCCGCAACCGGGCCGTGCCCGTCGACATGGGCCACGGCGCTGTCGGCGCTCTCGCTCAGGTGGCTGACGCGCGCGCCCAGCCGGATCGCGTCGGGGGCCAGCGCCTGCAGCGCCTGGACCAGCATCGCATGCAGGTCGCCGCGGTGGATTTGGTAGTACGGCGCACCATGCTGCTGCAGATGGGCCGCGCCCAGCGGGATGCGGTGCAGCAGCTCAGCGCTGTCATGGCGGCGGAACTCGAAGCCCTTGGGCTGCACCGCCGCCGCCTCCAACTGCGGCCGCAGGCCCAGCGCGAACAGCACCTTGACGGCGTTGGCGCTCAACTGCACCCCGGCGCCGACCTCGCCCAGCGCGGCCGCCTGCTCCAGCACCCGCACCGCATGGCCCTGGCGAGCGAGCAGGGCAGCGGCCGTCAAGCCGCCTATGCCGGCGCCAACGATGACGATCTTCATCCTGACCCATGGGTTGGTTGTTTAGGCGCCAGCATAGGGCCGGGTACCTGGCGGGGTATCCGGGAATCCCATGACCCTGCTGCGGGTCCAGACCGGCCATGGCGCCCATCACCAGCGCCTCGGCGATGACGATGCGCGTCACCTGCGCCAGCATGTTGTTGACCAACTTCATCACCACGCCATTGCCGATCTCGCCGAAGTGGTTGATCGAGGCGGTCATCGGTTGCTGCACCGGCCGCGCCTGTTCCAGCGCTGCGGCCTTGCCGCCGACAAAGGCCTTGAGCTTGTTCTGCGTCATCAACGTCCTCCCTTCACCTTTTGCGGCGCGACCCGTGAAGCCGGCCACGTGCCGGCCGCGCGAAGAAGGCGCGCCGTCTCGTAGCCATCCATGATCACGTAGCGGCACGCCACCGTAAGCGAGCGTTGTAGCGCGAAAGCTTCGACGGTTTTGCGGACCGCTGGGCTGATCGTGTGACAGTGCTGGACGATGTAGATGTCCGTGGGGATGTTGAACAGTCGGTACAACTGGTCGCCGTTCTTCCCGAGGTCTCTCGGCATCATCTGGTGGAATTTTGACGGACTTCGAAAACTCCAGGATCAGCTTCTTGCCGTCGAGCGGCTCGTCGAGCTTTGCCGTCAAGGTCAGGCCAGGCCTTTTGTTGTCGGCGCCGAATCCCTTGCCGAAGAAATGGCCGTTGTAGATAAACGGGGTGCCTACGGCCAGGGACCCATCGACGGCCAGTTGCTGCAGCGTTTGGACGCCGCCGGTCGTGATCGCGTCCAGCAAATGCGCGCCGACGGCGTTGCTCAGCAGAGCCGAGGCCATCGGGACATTGACACCTTGCAGGCCTGCAGGTGCAGCGCAGGCATCTTCGCCGTGTCGACTGGCGATAGCACGCGGTCGCGGCTCAGATAGAACGCCATCAGCTTCGCCGCCGCCGGCATGGGCTGATCGTTGTAAGGGAGGGGCTCGTTCATGGTGGCACCGCCGAACGCAAGTCGGACACCGTCACCATCAGCGTCATCGGATCGAGCGGCGACTCATCGAGACCAAGGCGCAGATAGAAGGCCTTGGCTTCGCCGGACAGGGCATGCACGACCATGCCGCGGATGCCGATGGCGTCGGCCGCGTGGATGACGCGCAACGCCACGTCCTGAAAGAGCGAGCGACCGAGTCCCTGCCCGTGATGGCTGGTTGCCACGGCCAGCCGGCCAAGCACGACGACGGGGACCGGGTCTGGCATGTTGCGGCGGAAGCGGCCGGGCGCGGCGGCCGGGGCGACAGCGCTCGACGCCAGGGCGTAGTAGCCGACGACCTTGCCACCCTCGCACGCGACGAACGTGCGCGAGGCGCCGCTGACCTGGTTCGCCGCAGCACGGCGCTCGAGCCAGTTGTTGAGCGACGCTACCCCGCAGTCGAAGCCGGCGGTGTCGTGGTCGGGGGTGAGTGGTTGCGGAGCGCGCAGCATCCGGCTCAAGTCGTTTGCCAGGGCGCCTTGCTGCGCATCGTCCGCTTCAAGCGCTCATTGGGCTGGGCTGGGCGGTCAAGGCGCTTGAGGAATTCGCTGTAGGCCTCGGGACTGACCACCATCAGGGCACGATCAAGCAGCGTCTCTTCGGCCGCGCGGCGTGCCGCCTCCAGGATGAAGTCCGTGCGCGTCTTGCCGGCCGACTCCGCCGCACGGTCGATCAGGTTGCGCTCGGCCGGCGGGATGCGCAGGTTAAGCGTGTCCCGGGGTGTCTTCGTTGTGCTGGTAGTCGTCATGGCCGATCCTTTGCTCTTGGGCTCCACCTTACCACATCGTAACGACAACGTCATTACGGATTTGGTAGACAGCAGGGGGTCGCCGCTACGGCGGCCAGGTGCTACGCGCTGCGCGCCCCGCCAGTCACCAAGCCGTCCGGAATGGCCAGGTCCATCAGGTCCGAGGTGCGATCGAGTTGTGCGCTGGTCAGGTCGGGCCGGTTGATGGGGGCGTTCTCAAGGAACGACGGGCCGCTCCCGAGTTGCTTGAACCCCTATTGGGGCGGGCAGCTTCGGCCGGCCTGGGGGTGCTCAAAGCGCAAGCGACAACTGGGCGTGTCCGAGCAGCTCGCGCAGGGCGCGGGGCGACATGCCCTCGCCTTTGACGAAGGGGTTGTCGGCCAGCGCCGCGCGCAAGGCCTTGTGCCAGCCGATGCCCTTGTGCAGGGCCTGGCCGGTGGTGGCCACGGTCATGGTGTAGAGCCACCAGCGCTCTTCGGGCGCCGGCGCTTCCCAGTTGCGCAGGGCGTTGGGGATGTCAGCCGGCGGGGCTTCTTCCACGGCCCAGCACAGCAGGCACAACGCCTTGCCCAGGCAGGCGTGCAGCGGCACCGGCCTGGCCGGGTTCTGGACGAACTTGGCCACAGGCAGGCGGTTGGCGCGCAAGCGGCGGTTGGCGTCTTCCCAGAAGGCGGGGGCCGGCGCCAGCCAGCGGGTGCGGTCAATCAGCAGGCGCAACGCACCATCGGCCGGGATCAATGGGCGGCGTTCGCCCAGGCTGTAGAGCTCGGCGCCACGGTGCTCGGCGATGCAAACCATCTCGGCCGGCGCGCTGCCCCTGGGTACGTCGGGCAGGAAACCGTAGCGCGCCTTGTCGGTCAGAAAACAGCGTTGACGCCAGGCAGTCGCGCGACGATGTCTTCGAGCAGCAGCGCCATCGGTGGCGAATTCACCTTCACAACGCCTTCAGCACATGCCCATGCCGGCAGCCCGAACGCGATGGCGCCGAGCGACGCGGCCACGCTCGCGACGGCACCACGGCGGCTCACCAGTCGTTCACCACGTTGTCACCCGCTGCCCA
The DNA here is from genome assembly GCA_025350145.1 of Burkholderiales bacterium. Classification (GTDB taxonomy): domain Bacteria; phylum Pseudomonadota; class Gammaproteobacteria; order Burkholderiales; family Burkholderiaceae_C; genus Pseudaquabacterium. The sequence goes on along the minus strand of JANXYH010000172.1, from coordinate 4,073 downwards.
GGCATCGGCCTCTTCGGGCAGCGCCTGGTATTTCGCGTAGGCGGTCTGGAAACTGGCATATGACTGTTGCCATTTCAAACTCGCTGCCTGCTTCTGTGCAACTGTCGCCTTCGGGTCGGCCTTGATGCGCTGCCAGGCCTGCTGCGTCGCGGTCACGTCGACCTTCGCCTGGCGGATGCCTTTGAGCACCTCGCTGCGGTGCGCCATGTTGGCACCGTAGACGCTGTTGTACAGGGCCGCGGCACAGGCCTGACGCGGATCATCCTTTTTCAGCGGGGCAGAGCGTGACCGCGCCCGGCGCGCTGTCGGGCATCGCGCTGTCGGGCATCGCGCTGGTGGCAACCGCTGCGGCGTCGGACGCATCGGTGGGGTCGGCGATATGGTCGTCGCTCATGGCGACAGATCGGCGACCCAGGCGCCCGGGTAGTAGGCGAGTGCCGCCGCGCGCCAGTCGGCTGGCGCCATCAGCGCGGGCAACTCGCGCATGCCGAAGTCGGCCGGCCGCAGTTCGGCTGCCAGCACCTGAGCCACCTTCGGATGCTGGTCGAAGTTCGGCGCCACCTTGACCATCAGCGTCGCGAACAGATTCAACGACGACTGCCAAGTCGCGCCCCATGTCCGCAGCGCTCAAGCCCGCCCGCCTATGGTTACCGCAACGGCCGGCCGGAAGTGGAGCAGCGCAACGGCTAAGCCCTGCATCGCCACCCGTTGCGCAAAGCATGCGACGGCATCGGGTCGGGTCATGATTGTGCGTCAGGCCACAGCCATCGCCTCGCACGAGGCAGGCGGCGAAGTTGCCGGTTGCACCGGGCGGCGCGCCTCAATGCCGCCAACGCTTGCGCGTCAATGCAGGTCACTGGCACCCGTCGAATTTCGTTCGCCGGCGTCTCGAACCGTTCCAGGCTCGGCACCAGACGCATATCGCCGGGCATCCGGCCGGCCCGGTTCTTTCGCGTCATGCGGCTCTACTCGATCAGCGTAGCCACACGCGCCAGCACTTCGGCAATCAGTTCAGGCGGCAGGGCCTCGATGAACTGCGCCCGGCGGGCTTTCCAGTCCACCGTGCGGACCTGATTGCAGAGCACCACGCCATCGGTTTGCAGTCCGGCCAGCGCCACCGTCCAGGCCCGGCCGCGCGCGAATGCGCCGCCGCGTGTGATGGGGCAGGCCAGTGCCATCCCGAACGCATTGAAGGGCTCGGGCGACAACACCAGAGCCGGCCGGGTGCCTTGCTGTTCATGCCCGGCGCTTGGGTCGAAATCGAGCCGGATCAGGTCGCCGCGCTTGGGCACATAGGGTGCTCGCCGCGTCACCGTGCGCCCCTCACCAAACCTCCCGGCCCGCCGGCTTGGCGTCAGACCAGCCCGGTGCCGTCGGCATGTCGCCTGGCTTCATCCCGTCCAGCAGTTCTGCCAGCGTGTAGCGGGGCCGGGCTGGCGCCAGAACCAAGCGGCCATCCTCGATGGTCACGGCCACAGTGGCGCCGGCCGCCTGCCCCAGGGTACGCAGCATTTGACGCGGCAGCGTGACGGACACCGAGCCGCCGACGGATCTAAGGGTTGCGGTATGCATGACAGGGTCTTCGGGGGCTGCGACTTCAATGCATGCAATTGTCATACAAAAGTGTGACTGCTGGCAGTGCATGGGCCGTCGTCGCGGATCAGGCCGGCTTGCCCGTCAACGAAATCGCCTGCGCGCCGTCGCGCAACCGTCCAGACTGTCGGCCCATTTCGTAATCAACCCGCACCGCTGCTCATGGAGCAGGGTGTGGTGGTAGGCCGCCACAGATTGACACGGTCTGCAATAGGCAACGACACTCTCAACGATCAGCAGGGCCGGAAGGGTGGAATGTGGCCGCAAGCGCCAGTGGATCGAGGAACGTCGTTGCGGGGTGGTTGACGTTCTGGCTATGCCTCTTCTTGCCGTCTGTCGGCGCTCCTGAGAGCAACGCCGAAATTCGATCTGCGGTAGCCCAGGCGCTTTACGCGGCCTCGGCCACTTCGGCGGCCGACTTGCGGTTGGCCGACGCCCGCATCACGCAGCAGCGCCGCCAGATCGAAGGTCTGCGCGCAATGCTAGTCGCCGCTTCCGACCGCGAGGCCACCACCCGTGCGCGTTTGCAGACTGAACTGACCGAGGCGCAGGAACGCTATGTTCAGCAACTGGCCTAGCGCGATCGGGCCTACGCGCAAGAGATTGCGGTCTTCCGACGCGCGGTACGGGACATCGCCTCCACGCCCGAAGGCGCGGCTGCTTTGAACCTGTATAACGGCGGCGACGAAGTCGGCGCGCTTGCCGTTCTCGACCGACTGATCGACGCCCGTGAACATGCACGGCAGGTAGGCGTCAACATCGAAACCGCCGCCGAACGCCGCCGCGTCGCCACGCTGGCGCGAAATGCGAAGGACAAGGGCAAGGTCCGCGCCGATGCGGTGATCGCACGATACGAAGAAGTGACCCGTCTCGATCCCGGCGTGCACTGGGATTGGGTGGAACTGGGCCGGATGTACCAAGAAGCGGGCCGCTTGCCTGAAGCGCGGCAAGCGGCCACGCGAGCCGCCGAAACCGCAGATGGTCAACGTGATCGGTCGGTTGCATTGAACGAACTGGGCGACGTGCTGGTGGCCCAGGGTGACCTGGCCGGCGCGCGCCAGCGCTTCCAGGACAGCCTGGACATCGCCAAGCGCCTGGCCGACGCCGACCCCAGCTCGGCCGTGCTGCAGCGCGATGTCGCGGCTTCCCTTTGGAGAATGGCGTCGCTGCCGGCCAGCGGGGTGACGTGGCAAGACGTTGCCGCTGCGTTTGAGTCCATGCGCTCCCGCGGGACCCTGAGACCGACAGATCAAGCCTTCGCCGAGGAAGCCAGAAGGCGATCTGCCGCACAAGCGGCCCACTGAAGCCGCGGATCACCGGTGCGTTAACCGCGCGAAAGTGGCCACATGGACTTCGATAGGGAACGAAACCATGCGCCAGATCGATCATAAGTCTTTGATCTTATTGGTAGGCCGTGTTGGGCTCGAACCAACGACCAAAGGATTATGAGTCCTCTGCTCTGACCAACTGAGCTAACGGCCCTGCGTCAAACGGCGGCGATTGTAGGAGCCGCTGGCGCCGGGCTCAGCGTGGCGCGGACAGGGCGTGGCCGACCAGGCGCGAGGTGATGTCGACGATCTGGATCATGCGGTCGTAGGCCATTCTGGTGGGGCCGATCACGCCCAGGGTGCCGACGATGCGGCCATCGACTTCGTAGGGCGCGGAGACCACCGACAGCGCTTCGGCCGGGACCACGCCGGATTCGCCGCCGATGTAGATGCGCACGCCCTCGGCGCGGCTGGAGTTTTCGAGCAGGCGCATGAGCTGGGTCTTTTGCTCGAACAGGTCGAACATCTTGCGCAGCGCGCTCAGGTCGTTGCCGAAGTCCTGGACGCCGAGCAGGTTGCGTTCGCCCGAGACCACGACTTGCTCGCCGCCGTCGCCCATGGCGTCAGCGCCGGCCTGCACCGCGGCGCGCATCAGCACGGCGATCTCGCCGCTGAGGCTGTCGATTTCCAGGCGCAGGCGCTCGCGCACCTCGTCCATGGTCAGGCCGGCGTAGTGGGCGTTGAGGAAGTTGGTCGCCTCCACCAACTCGGCATGGCTGTGGTCGCGGGCGGTGAAGATCACCCGGTTCTGCACGTCGCCGTCGGGCGAGACCAGGATCACCAGCACCCGACGCTCGCCCAGGCGCAGGAACTCGATGTGGTGGAAGACGCTGGAGCGGCGTGGCGCGGTCACCACGCCGACGAAGTGCGACAGGTTCGACAGCAGGTTGGCAGCCTGGGCGATGACGCGCTGCGGCAGGTCGGGCTGGAGTTGCTCGCGGGCGCTGGCCATCTCGGGCGTGCGATCAAAGCCAGGCGGGTGCGCCGTCAACATGGTGTCGACGAAGACCCGGTAGCCGCGCGAGGTCGGGATGCGGCCGGCGCTGGTGTGCGGGCTGGCGATCAGGCCCAACTCTTCAAGGTCGGCCATGACATTGCGGATCGTCGCCGGGCTGAGCTCCAGCCCGGACGAGCGCGACAGCGTGCGCGAGC
>JANXYH010000141.1 GCA_025350145.1 Burkholderiales bacterium | reverse complement strand
CCGCTGCTGTTCCTGCACAACATCACCGGCTACATCGTCGGCACCGACTTCGAGCAGCACGGCATCACCAAGAACGGCTCGAAGATGATCAACGCGGTCTCGAATTCGACCGTGCCGCACCTCTCGGTGGTCTGCGGCGCCAGCTACGGCGCGGGCAACTACGGCATGAGCGGACGCGCCTTCGGCACCCGCTTCGTCTTCACCTGGCCGACCGCCAAGATCGCGGTGATGGGGCCCAAGCAGATGGCCGGGGTGATGAGCATCGTCCAGCGCAGCGCCACCGAGCGCCGCGGCGAGGTCTTCGACGAGGCCGCCAATGCCAAGCGCGTCGCCGCGGTCGAGCATTGGGCCGAGGAGCGCTCCAAGGGCCTGTACGCCACCTCGCGGGTCAGCGACGACGGCATGATCGACCCGCGCGACACCCGCAGCGTGCTGGGCATTGCCCTGTCGGCCTGCCACAACCAGGCCGTGGCCGGAACCAAGGAGTACGGCACATGGCGGATGTGATGGCGGATGTGATGGCGGATGTGAGTTCAGGCGTGCAGATCAGACCGATCCAGCGCCTGCTGATCGCCAACCGGGGCGAGATCGCCCGGCGCATCATCCGCACCGCCCAGGCCATGGGCATTGCGACTGTGGCGGTGTATGCCGACAGCGACGCCGACGCGCCCTTTGTGCGCGAGGCCGGCCAGGCGGTCGCGCTGCAGGGCCGAAGCTCGGCGCAGACCTACCTTGATGTCGCCAAGCTAATCGCTGCGGCCCAGGCCAGCGGCGCCGACGCGGTCCACCCCGGCTACGGTTTCTTGTCCGAGAACGCCGGATTTGCCGAGGCCGTGATCGCCGCCGGCCTGACCTGGGTCGGCCCGGCGCCCGCCGCGATCCGCCAGATCGGCGACAAGCTTGCCGCCAAGCGGCTGATGCAGCGCATCGGCGTGCCCACCCTGCAGGCCCATGAACTGGCCGCCGACGCCGACCCCGCCGCCACGGCGCAGGCCGCGTTGCAGATCGGCTACCCGGTGCTGGTCAAAGCCTCGGCCGGCGGCGGCGGGCGCGGCATGCGGATCGTGCACACGCCGCAGGCGCTGGACACGGCAATCGCCAGCGCGCGGCGCGAGGCGCTGGCCTCGTTCAGCGACGGCACGGTGTTCCTGGAGCGCTGGTTGAGCGCCTCGCGCCATGTCGAGATCCAGATCCTGGGCGACCAGCATGGCCATTTGGTGCATTTGTTCGAGCGCGAATGCTCGATCCAGCGCCGCCACCAGAAGATCATCGAAGAAGCGCCATCACCGGCGCTGGACGCCGAGTTGCGCGAGCGCATGGGCGCAGCGGCGCTGCAGGCGGCCCAGGCGATTGGCTACCACTCCACCGGCACGGCCGAGTTCCTGCTGGCCGGGCGCGAGTTCTTCTTCCTTGAGGTCAACACCCGCTTGCAGGTCGAGCACCCGGTGACCGAGGCGATCACCGGGCTGGACCTGGTGCGCGAGCAGATCCGCGTCGCCGAGGGCGAGCCGCTGGCCTTCAGCCAGTCCGACCTCGCGATCAGCGGCCACGCGATCGAGGCCAGGCTCTGCGCCGAGAACCCGAGCAAGGGTTTCCTGCCCTCGCCCGGCACGGTCGTGGTCTGGGCACCGGCGCTGGGGCCGGGCCTGCGCTACGACTCTGGGGTCGAGTCGGGCAGCGTCATCGGGGTCGAGTTCGACCCGCTGATGGCCAAGGTCATCGCCCATGCCCCGACCCGGCGCGAGGCTGCGGCCAAGCTGGCGCGGGCGCTGGAATCGACCCGCATCCAGGGCCTCAGCCACAACCGCGACTTCTTGGTTGCGACCCTGCGCAGCGCCGCCTTTCTGGCCGGCGACACCACCACCGACTTCATCGAGCGCGTCCAACCGGCGCCGCTGCGCACCTTCGCGCAGGCCGAGATCGAGGCTGCGGCCATCGCCGCTGCGCTGTTCGGCCGCGCCCGCCGCCAGGCCGCAGCCAAGGTCCAGGCGACGATTCCGGCGGGCTTCAGAAACTCGGTGATGCCGGCCGAGGAAGTGCGCTTGCGCCACGGCAAGGATGCCGGCACCGCCCAACTCACCACCCTGCGTTACCGCAGCCAGCGCGACGGCAGCGTCGTGGTCGCCATCGGCGCCCGCCAGTGCGTCGCCCGGGTCGCGGCGGTCGACGCCCAGGGCATCGCGCTGACGCTGGACGGCCGGCGTGGCCGCTGGGAGATCAACTCGGCAGCGGCGGCCGACGGCGGCCAGTGCCACTGGTTGCACGGCCCGGCCGGCGACATCGAACTGCTGGAGTTGCCGCGCCACCCGCAGCCCGAACGCGCCGAGTTCGGTGGCGGCATGCTCGCGCCCATGCCCGGCAAGGTGCTGAGCGTGGCGGTGGCCGATGGGGCCAGCGTCGAGGCCGGCGCCCTGCTGCTGGTGCTCGAAGCCATGAAGATGGAACACCGCATCACCGCCCCAACGGCTGGCGTCGTCAAGGCACTGAAAGTTGCTGCCGGTGAGCAGGTCGCCAACGGCGCGCTGCTGGTGGTGTTCGAAGCCACCGCCTGAGGGCGCGGCTGCCATGGACCTGAGCGAGCGCCCCCAGCACCAGGCCCTGCGGGCCGAATTGCGCGCCTTCATCGCCGCCCACCGCCACCTCGCGCCCAGCGGCCGGGCCTTGCACGACCCGCAGGCCCGGGCCTGGCAGGAACTGCTGATTGCCAACGGCTACGCTGCCCGCACCATCCCGCGCGAGCTTGGCGGCGCCGGCTTGGCGCCCGACATCCTCGCCAGCCGGCTGATCGCCGAGGAATTCGCCCAGGCCGGCATCAGCCCTGGCCTGGGCGGCCAGGGCATCAACATGCTGGTGCCGACCTTGCTCGAAGTCGGCAGCCCAGCGCAGAAGCAGCAGTTCATCGCCGCCACCTTGCTCGGCGACATCGTCTGGTGCCAGGGCTATTCCGAGCCCGGCGCCGGCAGCGACCTGGCCAGCCTGCGCACGTCGGCGGTGCTCGACGGCGACGCCTGGGTCGTCAACGGCCAGAAGATCTGGACCAGCACCGCGATCGAGGCCGACTGGATGTTCTGCCTGGTGCGCACCGAGCCGCAGGCGCCCAAGCACCGCGGCATCAGTTTTTTGCTGCTGCGCATGGACACGCCGGGGATCGAAGTCCGGCCGCTGGTCGACATGACCATGAAGGCCAACTTCAACGAAGTGTTCTTCAGCGATGTGCGGGTGCCGGCCGGGCAAATCGTCGGCCAGCGTGGCGACGGCTGGCGGGTGGCCAACATCATTTTGAAGAACGAGCGCGGTTCGCTCGCCGACCCCAATTTGTCGCTGGCGCGGCTCAACGCCCTGGTGGCGCTGATGCAGCAAGAGACGGTCGACGGCCAACGCGCCATCGACCAGGCAGCGCTGCGCGACCGTTTGATGCGCCTGCAGGGCCGGCTGCTGGGGTTGCAGTTCAACGACCTGCGGCTGCTCTCGGCCGGCCTCAACCCTGGCCACGACGACGCCCGGCTGGCGGCCCTGGTGGTCAAGTTGCAGGGCACCGAGCTGCGCCACGAGATCGAGGCCCTGGCGATAGACGCGATGGGCGAGGGCGGCCTGGCCTATGGCGCCAACCCCTACCTGCGCGACGCTGGCAGTTGGCAGGTGAACTACATGTACTTCCTCGGCCTGATCATTGGCGGGGGCACCAGCCAGATCCAGAAGAACATCATTGCCGAGCTCGGTCTGGGCATGCCGCGTGAGCCCAAAGTGGCGGGGGCGGCCTGATGCAGTTCGGCCTCTCGCCCGAGCAGACCCTGCTGCAGGACAGCATCGGCAACTTCCTGCGTGAGCGCGCCCCGCTGGAGCGGGTGCGGCGATTTGCCGATGGCCACGAGGACCGCGCGCATGACCTGATGGCCGGCCTGGCCGAACTCGGCCTGCCCGGCTTGCTGATCGCCGAGCAGCACGGCGGCGTCGGCCTCGGGCCGCTCGAGGCCTGCCTGGTGGCCGAGGTGCTGGGCCGCCATGTCGCGCCGCTGGCCTTCAGCGCCAGCGTGGCGATGGTGCCGACCGCGCTGCGCCTGGCCGGCAGCGCGGCGCAGCAGTCCGAGTGGCTGCCGCAGATTGCCGCCGGCCAGTTGACGGTGGGCGCGGCGCTGTCCGAGCGCAGCGGCGCCCGGGCCGGCGCCGGGGTGGTCTGCAGCCAGGGCCGGCTCAGCGGCCGGGCGCTGCACGTCATCGACTTCAACGCCGACGCCTATCTGGTGGCCGACGCGGCCGAGCGCCTGTACCTGCTGCCTGCCGACGCCCCTGGCCTGCGCCGCATCGCCCTGGAAACGGTCGACCGCAGCCGGGCCATCGGCGAACTGGTGTTCGACGGCGCCAGCGCGGCGCTGCTGCCCGGCAGCGACGCCCGCGTCTGCGCCCAGGTGCTGGCGCTGGGCCGCGCCGTGCTCGCCGCCGACACCCTGGGCGCTGCCCAGGCGATGCTGGACCAGGCGCTGGCCTACGCCGGCCAGCGCCAGCAGTTCGGCCGCGTGATCGCCTCGTTCCAGGCCGTCAAGCACCTCTGCGCGGACATGGCCGCCGCGCTGGAGCCCTGCCGCGCCTTTGTCTGGTACACCGGCCATGCCCTGGCCGAGCCCCTGCCCGACGCCGAGCTGCTGGCCTGTCAACTCAAGGCCCACCTCAGCGAGGTCGGGCAGCAACTGGCCAAGACGGCGACCGAGGTCCATGGCGGCATGGGCTTCACCGATCTGCTGGGCCTGCACTACTGGTTCAAGCGCATCGCCATGAACCGCCAGTTGCTCGGTTCGCCCGAGTACCTGCGGCTGCAGGCTGCGCGGCTCCAGGGCCTGGCCGCCTGAGGCTTGCCTACACTGCCGTTCACCGCCCCACCGTTCACCGTTCACCGTTCCCGACCCACGACAAGGACCATCGCCATGACCACCACCACTGCCAAAGCCGCCGCCAAACCCGGCTCCGCCTTCGGCCTGAACCCGACCGACGCCCTCAACGACCTGCGCATGTCCGACAAGTCGATGCCGCTGTTCGAGCATGTCAAGCGCTTCATCGCCGAGACCGTCGACCCGATGAGTGTGAAGTACGCCGAGCTCGGCGCCGGGCGCAGCGGCGATGACCGCTGGAGCTACGCCCCGGGGCAGTTGGAGGTGCTGGGCGCGGCCAAGGATCAGGCCAAGAAGGAGGGGCTGTGGAACTTCTTCCTGCCCGACGCCGAGACCGGCGAGGGCCTGTCCAACCTCGATTACGCCTACATCGCCACCGAACTGGGCAAAAACCCGCTGGCCTCGGAGTGCATGAACTGCTCGGCCCCGGACACCGGCAACATGGAGGTGCTGGAGCGGGTCGGCACGACCGAGCAGAAAGAGCGCTGGCTGAAGCCGCTGCTCAACGGCGAGATCCGCTCGGCCTACGCCATGACCGAGGTCCACCATGCCTCGTCGGACGCCAAAAACATCGCCACCACGGCGGTGCTGGAGGGCGATGAATGGGTGATCAACGGCGAGAAGCACTACATCTCCGGCGCCGGCAGCCCACGCTGCAAGATCCTGATCACGATGGTGCGCACCAGCCCCAAGGCGCCGCCGCACAAGCAGCAGTCGATGATCCTGGTGCCCAAGGACACGCCCGGGGTGAAGATCGTCGGCGCGATGCATGTCTTCGGCGAGGACCACGCCCCGCACGGCCACATGCACATCGTCTTCGACAACGTCCGCGTGCCGGCCACCAACATGCTGCTGGGCGAAGGCCGGGGTTTCGAGATCTCCCAGGTACGGCTGGGCCCGGGCCGCATCCACCACTGCATGCGCTCGATCGGCCAGGCCGAGAAGGCGCTGGACTTGATGGTCTCGCGCGGCCTGAGCCGACAGGCCTTCGGCAAGAAGCTGGTCTGGCTGGGTGGCAACGTCGAGATCATTTCCCGCGCCCGGATCGAGATCGAGTCAATGCGCCTGATGGTGCTCAAGGCGGCCAAGGCGATGGACGTGCTGGGCAACCGCGAGGCGCGGATCTGGGTCCACATGGTCAAGGCGCTGGTGCCCGAGCGGGTCTGCCAGATCATCGACCAGGCGATCCAGATGCACGGCGCCCTGGGCGTGTCGCAGAAGACCCCGCTGGCCCATATGTACGCCCAGCAGCGCACCCTGCGCCTGGCCGACGGCCCGGACGAGGTGCACCACCTGGTGGTCGGGCGCAACGAGGTGCGGATGCTCGAAGGCAGCGGCGAAGAAGACCCGAGCATGGCCGCCGTGTTTCGCAACTGATGGCCCCCATCCCCACACCCCCCCCCAACCCGACCGGAGGCCGGCCATGGCTGCTGAATCCTTTGACGATCTGTTCTCCATCCGCGGCAAGGTCGCCCTGGTCAGCGGTGGTTCGCGCGGCATCGGCGAGATGATCGCCGCCGGCTTCCTCGCCCAGGGGGCCAAGGTCTACATCTGCTCGCGCAAGGCCGAGGCCTGCGACGCCACGGCGGCGCGGCTGGCCGCAACCTATGGCGGGCAATGCCACAGCCTGCCGGCGGACCTGTCGCGCCTGGAGGGCGTCAATGCGCTGGCGGCGGCGCTGGCGGCACGCGAATCCAAGCTGGACATCCTGGTCAACAACGCCGGCGCATCCTGGGGCGCGCCGATCGATGATTTCCCCGAGGCCGGCTGGGACAAGGTGATGGATACCAACGTCAAGGCGGTGTTCTTTTTGACCCAGAAGCTGCTGCCGCTGCTGCGTGCGGCGGCGGCGATCTCACCCGCCCGGGTCGTCAACATCGGCTCTATCGATGGCCTCAAGGCCTCAAGTTTTGACGCCTGGTCGTATGGTGCGTCCAAAGCCGCGCTGCACCATTTGACGCGCTTCATGGCCTCACGCCTGACCCGCGAGCGCATCCTCTTCAACGCCATCGCGCCGGGGCCTTACCCGACCTGGATGCTGTCCACCGGGGTCGGTTTCGGCGGCAAGACCGAGGGTGTGGACTGGGACCGGGTGGGCAGCGGCAACCCCAGCGGCCGGGTCGGTTCGGCGCAGGATATCGCCGGACTGGCGACCTTCCTGTGCTCGCGCGCTGGCGAGTACGTGGTCGGCCAGGTGATCGCCAGCGACGGCGGCTTGGTGGCGGCGGCGTGAGCGATTCGCAACCGGACCCGGCCGAAGCCAAGCACCGCGAGATCGACGCCGGCTGGGTCTTGCCCGAGCCCGCGCCGCGCCGGGCGATCCACACCCGCAGCATCGTTTGCCGCAGCTTCGCGCGTGACGACGGCCTGGTCGACCTCGACGCCCGCTTCACCGACACCCGTGGGTTCGAATACACCAGCCCCTGGCGTGGCCAGTGCCAGAGCGGCGACGCCCTGCACCAGATGCAGATGCGTTTGACGCTGGACCAGGACCGCAACATCCTGGCCGTGGCCTCGGCCATGGTCAACACCCCTTATGACACCTGTCCGGGCGTCAACCCCAACTTCCAGCGCCTGGTCGGGATGTCGCTGGCCAAGGGCTTCCGCAAGGCCATGCGCGAGCGCCTGGGCGGGGTCGAGGGCTGCACCCATGTGCTGGCCCTGCTCGACGCGATGGCGGCGGCGGCGGTACAAGCCTTCGCCTCGCGCTTTCACGCCCCGCGCCTGCCGGGCCAGGCCCAGCCGGTGCGGGTCTTCAAGCCCCAGGCCTTGGCTGGCACCTGCCACAGTTACCACCCCGACGGGCCGGTGCTGCGGCGCATGCTGCAGGGCTCGACCGATTGAGCCTCAGGCGGGCCCGCGCTCCAGCCGCTCGACCGCAGCCTCGGCCAGCGCCAGCGCCCAGGTGATGGAGCGCTTCATCGCCGCCAGGTCAACGCCCTCGGCGCTCTTCTTGCCCTCCCGGTAGCGGGCATAGACGCCGTGACCGATGGCGGCCGACTTCCAGCGGTTGAAGCCGGTGTAGAAGTCCAGCCGGCTCAGGTCGCGGCCGGTGCGCTCGGCATAGCGCTCGGCCAGCACCCGGCGCGGCGGAAATCCCGGTAACCGGGTCGGCGGATCGCCGCGAACCCCCGGCGGGTCGTCGGCCTGCGCCCATTGGTTGAGGGCGTAGCCCAGGTCGGCCAGCGGGTCGCCCAGGGTCGAGATCTCCCAGTCGAGTACGGCGGCGATGCGGCCGTCGGCGCCGACCAGCGTGTTGTGCAGGCCGTAGTCGCCGTGGACGATCCGCGCCGGGCCCTGCGGCGGCACATGGGCCAGGAAATAGCGCTGCAGCGCATGCGCCCGCGGGTCGTCAAAACCGGCCCCGGCCACCGACGCGTTCCAGGAGCGGTACCAGGTCTTGAGCTGGCGGGCGATGTACTCGTCCTTCTTGCCCAGATCGCCCAGGCCGACGCTGTCGGGGTCGATCGCATGCAGCGCGGCCAGCACCTCGATGAACGACTCGGCCAGCAGCGGGCGCAGCGGCTCGGGCAGCCAGGCTTGAGCGTCGGCAGCGCTGTACAAGGCCTGGCCGGCAACATGGCCCATCAGGTAGAAATGCGCGCCAGTGACCGAGCTGTCGGCGCAGAAGCCCAATGCCGGCGCCACCGGCACGGCCGATCCGCCGAGCGCCGAGATCAGCGCCCACTCGCGCCCCATGTCGTGCGCCTTGGGCAGCAGTTCACCCTCTGGCGGGCGGCGGATCACGGCGCGCCGGCCGTCGGCGTCGGCCAGCAAGCAGGTCAGGTTGGAGTGGCCGCCTTCCAGCCGGCTCCAGCGCAGTGGCGCACGCAGGCCAGGCAGGTTCGCGGCGATCCAGGCCTGGACCCGGGCGCTGTCGTAGCCCGGCAGGTCGGCAGGCTGGCCGGTGGGGGTGTCTGGGTCGTTCAAGCGGGCGGCTCCGGCAAGGTTTCTGTCTGGTTGCGCGGTCAAGTGGCGCGGTCAAGTTGCGCGGTCAAGCTGCGCCGTCAAGTTGCAACTGCGGCCAGCATGCCACGGGCCACAGCGCTGGCGATGCAGGCCAACCCGCATGCCGGCGATCCGCTGCCTGCCTCAACCCAGCGTTGATGCGGATGGCCGACCGCGACTTGGCCGGCTAGGCTGTGCAGACCGGCCAACGCCAAGGATCCCCAGACCATGGAATTCGACTTCTCGCCCGAGCAGCAACAGCTCAAGGACCAGGTTCGCCGCTACTTGGGCGACCACTGCGGCCGCAGCGCCGTGCGCGCCGTGCTCGACGGCACGCAGGCCTGCGACCTCAAGCTCTGGCGCGGCCTGGGCGAATTGGGTTATCTCGGCGCCGCCATCCCCGAGGCCCATGGTGGCCTGGGCGCCGGCCGTCTGGAGGCCTGCGTGGTCGCCGAGGAACTCGGCCGGGCGCTCGCGCCGGTGCCCTATGCCAGCTCGATAGGGCTGGCCGCCGAATGCCTGCTGCGTGCCGGCAGCCCGGCCCAGCAGCAGCGCTGGCTGCCGCTGCTGGCCAGCGGCAAGGCCATCGCCACCGTCGCAGTGGCCGAACGCAGTGGCCGGCTGACACCATCAGGGATCGACTGCCAGGCCACTGCCTTGGGTGGCAGCACCACTGCGCTCAGCGGCACCAAGCTGGCGGTGGCCGACGCTGACATCGCCGATTTCGCCATCGTGCTGGCCAGGGGCGACGCCGGACTGTCGCTGTACCTGGTCGAGCTCGCCGCGGCCGGCGTCCAGCGCAGCCCCATCAGCACCATCGACCCGACTCGCAGCCACGGCCTGCTGCGTTTCGAGCAGGCTGCGGCCGAGCCGCTGGCCCAGCCCGGCCAGGGTTGGGCCCAACTGCAGGCGGTGTATGACCGCGCCGCCGTGTTGATGGCCTTCGAGCAACTCGGCGGTGCCGACCGGGCGCTGCAGATGGCCTGCGCCTACGCCCAGGAACGGTTCGCCTTCGGCCGGCCGATTGGCTCGCTTCAGGCGATCAAGCACATGCTGGCCGACATGTACGTCAGCGCCACCCTGGCCCGCTCCAACTGCTATTACGCCGCCTGGGCCTTGTCGACCGATTCGCCCGAGCTGCCGCTGGCCGCAGCCACTGCCCGGGTCAGCGCCACCCAGGCCTTCCAGCATTGCGCGCGCAACAACATCCAGGTCCATGGCGGCATGGGCTTCACCTGGGAGTTCGACTGCCACCTCTACTACCGCCGCGCCAATCTGCTGGCACAGGCGCTGGGGCCGCTGTCCGAATGGCAGGACCGCCTCGTCGGCCTGCTCAAAGATCAGCACTTGGCCAAGGCCGCCGCCGCAAAAGAGGAGCAAACAGCATGAACTTTGACGACACCCCGCAGGAGGCCGAATTCCGCGCCCAGGCGCGGGCCTGGATCGCGGCCAACGCGCCGACCCATCTCCACGCCGAACTGGCGTCTGCCGGCTACGGCCAGCCGCCCCTGCGCAGCGGCGACATCCTGGCCGCCAGCAAAGCCTGGCAGGCCGCCAAGCACGCGGCGGGATGGGCCTGCCTGCACTGGCCACAGGCCTACGGCGGGCGCGGCGCGACCCCCATCGAGCGGGTGATCTGGCAGCAGGAGGAGGGCGCCTACGCCAAGCTCGCCCTGGTCTTCCTGATTGGCCAGGGCATGTGCGGCCCGACCCTGATGGCCCACGCCATAGAAGAGCGCCACAAGCTGCGCTACCTGCCGCCGCTGGCCTCGGGCGCCGAGGTCTGGTGCCAGCTCTTCTCCGAGCCCGCCGCCGGCTCGGATCTGGCCGGCCTGCGCACCCGCGCGACGCCGGCCGGCGATGGCAGCGGCGACTGGTTGATCAACGGCCAGAAAATCTGGACCAGCGGCGCCCACTACAGCGACTTCGGCATCGTTCTGACCCGGTCCGACCCGAACGTGGCCAAGCACAGCGGCCTGACCATGTTCTTCATCGACATGAAGAGCCCGGGCATCGAGATCCGCCCGATCAAGCAGGTCAACGGCCAGTCGGGCTTCAACGAGGTCTATTTCACCGAGCTGCGGGTGCCCGACCACCAGCGCCTGGGCGCGGTCGGCGACGGCTGGCGCGTCTCCTTGACCACGCTGATGAACGAACGCATGTCGATAGGCGCCGGCATGGTCACAGGCTTCAGCGAACTGCTCGCCTTCTGCTGCGAATTCGAGTTGGGCGAGGGTGGCCAAAAAGCCATCGACGACCCGGCAGTGCGCAGCCAGCTCGCCACCTGGGCAGTGCGCACCAGCGGCCTGCGCTACACCAGCTACCGCAGCATCTCGGCGCTGTCCAAGGGCCAGACCCCGGGCCCCGAGAACTCGATCGGCAAGCTCGTTGCCGGCACCACCTTGCAGGAGATCGCCGCCTTCGCTCTGGACCTGCAAGGCCAGGCCGGCATCGCCACCGACCCGGCCTCGACCGAGGCGCTGGGCAAATTCCAGGCGATGCTGCTGCGCTCACCCGCCACCCGGATCGAAGGCGGCACCGACGAGATCCTGCGCAACATCATCGCCGAGCGGGTGCTGGGCCTGCCAGCCGACATGCGGGCCGATCGGGGGATGGCGTTCAACCAGATACCGACCCGGGCGTGACCCAGCAGGCCATGTCGAATGCATGGCTCAGGGAATCGGGCCTGGTCAGCGTCAAGGATTTGTGGTGCAAGGCCCAGGGATGTTCGACCTGACATCAGCCCCTTCGCCGCGCGCGCCAACGTGTCGAACCACTCACCGCAGACCCGCACGGTGGGGGGTGTGGGGGTTGAGAGTCAGAAACGCTTGGCGACCCGATTGGCCGGCGCCGCGATTGCCCTGGCGTCAATAGCCGCGCAAGAGCCTGTCAAGCGCGATATCGACTTCCAGCGCTTGGCCGCAGGCGTTGCCCAAGTGCTCGCGGACGTCGCGCCGAGTGGGAGACCCCCATTGCCCCGCGATCTTGACAGTCAACCCTTCGTTCGCAATGGCAGCACACGCAATCGGGTGCGGCTCGGCTCGATGGTGACCAGGGCACCTTCGTGCAACTCGGTCTCCATTTGGCGCAGCGCGATGAGCACTTGGCGTCCGATCACATCGGGGCTCACATCGTCGGCTCGGATTTGGACGACGCTCGGCTTTTCGCCGTGCGTCGCAGCGAGGATTGCGCTGAAGTCAAGGTCGTGCGTCAGAACCACGAATTCGTTGGCCAGCGCATAGGCCATGATCTCCGAGTCGGGCGCATTCATCGCGCCGACAGTAGACCAGTGCACCGCCTCTACACCGATGCCAGTCAGCAAGTTGACCCAGCGCGGCGACAGATTCATGTCCACCAGCAGCTTCATGCACTGGCGATCTGAATCTCGCGTTCCTCCGCGCGCCAGGCCGCGTAGCGCAGTGCCTGCATGACATCCTCGTGTTCAAGGTACGGATATTCGGCCAGGACGTCTTCGACACTGTGGCCGGCGCCAATCTGGCCTACCACCGTGCCGACGGTGACCCGCATTCCGCGAATGCAGGCCTTCCCGGCCATGACCTCGGGTTGTTGGGTGATGCGATCAAGTTGCGCCATGTCTTTTCCAATATAGAAACTCGTTCTCATGCTACTTGTCAGAGAACGGACAATCAAGAACTGCTTGTGCGAATGCGCTCGCCCAAGGCGTGCCTTGCCGGGATGGCTGGCAGAGCACCCTCATCGAAACGAAGGTTTGCAAGATGGAGCCTCATGCCTCGTCGATCGGTTCTATCCGCCGCCGAGCGCGAGCTTGATGCCGCCTGCCGACGGTCCGCGACACCTTTGATCGGCCGCGCAAGCAGGCAGGCCAGCAATGCATCGCTGTCGAGCCAGCTCGGCGCGGCGGCGATGCCGACATGCGCTTGCAAGCTCGACCACGGCCAATCAGCCGGCCGCAGCACCAGGCCGGCCGCCACCGGGTTGCGTTCGACGTATCGGCAAACCGCGAGCAGGTAGGCATCGCGGTCGACCAAGATGGCCCTGAAGCGCCCCTGAAAAAGATGCCCCACCAGGTCATGGCGCCGATTGAACGTCCGGGTGTAGGCGCCGTTCATATGCCGCATCAGCCGCGACAGGTTGGCCGAACGGGTGTGCACCACCAGATGGTCGTGGTTGCCCATCAGGCAGTACGCAAGCGCGACAGCATCGAACCGCACCATCGCCTGCGCGATGACGGCCAGATGACTCCGTCGGTCGTCGTCGCGATAGATCGCCATGCGACGGTCGCCACGCGAAATGATGTGGTACACCGCGCCAGGGAACTCGATGCGAAGTGGGCGTGACACGGCTCGGGGTTAGGGGAAATGAGAGACCTGGCCCCTTGCCCAGACCGCGACTCGTCGCCGCCGTTATACTGTATAAAATTCCAGCCATTTGCGCGTGCACACCATTCAGCGCCGCAACAACGCTTTTCGGCAGGAATTTGCCGGCAGTATGACAAGCCCAATCAGGCGAAAGGCTCTCCGATGGACGAGGCAGTGATTGATGCTTTGCGACATGAGGCAAAAACCAAGTTGGACCCGAAGCAAAAGGGTGCACTTGGCCAGTTCATGACGCCATTCAGGATCGCCGAGTTCATGGCGAATCTTTTTGTGACGCGAACCAACGCCGTGTTGCTGGACGCTGGCGCAGGAATAGGTTCATTGACTTTAGCCGCCAGCAAGGTATTGAAGCTGAGCCGCGCCGAGGCCTGGGAGCTTGATCCAGTGATGGTGAGTTACCTGCAGAGAAATCTGGCCGGGTTGGATGTCGTCACAGAGTTACATAAAAAGGATTTCATCCTCGATTCAGTTGATCGGATTCAATTTGATGTCGGCACCAGGTTTACTCACGCCATCATGAATCCACCCTATAAAAAAATAGGCGCTAACTCCATCCATCGCAGCGCTTGCCGACAGCTTGGATTGGAGACCGGAAATCTGTACACAGCCTTTCTTGCGCTGGCCATCCTTCAAATGAAGCTGGGCGGTGAGATTGTCATCATCATTCCCAGATCGTTCTGCAATGGGCCATACTACAAGCCCTTTCGCAGTTTGATGCTCACCAAGTGCTCGATTGACCTGATCCATATATTTGAGTCGCGCAATCAGGCGTTCAAGGACGATGAGGTTTTGCAGGAGAACGTGATACTTAAACTGACGCGGGGTGGTGCGCAGGGCAGCGTCACGCTTTCGCTTTCTCAAGATGCTGAGTTCGATGTAGTGCATCGCCGGGTTGTGCCGTTCGAGTTGATAGTCGAGACCGGCGATCCGGAAATTTTTATTCGTATACCCAGCATGGCTGAGCCCGGTCCGGTCACTGGTGAATTTTTTAAGTACGGTCTGAAGGAGCTTGGCGTTGAGGTCTGTACGGGTCCAGTCGTGGACTTTCGTCTGAAGCCATGGTGGAGCCAGGATCCTCAACCAGGCACCGTGCCTTGCATCTATCCGCATCACTTCACAGCTGCCGGATTCGAGTGGCCGAAGGCGCACAAGAAACCAAACTCACTTTACCGCAGCAACGAAGTTGACAAGTGGTTGATGCGCGAGGGCGTCTACGTTGTGGTCAGGCGATTTTCAGCGAAAGAAGAACGGCGACGTGTCGTGGCTTATATCATTACGCCGCAAGATATCAACAGCCAATTGGTCGGGTTTGAGAACCATTGGAATGTATTTCATATTCAAAAAAATGGACTGCCAATGGATCTGGCAAGAGGCCTTGCGGTATTTCTCAACAGCACCGTGCTTGACAACTACTTTCGAATATTTTCAGGTCACACCCAAGTAAATGCAACGGACTTGCGAAACATGAAGTTTCCGAGCTTGCCCATGCTTCGAGAATTGGGGAGCAAGTATCGGCACGGCCTCACGCAGGAAGAGATCGATGGATTACTTGACCAATGCGCAAACAAGCAAAACTGAAAGAGGCATTGCAGATCCTCACCGATCTGGGAATGCCGAGGGCGCAATGCAACGACCGGACGGCCCTTTGCCTGTTGGCGCGGCTCAGCTTGACCCCGAAGAAGCGGTGGTGCGACGCTGAAGCACCGCTTGTTGGCATCACACCGATCATGGACTGGGTAAGAGCGCACTGCGATGCAGAGTACGCACCAAATACGCGGGAGACCTTTCGGCGTCAGTCAGTACACCAATTCATAGAGGCTGGCGTCTGCCTGTATAATCCAGACAGGCCTGAGCGCCCCGTCAACAGTCCGAAGGCTGTATATCAAATTGAACCGCATCTGTTGGCCGTACTGCGACTGGTGGGCTCCGCAGGCTACAAGGCCGCGCTCGCCGAGTTCCAGTCGGAGCGCCAGACGCTTGTGGCGCAGTACGCCAAGCAGCGCCATATGCAGTTGGTGCCGGTGACGGTCAAGCCGGGCATTGTTATAGCGCTCTCGCCGGGCAAACACTCCGAATTGATTGGCGACATTGTCGGGGATTTTGGTCCTCGCTTTTCGCCAGCGGGCGAGTTGGTCTACGTTGGCGATACGGGAGACAAACACGGGTACTTCAACACCGAGCTGCTGGCCAATCTAGGCGTATTTCTAGACAATCACGGCAAACTGCCTGATGTCGTCATCTACATGCGCGAGAAGAATTGGCTGCTACTGATTGAATCGGTGACGAGCCACGGACCCGTGGATTCGAAACGACAGATCGAACTCGGCAAGCTGTTCAAGCGCTGCACGGCTGGTCTGGTCTACGTTTCTGCATTCCCCGACCGCAAGACTTTTCTTCGGTATTTGGATGTGATTGCCTGGGAGTCGGAGGTGTGGATCGCTGACGCTCCGACTCACATGATTCACTTCAATGGCAGTCGGTTTCTCGGCCCCTATTGATGTCTGCTATCTCACGCCGCCTGCCTGCCGATCCGGGCGATGGCGTTCAACCAGATACCGACCCGGTCGACGGGGTGATGGGCTGGCGCCGCGCGCCGGCTGGCGATGCCGAAGGGCAGCGCCGGCCGGCGGCAGGACGCGCGCGTGGCAGCAAGTCGTTTGACAACAGCACTGGGCTTGATTAGCGTGCAGCCGGCACGCGGGCAAGGGGCCCACGGCAAAACCGGAACCGAGGATT
>JANXYH010000136.1 GCA_025350145.1 Burkholderiales bacterium | reverse complement strand
TGACGTGGCCATCAACACGCCCGGCATGAACTGCGCGGTGTTGTAGAGCTGCAGCCACCGCCTCCAACCGCGGTGCAGGGCATCCTCGTCTGTTGCTGCCGGCTCATCCAGCACGACGGCGCCGGGCGACGACCACGCGCCCGAAGTTGGAAGCCCCTTCGCCAGCGCCATGGCCCACCAGCCGATGATGGCGGCCGGTCCGTCGGCGCGGGACATGACGGGCGCGTATCCGGCACCAGGCTCACGTATGTACAGCGGCAGCCTTGGCAGCCAGTGCGCCCGCTGGCCATCGCAAACGGCCTTGTCGTCTGGCGTGTTCGGGATCATCAGGAACTCAAGCCACGCCGCGTTGCGCTGCATGGTCTGTACAGCGGGATCTGTGTCGCCGCCGTCCGACCCACTCGCCAACCACTGCAGCAGCCGTGCGACGCCATGGTGCGTGAACGCTTTCTCCTGCGCCCGTGGCACCGTGTCTGGCGCCTTGGCGCCGTCGTGCCTGGACATCGCCACCAACGGCGGCTCCAGGTCGGTATCCAAGTTCACCGCCAACGCCGCCGCCACGTCCTGATGGGTCACCGACCACACCCAGTACCCACCGCTGGCCACGATGGCACTGCGCTTCAGGGCATCGTCGCGCATGCAGTCCTTGTGGTACGCCCAGCCGTCGCAGAACACCGCAACCGGCCGGCGCTTCGAGGCAGCCGCCCAGGGCCAGATGACGAAGTCGGGCTTACTCGGCACCACCACGCCATGGTCGCCGTTGAGTTCGGCTTGCGGCTCCACGCGGTAGCGCTGGGCGCCCACCTCCAGCAGGTAGCCAGATTTCCCGTTCACAACATCCTGAACCAACTTCACGGCGGGCAAGCCGCCCGCGCCACTGAGCTTCTTCAGGCTCTCGATGAACCGCGCCTCCAGCACCGAATCGAAGTTCGGGTTGATGTAGATGTCGGAAATGGTCTTCACGCGCTCCAAGGCGCCCAAGGATCCGACCAGTTCAGTCAGCACCGCCTTGGCGTTGTCGCGTGACACCAGCCCCATATTGCGGCCCAGGCGGTACTGGTAGAGGCAGCGGTAGCAGCCATCCTTCTCCGGGTCCTGGTTGCACGAGCAAGTGCTCAGCGCCTTCAACGCCATGTCAAGCACGTCGGCCAGCGTCTTCGCGTCGTGTACCAGTAGTTGATGGAGATAGCCCGTACCGCCAGGCACCGAGTCATAGAGCATGACGTAGTGCTTGCGCGGCCCACCGTCCTTGCCGGGCTCGTCCTGCAGCACCATGCGCAAATGGTCCACCTTGCCGCCGAAGCGCCGCTTCAGCCCCAGCTGCACGGCTGCCATGAAGGACTGGACGACCGCTTCGTCCACGCCGTTCTTGGTGTACGGCACCAGAATGCGCAGCGCCTCTGACTCGAACTCACGGTAGAGGTACAAACAATCGAGCAGGTTCGCCGGGTCATCGCTGCCGTGCTTGGCGCAGTCGAAGCTGTGGTTCTGCTCTGCCGCCGGCCCGCCTCGACGCGCTGGCTTCTGGACTTTGCCGCAGAAACGGCAGAGGCTGAAGCCGGGACGTTGCGTTTCCTTGTCGGCCACCTTGAAAGCGTCGCCGGGCTTTGCCAACTCGCCGAAGTTCACGTCGCGGAAGGTGACGCGCGAGATGAACTCGAAGCCAAAGGGCGTGCCACCGGTCGGAATTTGCCAAGCCTCGCGAATGTTCGCCGGCTGGACGTCCGCCATCAACTGCCGCACGTAGTACTTCGGCTCGCGGTCTTCCGAACTGTCGTCGATGCGAACGTCTGTGTCGTTGCTGTTGGCAATGGCTTGGCGGAAGCGAAGCAACACGCGCCGCTGGCCGCCGTCTGACCACATCGGGTCGCCGCAGTTCGGGCATGTCGGGTGCACGTCCAGCTCTATGACCAGGTTCTGCATGTGGTGGCAACTGGGGCAGAAGCGCCAGTCCTCGGTCCTGGCCAGATTCATGTTGATCTGGTCCACCTCCACCCGCCGCTGATTCGCATAGAAGCGGTTCTCGGGCGCGAACTCTGACAGCGCCGACTGCGCCGGCCGTTCGTACTTTTGGGTGGCCAGCGTCACATACGCACCCTGCCCGGGTTCGTCTGCGCCGCGTTTGCGCCACAGCACCGACTTGAGCTGGATGCCTGACTCCGGGAACGCGTAGTTCGGGATCAGGCCTGCGTCGGTCAACGTGTTCAACAGGTCGCGGGCGTTGATTTCCTTGATCAGCTCCAGCATCTTGTCGCGCTCGCGCAGCAGGTTGTCGATCTCGTCCTTGGTCGCCTCGTCCTGGGGCCGCTGGGCGACCGCTGCCCTTCGGGCGTCGATCTGGTCTTTTCGCTTCTTGTAGACGCGCCGCTCCTCCACCAGTTCTTCCAACGACTTCATCAGGCGCGTACGCAGGCCGTCGGTCTCACCCTGACCTTGCATGTAGTCCCACAGCCGGCCACGGACCACCTCGTTCACGTCCTTTTCCAGCAGCGCCATGAACCCGTCGAACAGGCGCTGCTCGTGCTTCAGCACATGGTCGGCCAGGATGTACGGAAAGCGATCGAGCTTGGCCTGCTCCATCGCATCCAGTGCCTGCGAAGTCTTCTCCGGCAAGGCCGTCGCGCTGGTCAGGTTGAACACCCAGTCGTCCATGCAGAACGCGAACAACTGCCGCCGCAGCACTTCGGCCGCCTGCAAGAACACGCCGGGCGGTTCCACCTCACCCGAGATCATTTCCTCGGTCTCGGCGAAGAAGTAAAGGTCGTGCGGGCTGTTCCCGTCGGCCAGCGTTGTCGTCATCGCATTGCCGTCGCGGCGCCCTGCGCGGCCCATTCGCTGCAGGAAGCTGGCCTGATTCGGCGGCACCGAGCACAACAGCACCGACGACAGGTCGCCGATGTCCACGCCCATTTCCAGCGTCGGCGTTGCGGAAAGCAGGTTTTCGAACCACGGCTTGGGCAGCTTGTTCTTGAAGCGCAGCTCCAGCGCCTCGCGCTCCTGCCGATCCAGCAGGCCGGTGTGTTCGGCCGCGATCACGCGGCGCAGATCGCCATGACTGAAGCGACGTGACCACCAATCGGCGGCCTCCGGGATCAGTTGCTCGTACTCGGATTCCACGGCGTCCAAACACGGCATGTCCAGAAGGAACTCGGCGTCTTGCCGTGGTACCGCCAGGCGCCGCTTGCTT
>JANXYH010000077.1 GCA_025350145.1 Burkholderiales bacterium | reverse complement strand
CCGGGCACAACGCCCACACCCTGGTGACCCGGCCCTGGAGCGTGGCGGTCGAGGGCGAGGTCAAGAAGCCGCGCAGCTTCGGCCTCGACGATCTGCTCAAGCTCAGCGCCCAGGAGGAGCGGGTCTACCGATTGCGCTGCGTCGAGGGCTGGTCGATGGTCGTGCCCTGGATCGGCTACTCGCTGTCCGAGTTGATCAAGCAGGTCGAGCCCACCGGCAACGCCAAGTACGTCGAGTTCCATACCCTGGTCGACCCCAAGACCATGCCCTATGTGCGCTCCAACGTGCTCGATTGGCCCTATGTCGAGGGCCTGCGCATGGACGAGGCCATGCACCCCTTGGCGTTACTGAGCTTTGGCATGTATGGAGAGGTGCTGCCCAACCAGAATGGCGCGCCGGTGCGGGTGGTGCTGCCCTGGAAGTACGGCTTCAAAAGCGCCAAGTCGATCGTCAAGATCCGCTTCGTCGACAAGCAGCCGCGCACCGCCTGGGTCAAGGCGGCGGCGCAGGAATACGGCTTTTTCAGCAACGTCAACCCGAACGTCAACCACCCGCGCTGGAGCCAGGCCAGCGAGCGGCGCATCGGCGACGAGGGTGGCGTGTTCGCCAAGAAGCGGCCCACGCTGATGTTCAACGGCTACGAGCAGCAGGTCGGGCAGCTCTACGCCGGGCTGGACCTGGCCAAGAACTACTGAGCACGACGCGGCCATGAACAAGCTCTTGCTGCATCCGGCCTGCAAGCCGCTGCTGTTCGTGGCCATGCTGCTGCCGTTTGCCCATTTGCTTTGGGGCGCGCTGGCCAACACGCTGGGCCCCAACCCGGCCGAGGCGCTGATCCGCGGCAGTGGCGACTGGGTGCTGCGCAGCCTGTGCATCACCCTGGCGATCACGCCGCTGCGCGAGTGGACCGGTTGGAGCGCGCTGGCCCGGCTGCGGCGGATGTTCGGCGTCTATGCGTTCTTCTACGCCGTGTCGCACTTCCTGTGCTATGCCTGGCTGGACATGGGCCTGGATTGGGGCGACATCGTCCGCGACATCCCCAAGCGCCCGTTCATCCTGGTCGGCAGCCTGGCGCTGCTGCTGATGGCGCCGCTGGCCGCGACCTCGTTCAACCGCGCCATCCGGGCCTTGGGCGCCAAACGCTGGAAGATGCTGCACAAGGCGGTCTACGCCATCATCTTGCTCGGCCTGCTGCATTTCTTCTGGATGCGCGCAGCCAAGCACAACTTTGCCGAATGGTCGGTCTACGCCCTGATCGTGGCGCTGCTGCTGGGTTGGCGGGTTCGCCAGGCCTGGCGGCAGCGGCGGCAGCGGGCTGCGGCGCCGACCCTGGCCCGGGCGGGTTGAGGCGCCGCGCTGGCCAAAGGCTGTGCTCGACACCCGGCCTGGCGGGCGCAAGCGAGGCGGCGCAGCACCCCGCTCAGCCCTGCCACTGGCCAGCCGCCAGGCGGCGCAGGAAGTCGGCCAACTCGGCGGCATTGAGGTCGGACACGGCCAGCCATTGCATCTCGGCGCCGCTGGCCGTGCTGAGGTTGAAGCCGCGCACCACCGCCGCCAGCGTCGTGCCGGCCGCCACCCCGGGCCTCACCACCACGTCGATCAGGTGCTGGCGGCGGCGGTAGACCAGCACCGCCACGTCGTGGCCGTCGAGCCGGGCGATCCGAGCGCCCTGCAAGGCAAAGCCGGCTTCGGCGGCGTCGAACACCGGCGGCGAATAGTCCAGCCGGGCCGACAGCCAGGGTTTCACGGTATGCCGGTCCGACGAGGCGACATCGATCAGCCGGTCGGCCAGGGTGGCGCGGGTATGCAGCGCCACCAGCCGGGTGGAAAGTGTCGGCGCCGAATTCCAGCCCGGCAAAGCCGGCAGCACGGTCCAGCCCAGGCTGGCCAGCGCGGCGCCGGCCACCAGGCCAGCCAGGCCAGCCAGACCGGTGCCCAGGCGACCGCGCAGACCCAGGCCGCGCAGTCCGCCAGCGATCCATGACGGCGGCGTGGCACCGCTCGCCTGCGTCAGATCCTCGTTCAGGCGCTCGTTCAGGCGCTGGTGCAGGCGCTGGTGCAGGCCGGGCGGCGCGGCGTAGCGCGGCAGTTCGGCCCGCAGCCGCGCTTGCAGGTTCAGCACCTGCGCCTGGCGTGCCGCGCAGGCCGGGCAGCCGGCGATGTGCCGGCGCAGGGCAAAAGCGCGCAGACCGTCGACCTGGCCGTCGAGCAGCGCGGCCTGCAGGGCGTTGACCTCGTCGCAGGTCATGGCGCGGCTCCTGGCGTGGCGAGCCGGGCCCGTGCCGGCAGGGCCGCGCCCTGCAGTTGCCGCCGCGCCCGGGACAGCCGCGACATCACCGTGCCTATCGGCACATCGGTGATCTGCGCGATCTGCTTGTACGACAGCGCTTCGAGTTCGCGCAGCACGATCACTTCGCGCAGCGCCAGTGGCAAGGCCGCGACCGCGTCGGCCAGTGCCAGGCGCTCGGTCTTGCGCACCAGCGCCTGCTCCGGCCCGTCGGCAGCGTCGGCCACTTGCGCCAGCAGGGCCTCGTCGTCGCGCAGCAGCCAGGCCGGCCGGTGCTGGGCCAGCCAGTCGTAATAGGCGTGGCGGACGATGCTCAGGAACCAGGCGCGGGCATCGTCGCCACGCAGCGCCGCGATGTACTTCATCGCCCGCAGGCAAGCATCCTGCACCACGTCTTCGGCGGCATGGGCATCCTGGGCCAACCAGCGTGCCAGGTTGTAGCCCGCATCGAGGTGGATCAGGACCAGTCGGCTGAAGTCTTGGTGCGGTGTCAAGGCGGTTTGCGGCGTCGGAGGTCTGAATTGTCAGACCGCAGCAATGGCGGTTTTATTCCCTGTGGAATATCGCCCCACCAACGCCGGTAAGAAGGGGCACAGAAGTGCCGGCGCAGTGCTGGCGCCAACCACCAGGAGTAACGCGATGCGATTTTCCAAATGCCGGGCCGGACTGTTGACCTTGTCGGCCCTGTCGGCCTTGTTGGCCCTATCGGCCCTATCGGCACAGGCGGCCGACCCCAAGGCCTATGTCGGTAACTTCAAGGACAACACGGTCAGTGTGATCGACACCGCCAAGGGCGTGGTCAGCGCAACCATCGCGGTGGCGGCCGGTCCGCATGGCATGGTGCTCAGCCCGGATGGCCGCAGGCTGTATGTCAGCGGTGACGGTTCATCCCAGGTCAGCGTGATCGACACCGCCAGCGACACCGCCACCAGGCCACTGGAGGTGGGCAAGGCGCCGCACGGGCTGGCGATGGCGCCCGATGGCAAACGCCTGCTGGTGGCGGTCTACGCCGAGGACCGCATCGGGGTGTGGGACACCGCCAGCGGCGCGCAGGTCGGCAGCATCGCGGTGGCCAAGCCGCACACCTTGGCGATCCTGCCCGACGGCAAGAAGGCCTATGTCGCCTCGCAGCAGCCGGGCAGCTTCAGCCTGGCGGTGATCGACCTGGCGACGGCGACGGTGCTGCGCCAGATCGCCCTGGACAAGCCGCCGCGCGATCTCGAGGCCAGCCTTGATGGCCGTGCTGTCTATGCCACCGTGGCCGGGGAGAACGCCGTGTTGGTGATCGACACCACCAGCGACAGCGTCGTCACCCGCCTGGCCACCGGCGCCTCGCCGCACATCGCCGCGCCGATCAAGGGTGGCAAGCTCGGCGGCGTGGTTGTCCAGGGGCCGGGCGAGTACACCTTGTTCGACGTCGGCACCTTGACCGTGCTGCGCTCGATCCCGGTCGGCAAGCAACCGCATTGGGCGGCGACCAGCGGCGACGGCCGGACCGCCTATGTCAGCAACGAGGGCTCGAACGATCTGTCGATCATCGACCTGGCCAGCGGCACGGTGCGCCAGGTTGCGGTCGGCGTCGCGCCGCGCAAGGTGGTGGTGCAGCAGCAGGCCGGGTCGGCCGGGTCAGCCGGCGCAGGCCGTGTCTCGATCATCAACTTCGCCTTCGCGCCGGGCGAATTGCGCATCGTCGCCGGCCAGACCGTGACCTGGTCCAACGACGACGGCGCGCCCCACGGCCTGGCCCACGCCGACGGCGCCCGCGGCGCAGACCTGCTGCTGCCCGGGGCCAGCGTCAGCCGCCGCTACGACCAGGCCGGCAGCTTCGACTACATCTGCTCGGTCCACCCCTACATGACGGGCAAGGTGGTGGTCAGCGCGCGCTGAAGTGCCGCGGCGGCGCGGCGCCAGCCTCATTTCATCAAACCGGGCAGCCACAGGGCCAGTTGCGGGAACGCCAGCACCAGCACCAGGCCGATCACCAGCGGCAGGCAGAAGATCGCCGAGCCGCGGAAAATCGCCAGCAGCGGCACATCCTTGAGCAGGGCGTTCATGACGAACATGTTCATGCCCACCGGCGGGCTGATCAGGCCGACCTGGACCACCAGCACGATCAGCACGCCGAACCAGACCGGGTCGAAGCCGAGTTGGGTGACGACCGGGAAGAACACGGGAATGGTCAGCAGCACCATCGTCAGCTCTTCCATGATCGTGCCGAGCACGACATAGACGCCCATCATCGCGGCGATCACCATCAGCGGCGGCAGGCCCAGCCGGGTGATGCCGTCCTTCAGGTCGCCGGGCATGCTGGTGAAATTGACAAAACTGGAAAAGATCGCGGCGGCGATGAGGATCGTGAACAGCATCGCGGTGGTGCGCGCGCTCTCGCTGAGCACCTCGAACAAGGCCCTGACATCGAGCTTGCGGCGCAGCAGGGCGAAGGTGAAGGCGCCCGAGGCGCCAATGCCGGCGCCCTCGGTGGCGGTGAACCAGCCGCCGTAGATGCCGCCCAGCACCACCACCACCAGCACCACCACGCCCCAGATGCCGCGCAGCGCGGCCCAACGGGCTGGCCAATCGCTGCGCTGCCCGGCCGGGCCGGCCTCGGGGTGGCGGGCGATGACGGTCGCCACCCCGGCCATCAGCAGCGCCGCGCACAGCAGGCCCGGCAGCACGCCGGCGGCAAAGAGCTTGCCGATGTGGGTCTCGGTGACGATGCCGTAGATGACCATGATGGTCGACGGGGGGATCATGATGCCCAGCGTGCCGCCGGCGGCGATCACGCCGGTGGACAGGTAGTCGGCATAGCCCAACTGCTTCATCGACGGGTAAGCCACCTTGGCCATGGTCGCGGCGGTGGCGATGGACGAACCGCAGATCGCGCCAAAGCCGGCGCAGGCCATCACCGTGGCATGGGCCAGGCCGCCACGGCGGTGGCCGACAAAGGCAAATGCGGCGCGGAACAGCTCATGCGCCAGCCCGGCGCGGGCGACGAAATTGCCCATCAGGATGAACAGCGGCACGACGCTGAGGGTGTAGGCAAAGCCGGTGTCGTAGACCACCTGGGCGGCGGAGGCGGCGGTCGGCCCCCAGCCGCGCAACAGGCCCAGGCCGACGAAGCCGACAAAGCCCATCGCAAAGGCCAGCGGCACGCGCAGCAGCGCCAGGGCGAAGACGGCGGCAAACCCCAGCAGCGCCTCGATCATGTCGCGCCACCGCTGGGCAAGGCCGCGTCGGTATGCTGGGCGATGCCGGGCCGCAGCACCTTCAGGCCATGCACCGCCGCCGTGACGCCGCACAGCAGCGCCATCAGTTGCACGAACGGGCCCAGCGGCAGCTTGAGTTGCGCGCTGGTGTCGCCATAGCCGGCGACCTGGCCGGCCTTGGCCCACATCAGCCAGGCCAGGCCACCCAGGGCCAGTGCGCAGGCCGAATCGACGACGATCTGCTGCACCCGCAGGGCGCGGCGGCCGAACCAGCCATCGAGCGAATCAAACACCACATGCTCGCCGTGCAGCGAGACCAGGGGCAGGGCGGCGAAGATCAGCAGCACCATCATGATCTCGGTGACTTCAAGCGCGCCCGGCACCGACTGGCTGAGCAGCTTGCGGCCGAGCACGTCGACCAGCGTCAGCAGCATGATCGCCAGCAGCGCCAGTGCCGCCAGCGTGCCGCACAGGCCTTGCAGCAGCCGGCTCATTTCTCCAGCTTGCCGATCTCGGCGCGGAACTCGGCCAGCGCCTTGGCCGGATCGGCCATGCCCTTGGCCTGCGCGGCCTTGATCCAAACGCCCTCCAGGCCGGCGGTGCGCGACTTGACCTCGGCGACGAAGGCCGCGTCGGCCTTGACGAAGGCCACGCCGTTGGCCTGCATGAAGGCCATGCCGCGACGGTCGACCTTGTCCCAACCGCGGCCGAACTGCCGCGCCACAGCCTCGCCCGAGAGTTCGTCCACCGCTTTCTTCAGCTCCGGCGCCAGGCTGTCGTACTTGGCCTGGTTCATCATGAAGACGAAGCTGGTGTTGTACAGGCCGCCAGGAAAGAAGGTGGCGTACTTGATGACCTTCTCGATCTTGAACGATTCCACCGACTCGGCCGGAAACAGGGTGCCGTCCATCACCCCAGTGGACAACAGCTCATAGCTCTCGGTCGAGGGCTTGAGCGTGACGTTCATGCCCAGCGCCTTGCCGACCTCGCTGACCATGCCACCGCCGACGCGAAACTTCAGCCCGTTCAGGTCGGCCACCTTGGTGATCGGCCGGCGGATGTTGTAGACCACGCCCGGGCCATGGGTGAACACCGTCAACACCTTGACGCCCTTGTGCTCCTGCTCGATCGCCGGCTGCCTGGCGTAACTGCGCTGGAACGCCACCGACACCGCCTCGGAGGAATTGCCGAGGAACGGGAACTCGGCCATTTGGGTGGTCGCAAAGCGCCCCGGGGTGTAGCCATGGACGGTGAACGACAGGTCGACCAGGCCGTTGCGCACCGCCTCAAAAGTGCCGGGCGGCGCCGACACCGCCCGCGGCAGGATGTTGCATTTGAGCTTGCCGGCGGTTTTTTGCTCGATCTGCGTGCACCAGTCCTTTTGCACCTCGGACAAGACATGCGAGGGCGGCACCCAGGTCGACGCGGTCAGAACGACCGGCTGGGCGGCGGCCGGCAGCGCCGCCAGCGCGCTGGCCAGCAGGGCGCAGGCGCGCCAGGACGGGGTATTCAACGGTGGCATGGTGGCTTCTCCGGAGGTTCGGCGGCGACAAGTCGGGCGGCACGCGGCGGCCCGTGGTGGTGCGTGGTGGTGCGTGGTGGTGCGTGGTGGTGCGTGGTGGCACGCGGCGCCACGTGCCTTGGCCCGCATGTTCGACGATCCGTCGCCTTTGCGACATTCTCGAAAACGCTCTCGGGCATCCCCCTATTCGCAGGGTGGCCCGCAGCGGCCAGCGCCGCCGGCCGCGCAATGCTGCACGGGGCCTCCCCCTGAGCGCGGGGCCACGGCCAATCGCCAGCGGCCTAGCATTTCGCCCAGGGCAACGCCGATCCGCGGTGGCTGCCGTGGACCCCAGCCCCGCCTCGAAAGGCCAGCCATGCACCAAGACACCTGTTTGCCGCCCGAGCTGGCCAAGGCCAAGGCCGGTACCGGTGCCGAGCCGGCGCATCGTCTGGCCCTGGAAGCGTCGATGCGCTTCCTGGCGCTGGTCCAGACCTGGGGCCTACCGGCGGCAATGGCGCAGGCCGAGACCCAGGTCGGCCAGTGCCTGCTGCAGGTCCAGGCGGTGGAACTGGCCGAGACCTACTTCGCCCGCGCCCTGCAATGGGCGGCGACGCTGGCAGCGGTCGATTCCCAGGTCGATCTGCGCTGCACCCTGGCCGAACTCAACGCTCGCCAGGCCTGCGCCCTTGGCGTTGAGGGCGCCAAGGGCCGGGCCTGCCTTGAGCGCGCCCGCGAGCATGCCCTTGCCGCCGCCGCGCTGGCCGGCCATGTCAGCGACGTGCAATGGGAGATGCGGGTGCTGTTGCGCATCAGCGAGGTGCTGGAGAACTGCGGCGACCACCATGACGCCGTCAGGCTGCAGGACCGCGCCGTCGCCCTGCTGGGTCTGCAAGCAGCCGGCGCTGGGGCCGAGTTCAGCGCGCTGCCGATGCTGACCGCGCCGGGCCAGTTGATGTGAGCCAGGCTTGGGCCGGCGCTAGACCGCCCGCCCGGTCGCCAACCCGGCGGCGCGCCTAGGCCCAGACCAGGGCGTGGCGCAGCGTCAGCGGGTCCAGCCGCTGGCTGACGGCCTGGCCGAGTGCCGCCCGCTGCGGTTCAGCGACGCCGCCCAGCGTCACCGTGATCAGGCTGCCGTGGACCGGGTGGGCACCGACCTCGACCCGCAGCGTGGCCGCGTCGGGCGCCATGCCCGCCAGCAGCCGCGTCACCGCACGTTGCGCCGCGTCCAGTCGCAGCGCCGGTTTGAAGACCTTGCCCACGGCAGTCTGCGGCACGCTGTCGACGAAGTACAGCGCCACCGGCACGGCAGCGCGTTCGGGCGTGTGCTGGCGGACATGGTCCAGCAGTTCGTCGGCCGACACGCTGGCGCCGGGCTTGAGCTGCACGTACGCCACCGGCAGCTCGCCGGCATAGGCGTCGGGCGCGCCGACCACGCAGGCCAGGGCCACCGCCGGGTGGCCGAAGAAAACTTCCTCGATCGCCATCGGGTCGATGTTGTGGCCGCCGCGGATGATCAGGTCCTTGGCCCGGCCGGTGATCCAGAGGTAGCCCTCGGCGTCGAGCCGGCCCAGGTCGCCCGAATTGACCCAGCCCGGGGCGACGAAGGCGTCACGGTTGTGGCTCTCGCTCAGGTAGCCGGTGAACACGCCCGGGCCGGCCATCGCCACCACACCGATCTCGTCGACCGCGCAGTCGCGCTGAACCTGGCCGGTGGCGTCGACCACGACCACGCGCAAACGGCTGTAAGGCAGCGCCTGCCCGACCGTGCCGATGCGCAGCGGGCGCTGCGCGTTGGACATGGCGTGGACGCTGGCGGTCTCGGTCATGCCGTAGACCTCCAGCACCGGCGCCTTGAACAGGCGCTCGTAGGCCTGGCCGACCGGCACCGGAATGGCCGATCCGCCGCCCCAGATGCAGCGCACGCTGGACACGTCGGCGCCGTCCAGCGGCACGGTCAGCGCCGCGCCCAGCACCGTCGGCACGCCGCCGAAGACATCGGGCCGAAAGCGCTCGACCAGGCGCCAGACGTTGCGCACCGCCGCCGGGCTGCGCCAGCCCAGCGCCGACAGCACCACCAGCGTGCCGCCGGCGGCCAGGGGCGCCAGGCCCTGGGTCAGGCCGCCACCGACGTGGAACAGCGGCAGCCCGCACAGCATCGGCGCCGCCGGGCGCATCTGCAGCATCAGCGCCATCGCCCAGGCCTGGTAGACCTGGTTGCCGTGGCTGTGGCGCACCAGCTTGGGCAGGCCGGTGGTGCCGCCGGTATGGAAGTAGGCGGCGGTGTCTGACGCGCGGATCTGCCGGCCGCTGCTCAGTTGCCCGGCCGGCTGCTGCGCCAGCAGGGCGTCGAAGGCCAGCGTGCCCTCGGGCGCCGGGCCACTGCCGCCGACCACCAGCACCGCCTTGAGTTGGGGCAGGCGGTCGCGGATGCGCTCGACCTTGGCCCAGATGTCGCTGCCCGGACCCTGCGCGACCAGCACGCGGGTATTGGCGGCGTGGAGGATCTCGGCGATCTGCCCGGCCTCGAGCAGGCTGTTGACCGGGTTGGCGATGCCCACCGCCTCGGCGCCGAAGATCGCGAAAAAGCTCTGCGGCAGCAGCGGCAGCAACACGCTGACCACGTCGTCGGGCCCCACCCCCAGCGCGCTGAACAGGTTGGCCGCCTGGGTCACACCGGCCATGAACTGGGCGTGGCTGATGCGCTGCCCGGGCTCGTCGGGGTCGGCATTGGGCAGGAAGATGATCGCCGGCGCGTCGGGGTTGATCGCCGCGCCGCGCTGCAAGGCGGCGTAGGTGCTGGCGGCGGCGATGCGCTGGTCGTAGGGCGTGGCCTCGAACGCCTGCACCGCAGCGGCGCTGGACAAATCCGGCCAGGCGTCGGCGATGGCCAAATCGAGTGGGTGCAGCTTGGGCATGGGAATGAAGTCCGGGCAATCGGCGATGGCGCCAGCCTAGCCCAGCCCAGGACGCTGTCCAACCCGGCAAACCCCCAGGCCGGGCGGCAGATAGCATCCACCGCATCGATCGCCACCGGACCCTGCACCATGCCGACCACTTACCCCATGCTGCCCGCCGACGCCGCCCAGGCAAGCCTGATCGGCAGGCTCTGGCTGCCCGGCCAGGGCCCGACCCCGGTGGCACTGCGCGCCGACGGCCAACTCGTCGATCTGGCGCACCTGGCGCCGACGGTGAGCGCGCTGCTCGACCTGCCCGACCCGGCCGGCGCGGTGCGCGCCTGGCTGGACAGCGACCGCCCCGGCCTGGGCGCTGCGGCCGAACTGGCAAACGCAGCGCAAGGTGACGACCAACGCCACCTGCTCGCGCCCTGCGACCTGCAACCGATCAAGGCCAGCGGCGTCACCTTTGTCGCCAGCATGCTGGAGCGGGTGATCGAGGAGCGCGCCAAGGGCGACCCGAGCAAGGCCGACGCGGTCCGCCGCGCGGTGGTGGCGGTGATCGGCGACGATTTATCCCAGGTGCGCCCCGGCTCGGCCGAATCGGCGCGCCTGAAGGACGTGCTGATCGCCCAGGGCATGTGGTCGCAGTACCTCGAGGTCGGCATCGGGCCCGACGCCGAGATCTTCACCAAGACCGCGCCCATGGCCTCGCTGGGCCATGGCGCCGAGATCGGCCTGCACCCGAAGTCGACCTGGAACAACCCCGAACCCGAGGTCGTGCTGGCGGTCAACAGCCGCGGCAGCATCGTCGGCGCGACCCTGGGCAACGATGTCAACCTGCGCGACTTTGAAGGCCGCAGCGCGCTGCTGCTGGGCAAGGCCAAGGACAACAACGGCTCCTGCGCGATCGGGCCGCTGATCCGCCTGTTCGACGCCAGCTTCGGCCTGGACGATCTGCGCCAAGAAGAGATCGGCCTGCAGGTCGTCGGCAACGACGGCTTCGTGCTGCAGGGCTTGAGCCAGATGCGCCTGATCAGCCGCGACGTGACCGAACTGGTCGCCCACGCCATGGGCCCGCACCACCAATACCCCGACGGCGTGATGCTGTTCTGCGGCACCATGTTCGCGCCCACCCAAGACCGCGGCGCGCCGGGCGAAGGCTTTACCCACCAGGTCGGCGATGTCGTCACCGTCCACAGCCTGCGGCTGGGCGCCCTGACCAACCGCGTCGGCCTGTCGGACCAGATCGCGCCCTGGACCTTTGGTTTGTCGGCGCTGATGCAGTGCCTGGCGCGGCGCGGCTTGCTGGCTGGGGAATGAGGTTTCATCGGGTTCGGCCAGTGGTGCAAC
>JANXYH010000074.1 GCA_025350145.1 Burkholderiales bacterium | reverse complement strand
CACCAAGTCCTGGGTTGCGGCCCGGCCCCACTCTCCGGCCGAGGAGTCGCCGCGTGCCAGCACTTCGAGGTTGTCGTCGAGCGCGCCCATCCACGGGCCCATCTTTTCTTCCTCGGTGCCGGGCAGGAAGCCGATGTCCTCGCCCACCGGCACGGTCACGCGGGTGACGATGATCTCGGTGTGGCGACGCTCGTCCAGCACCTGCGACAGGCCGGCGGCCAGCGTCATCAGGGTCTTGCCGGTGCCGGCGGTGCCGGTCAGGGAGACGAAATCGCAGTCCGGATCCATCAGCAGGTTGAGGGCGAAGTTCTGCTCACGGTTGCGCGCCGTCACGCCCCAGACCGCGTTTTTGGCGTGGGTGTAGTCCTTCAGCGTCTTCAGCACGGCGGTCTTGCCAGTGATCTCGGTGACACGGGCGTAGAGCGCGGCCTCGCCGGGCTGCTCCAGGTAGACGAACTGGTTGATCATCAGCACCGGCACCAGTGGCCCGGCAATGCGGTAGAAGGTGTGGCCGGACTGCTGCCAGCTCTCCATGGTCTTGCCATGGCGCTCCCAGAAATCGCCCGGCAGGGCGAGCACGCCGGTGTACAGCAGGTCGCCGTCCTCAAGCACCTTGTCGTTGAAGTAGTCCTCGGCGGCCAGGCCCAGGGCGCGTGCCTTGACGCGCATGTTGATGTCCTTGGACACCAGCACCACCTCGCGGCCGGGGTGGGCCTCGCGCAGTGAACGCACCACGCCGAGGATCTGGTTGTCGGCCTTGCCCTGGGGCAGGCCTTCGGGCAGCTTGATGTCCAGCAAGGTGGTCTGGAAGAACAGCCGGCCACCGGCGTCCTTGTGCCCGGTCTTGGCCAGGGCTATGCCGTTGGTCGGGTCGAGCAGGCCGTCGCTGGCCAGCGCATCCAGCTCGCGGCTGACCTGGCGCACGTTGCGCGAGACCTCGCTCATGCCCTTCTTGTGCCCGTCCAGTTCTTCCAGCGTGATCATCGGCAGGAAGACGTCATGCTCCTCGAAGCGGAACAGGCTCATCGGGTCGTGCATCAGCACATTGGTGTCGAGCACGAACAGCTTGGCCGGCCCGCCGCTGCGCGGCAAGCGGGTGAGCTTGGGCGTTGGTATTGCAGCGGTCGCGGCGACCTTCGAAGCCAGCTTGACCGGCATCGCGCTGCTCTCGGCGCGCGCCACCGGCGCCAGCACCTGGACCTTGGCCAGCGGTCTGAGGGCAGCGGCCTCGCTGGCGCCGTCGCTCGGTGCCTGCGGCGGCTCGGCCGGGCCGCTCTGGGCGCTGGAGCGCTTGTCGCGGGGCGGCGCGGCCAAGGCCTCAAAGTCGGCCGACGAGAGCAGGGCGGCCTTGCTGGCGGGGGGCTTGGGCAGGGGCATGGGGGCGCGAGACTCAGCGGTCGGAGAATGAAAAAAAGCCGCACAGGCGACTGTGCGGCTTGGCGAATTTGGCGGTATTGCGGGGCGACGTGGTCAGCTTCGGGCTGCGCAACGCGGGCATGCAGCGATTATGCCGGGCGAGCCGGGCGTGCTGGATGCCCGGCGCAGCGCTTCAGGCTGCCTTCTTGTTCATATCCTTGACGGCCTTGAGCACGTCATCGACATGGCCGGCGACCTTGATGCCACGCCACTCGGCGCGGAGCACGCCGGCGGGATCGATCAAGAAGGTGCTGCGCTCTATGCCCTTGACCTTCTTGCCGTACATGATCTTGTTCTTGACCACGCCGAACATGTGGCAGAGCTTTTCTTCGGTGTCGGCGATCAGCTCGAACGGCAGTTCGAGGTTCTGGCGAAACTTTTCATGCGACGCCATGTTGTCGCGCGAGACGCCGAACACCACCGCTCCGGATTTGACGAAGTCCTTGTGCCGGTCGCGGAATTGCATTGCCTCGGTCGTGCAACCGGGGGTATGGTCCTTCGGGTAGAAGTACAGCACCACCGAGCGGCCCACGAAGGCCGAAGGGGTGAACTTCACGCCGCTGGTGGCAAGTGCCTCGAAGTCGGGCAGCGATTTGTTGAGGACTGGCGTCATGGGCAACGGTGTACCTGCCTGGTTTGCCCTGGCCGGGCATAACCTGAGATTATAAAACTCCCGCACACCGGCGGCAGTGCCTGGTTGCGCTTTGGCGCGTCAGGTAATCCCTTGGCTCGGCCCTCAAGGCGCTGTGGCCACCGGCACCGGCAGCAAGGCCGCGACCGCGCTGCGGCCCTCGCTGACCAGCACATTGAAGGTCCGGCAGGCGGCCGGCGTGTCCATGGTCTCGACGCCGATGCGCCGCGCTATCAAGCCGCGCAGCAGCGCCGCCGGCACGAAACGCAGCCGCGCGCCGCTGCCGAAGATCACCACCTCGGGCTGGAGCGCCAAGACGGCAGCGAAGTCGGCCTCGGCCAAGTCCTGCGGCAGGCCGCTGGCCCAGGGCAGGACGGTGCCGGTCCAGGGCACCAGCAGGCCGCCGACGAAGCGCGTGTTGCCGACCCAGATCTCGTCTGCGCCGTGGCGGCTGATGACGTTGGTGCCGGCAAGTTGGTCGGGCTGGAATTTCACGTCGGCTCCGACGGTGGTTTGGGGACGCTGGTGGGCCCAATGGGGGCTCAATCCGGGCGCGGCGAACGCAGGCCGGGCGCGGCCCTGCGGCAGCATAAAATTATAGGTTTTGCGGCGCCCGAACTTGCCGCCACTGCGCTTGCCACCGCCACCCGGAGTGTGTGTTGAAGACCATCCAGAAATCGTCGAAATTGGCCAACGTCTGCTACGACATCCGTGGCCCGGTGTTGGACAAGGCGCGGCAGATGGAGGATGAGGGGCAGAAGATCATCAAGCTCAACATCGGCAACATCGCTGCCTTTGGCATCGAGCCGCCGGACGAGATCGTCCAGGACATGATCCGCAACCTGCCGAGTGCGGCCGGCTACACCGACAGCAAGGGCCTGTTCGCGCCGCGCAAGTCGGTGGTGCACTACACCCAGGAAAAGCACATCGCCGGTGTCGGCATCGATGATGTCTACCTCGGCAACGGCGCCTCCGAGCTGATCACGATGAGCCTGAACGCGCTGCTCGACGTGGGCGACGAGATCCTCGTCCCGGCGCCCGACTACCCGCTCTGGACCGCCTCGGTCTCGCTCTCGGGCGGCAAGCCGGTGCACTACCTGTGCGACGAGGGCGCGGGCTGGCTGCCCGATCTGGACGACATTCGCCGCAAGATCACTCCGGCCACCCGCGGCATCGTCGTCATCAACCCGAACAACCCGACCGGGGCGCTGTACCCGGACGATTTGCTGCGGGCAATCGTCGAGATCGCCCGCCAGCACCACCTGATCGTCTTCGCCGACGAGATCTACGACAAGACGGTGTACGACGGCGCCAGCCACACCAGCATCGCCTCGCTGGCCGACGACGTGCTGTTCGTCAGCTACAACGGCCTGTCGAAGAACTACCGCGCCTGCGGCTACCGCGCCGGCTGGATGGTGGTCTCGGGCGACAAGCGCCACGCCAGCGACTACATCGAGGGCCTGAACATGCTGGCCTCGATGCGGCTGTGCGCCAACACCCCCGGGCAGTTGGCGATCCAGACCGCGCTGGGCGGCTACCAGAGCATCAAGGACCTGGTCGCGCCTGCCGGCCGGCTGGGCCGGCAGCGCAACCTGGCCTACGAGCTGCTTAGCCAGATTCCTGGCGTCAGCCTGGTCAAGGCCAAGGCCGCGCTGTACATGTTCCCCAGGCTGGATCCCAAGGTCTACCCGATCATTGACGACCAGCAATTCGCCTTCGACCTGCTGGCCGAGGAGAAGGTGCTGATCGTCCAGGGCACGGGCTTCAACTGGATCGCGCCGGACCATTTCCGGATGGTCTTCCTGCCCAACTCCGACGACCTGGCCGAGGCCATCAGCCGGATCGACCGCTTTCTGGCGCATTTGCGCAAGCGCTTCGGCACCTGAGCCCGGGATTCGAACCCCTTCCTCGACTGAACGTCCTCGACTGAAAATTCACCCATGAACCCCATCCAGGTCGGACTGCTGGGCGCCGGCACCGTCGGCTCAGGCACGCTCAAGGTGCTGCAACGCAACCAAGAGGAGATCCGCCGCCGCGCCGGTCGCGGCATCGCCATCACCATGGTCGCCGACCTCGACACCGCCCGCGCCCGCGCCGTGGCCGGCCCCGGCGTCGAGGTGGTGGCCGACGCCCGGGCTGTTATCGCCAACCCGGCGATCGACATCGTGGTCGAGTTGATCGGCGGCTACGGCATCGCCCGCAGCCTGGTGCTGGAGGCGATTGCCGCCGGCAAGCATGTGGTCACGGCCAACAAGGCCTTGCTGGCGGTGCATGGCACCGAGATCTTTGCCGCCGCCAGCGCCCGCGGCGTGGTCGTCGCCTTCGAGGCCGCGGTGGCCGGTGGCATCCCTATCATCAAGGCGCTGCGCGAAGGCCTGACCGCCAACCGCATCGAAGGCGTCGCCGGGATCGTCAACGGCACGACCAACTTCAACCTCTCGGAGATGCGCGACAACGGCCTGGACTTCTCGGTGGTGCTGCAAGAGGCGCAGCGCCTGGGCTACGCCGAGGCCGATCCGACTTTCGACATCGAAGGCATAGACGCCGGCCACAAGACCACGCTGATGAGCGCGATTGCCTTCGGCATCCCGGTGCAGTTCGACAAGGCCCATGTCGAGGGCATCACCGGTCTGCAAGCCACCGACATCCGCTACGCCGAGCAACTCGGCTACCGCATCAAGCTGCTGGGCATCGCCCGGCGCCAGAGCAGCGGGATCGAGCTGCGGGTGCACCCCACCCTGATCCCCGCCAAGCGCCTGATCGCCAATGTCGAAGGGGCGATGAACGCGGTGCTGGTGCAGGGCGACGCGGTCGGCACCACCCTGTACTACGGCAAGGGCGCAGGCAGCGAGCCGACCGCATCGGCGGTGATCGCCGACCTGGTCGACATCGCCCGGCTGCACACCGCCGACCCGGCGCACCGTGTCCCGCACCTGGCGTTTCAGCCCGGTGAGATCGCCGACACGCCGATCCTGCCGATAGCCGACGTCGTCACCGCCTTCTACCTGCGTTTGAGCGTCGCCGACCAATCCGGCGTGCTGGCCGCGATCACCAGCATCCTGGCCAGCCACGACATCTCGATCGATGCCATGCTGCAACGCCAGAGCAGCCAAGGCCAGACCCAGACCGAGCTGGTGATCCTGACCCACAACACCGTCGAGGGCAGGATGCGCCAGGCGCTGGCGACTGTGCAGGCCCTGCCGACCGTGCTGGCGCCTATCGTCAGCATCCGCAAGGAAGAGTTGAGCTGAACCCCAAGGAGCAGCCCGCCATGACCGAGCAAGAGATCGAGAAGCTGCTGAAGGACTTCACCAACCGGCTGCGCTTCG
>JANXYH010000063.1 GCA_025350145.1 Burkholderiales bacterium | reverse complement strand
GGACCTTCGACCCCGACGACTTCGTGCCGCACCTGCGCTTGCGCCGCGACGAGCCGATCGCGGCGGCGCAGCGCCGAACGCCGATCTGGCTGGCCGAGCTTGCCGGGCAGGCGCCGAGCCGCGATGTGCTCGTCAACCTCGGCCCTGACTTGGTCCCAGCGTTTGCCGAATTCGCCCGCGTGGTCGAATTGGTCGGGGCCCTGCCCGACGCGGTCGAGGACGGCCGTCGGCGCTGGCGCCAGTACCTGGCCGCCGGCATCACGCCGACCCGCCCGGCGTTGCGCTGAAGCGACGCAACACCACGGGTTCGCCCCTAGGTCGGCGCCCCCGGCGCCAGCGGCATATGAGGTATTGTTTCGGCCGTTGAGAATTCGCCCCCGAAGGCGTCCAACCGTCTGCTTACCCTTCTTCCATTCCCCGGAGTCTTCACATGCAATTCAAGTTCACAGCCGTTGTCGGTGCCACCCTGACCCTGCTCGCAGGAGCCGCCCTGGCCCAGGACATGGTGGTCAAGATTGGCCACGTCGGGCCCCTGTCGGGTGCCCAGGCGCACTATGGCAAGGACAATGAAAACGGCGCCCGCATGGCCATCGACGACCTCAACGCCAAGGGCGTGATGATCGGCGGCCGCAAGGTCAAGCTGGAGTTGGCCGCCGAAGACGACGGGGCCGATCCCAAGCAAGGCCCGGCCGCCGCGCAGAAGCTCTGCGACGCCAAGGTCAATGGCGTGGTCGGGCACCTGAACTCGGGCACCACCATCCCCGCCTCTACGGTCTACAACCAGTGCGGCATTCCCCACATCACCCCGTCGGCGACCAACCCCAAGCTGACCCAGCAGGGCTACAAGACCACCTTCCGCATGCTCGCCAACGACAACGCCCTGGGCGCTGGACTGGCTTTGCACGCCGCCAAGAACCTGGGTCTGAAGCGCGTCGCCGTGATCGATGACCGCAGCGCCTATGGCCAGGGTGTGGCCGAGGTGTTCAAGAAGACCGCGATGGCCAACGGCATCACCATCGTCGACGAGCAGTTCACCAACGACAAGGCCACCGATTTCATGGCCATCCTGACCGCGATCAAGTCGAAGAACCCTGACGGCGTGTTCTACGGCGGCATGGACCCGCAGGCCGGTCCGATGCTGCGCCAGATGGAGCAGCTTGGCATGGGCAGCGTCAAGTTCTTCGGCGGCGATGGCATCTGCACCGAGAAGCTGATCGAGTTGTCGGGCGGCGCCAAGACCCTGGGTGGCGTGACCTGCGCCGAAGGCGGCGCTTCGCTCGAAAAGATGCCCGGCGGCACCGCCTGGCGCGCCCGCTACGAGGCCAAGTACCCGAAGCAGTTCCAGGTCTATTCGCCCTACACCTACGATGCGGTGCATGTGCTGGTTGACGCGATGCAGCGCGCCGGCTCGGCCGATCCCAAGGTCTACGCCGCCAAGCTGTTCGAGTCCAACTACCAGGGCGTGACCACCAAGATCGGCTTCGAGGCCGATGGTGAGCTGAAGAACCCGGCGATGACGCTGTACAACTACGTCGGCGGCAAGAAGGTTGCGCTGAACTGAGTCTGGCAGACCCGCCGGCGCTGTCCGGCCGAGCCAGGGCGCCCGAGGGCGCCCTTTTTTTCGCCTGTTTTTCGCCTGTTTTTTGCCAACCTGGGAGACCCCGCGTGTCCAATCCACCGATCCGTTGCCCTTGGTGCCTGTCCAGCAGCCTGTACCAGCACTACCACGACAGCGAATGGGGATTCCCGGTCAGCGACGACAGGCGGCTGTTTGAGAAGCTCTGCCTGGAGGGATTTCAGGCGGGCCTGAGCTGGCTGACGATCCTCAACAAGCGCGAGAACTTTCGCCGCGCCTTTGCCAACTTCGAGGCCGAAAGCGTGGCCCGATTCGACGCCAGCGATGTCCAGCGGCTGCTGGCCGACGCTGGCATCGTGCGCCACCGCAGCAAGATCGAGTCGACCATCCACAACGCCCGCCAGGTGCTGGCGCTGCGTGCCAGCGAGGGCTCGTTGGCAGCCTACGTCTGGCGCTTCGAGCCGGCTCAGGCCAGCGCCGGGCCGACCGGCCGGTCAAGCTCGGCGGAGTCGACGGCGATGTCCAGGGATCTGAAGCGGCGCGGCTGGCGTTTCGTCGGCCCGACCACGGTCTACGCCTTCATGCAAGCGATGGGCCTGGTCAACGACCACATCCCGGGCTGCCACGTCCGCCAGGCGGCGCTGGACGCCAGGGCGGCGCTGCAATTGAAGCCTTGACCGGCCGACCCCAGGTTGGCCCGGGCTGCGCACTTGGGCCTTCGCCCTATGCACGCAGGCCGGTTCGATCCTTATCCTGCAGTGAAGAAGATTGCCTCAATGACCTCCGTTGCGCACACTTGCGCGGCGCCGGCCGCATTGATCGCTACCGCGTCGCGCTTGTGCTTTGATGTTGCCCGCAGTACCATTTGATCGATCAACACTGCCACCAAGCTTCTGGTTGCCATGCGTCGCAACCCTTGGACTGGCAGATCGCACAACTTCAAACCGTAGCACGGCAGCGGGGGATCGACTGGCGACACGATGGCAGCAGCCACTGTGTATTCGTGCGAACCGACGGCAAGACGCTCCCCGTTCCTGCCCACCGTCCGATCAAGCCGATCTACGTCAAGAAGTTCCTCGAACTCGTCGACGGAGCATGACTTATGAGCAAGCCACGTGACTACCCCTTCGAGATCCGTCCCCTGACCTCGGACGAGGGAGGTGGATTTCTCATTTCCTACCCAGACTTCTCAGACTGCATCTCTGACGGTGAGACCGTCGACGAAGCGCTGAAGAACGGACAAGACGCACTCATGGCGACGATCGCTGCCCTGAAAGCCAAGGCCCTTCCTGTGCCCGCTCCTAACAGCGGCGGCGTTGCATCGGGAAAGTTCGTAGCCCGTGTTCCCAAGACTATTCATGCCCAACTGACGACTCGAGCAAAGACCGAAGGCGTTTCCCTCAATACATTGGTACTTACCTTCATCGCCCAAGGTCTTGGCCGCAAAGAAGGTCGCGTGTAGCATGCCGCATGGGGCTCAACAATCGGAGGTCATCGTGGCATTTGCACAAAGTGAAATCAGCCGGCTGAACCGTTCGGCGCGCCGTGTCGGCCACCCAGGCCTGCTGACGTTGGCCCTCGCTTTGGCCTTGGCGTCCTGCGCCCATTCGCCACCGTCGGGAGGCGGCCCGGTGCTGTCCGTCACGTCAACCGCTGCTCCGGTCGCCAGCGCCGCAGACACCGGCATGTCGGGCCAGCGACTGGAGTTGTTGACTGGTGCTTTCAACAAGGAGATTGCCGACAAGGCATTGCCCGGCGTCACGGTGATGGTGGCGCGCAAGGGCAAGCTGGTCTATGCCCGGGCCTTTGGTGTACGCGACCCGGCCGGGTCAGATGCGATGGAGATGGACTCGATCTTCCGCATCTACTCGATGACCAAGCCGATGGCGTCGGTGGCGGCGATGATCCTGGTCGAGGAAGGTCGGCTGCAGCTGTCCGACCCGGTTGCCAAGCACCTGCCAGCGTTCAAGGACCTGAAGGTCTACACCGCCACAGGCACCGAGCCGGCACGGCCGCTGACCGTGCAGGATTTGCTGCGGCACACGTCGGGGCTGGGTTATGGGGAAATCAGCAACAACGCCGCGTTCAAGGAAGCGCTGGCCCAGGCCGGGCTGTACAAGCCCGGCGACCTTGACTTCGACGCCCGTGACATGAGCCCGGCCGAACAGGTCAGCCGGCTGGCTGCGGTGCCGCTGCTGCGCCAGCCCGGCACGGCATGGGAGTACAG
This sequence comes from Burkholderiales bacterium, assembly GCA_025350145.1. Classification (GTDB taxonomy): domain Bacteria; phylum Pseudomonadota; class Gammaproteobacteria; order Burkholderiales; family Burkholderiaceae_C; genus Pseudaquabacterium. The sequence continues at coordinate 51,301 of JANXYH010000063.1, read as the reverse complement.
CCTGTCGACCGATCTGCTCGGCCGCGTGATCGAGGCCGCCTCGGGGCAGCGGCTGGGCGACTTCATGGCCGAGCGCATCTTCAAGCCCCTGGGCATGAAAGACACCGCGTTCCATGTGCCCGAGGCCAAGGTACACCGGCTTGCCGCCTCGTTCGACAAGGACCCGGCAACCGGCAACCGGTTCAAGCTGATCGACGTCACCAGGCCGCCGGGCAACGACTCGGGCGGTGCAGGCGCCGTATCCAGCGCGCCCGACTACCTGCGGTTTGCCCAGATGATGCTCAACGGCGGCACTCTGGAGGGCCAGCGCATCCTGTCGCGCAACACCGTGCGCTGGATGACGTCTGACCACCTGGGGCCGCGCATCCCGATCGCCCAAAGCCCTGGCGGCAACGTGCTGTATCCGTCGTACTACACCTTCGGCCTCGGGCTGGCCGTGCGTCCGGCCGACGGGCTGGCCGCAACGCCCGGCAGCGCAGGCGACTACAACTGGAGTGGCTACGCCGGCACTGCGTTCTGGGTCGACCCCAAGGAGCAGATCGTGGGCGTGATGATGATGCAGTCACCGGGCGCGATGCGGAACTATCACCGCAACCTGCTGCGGCAACTGGTCTACCAGGCGATCACGGACTGAGGCTGGGGTTCATCCGGCCCGCGAGGCTGAGTTCATGGGCCCGCGAGACCAACCCATGGCGGGTGGCGATACCGGCACAGCAGCTTCATTCACGCCTGCCATCGCCCAGGAATGCCTGATTCGACCGCGCCGGCGGCCCGTCCGAGCGGCACCGCCACGTAGGCCACGATCTCGATCTTCATCCCCGGCACGACCAGGGCCACGCCGCAACTGCTGCGGTTGGGGTAGGGCGGCTTGAAAAACTCGCGGTAGACCGCGTCGATTGCTGGCGAGTCGGCCACGTCGGTCATGTAGACCAGCACCTGCGCCACATCGGCCAGGGTGCAGCCGGCCGCCTCGACCGCGCGCTGCAGGTTCGCCAGCGTCAACCGGGTCTGCCGCTCGATTGGGCCGGTGTCGATGCTGCCGTCGGGCCGCACCGGGCCATGGGTGGTGAACAGCAGGCCGTTGGCCCGGACCAGCCAGGAGAACGGTTGCTTGAGCGCCGGCAGACCGACATCGATGGACTCGGGCATGGCCTGCTCCCTGTCAAAACCCGGCGGCCAGGCCGTCGCGGCGGGAATCGCTGGCGGCCACATAACCGTCGTCCAGGTCGTCCGAGAGCTTGCAGATGAACTGGCCGCTGCCGTAATCCATGTAGCTGTCGGTGCCCGGCTCGAAGTGGTGGCCCAGCGACTTCAGGCCGTCCTGCAGGGCCGGCGCCATGGTCGGCTCGAAGTCCACCGCCAGCCCGGTCGAGACCTTCCAGCGTGGCGCGTCGCAGGCGGCTTGCGGCTGCTGGCCATACACCAGCATCCGCACCAGGGTTTGCACATGGCCCTGCGGCTGCATGTTGCCGCCCATCACGCCAAAGGCCATCTTCGGCTTGACCTGGCCAGCCTCGGTGCGGGTCAGGAAGCCGGGAATGATGGTGTGGAACGGCTTCTTGCCGGGTGCTACCTGGTTCGGGTGGCCGGCCTGCAGGGTGAAGCCGTGGCCGCGGTTCTGCAGACTGATGCCGGTGCCGGGGACGACCACGCCGCTGCCAAAGCCCATGTAGTTGGACTGGATCAGGCTGACCATCATGCCGGACTCGTCGGCGGTGCTGAGGTAGATCGTCCCGCCCTTGGGTGGCGTGCCATGGGCAAAGTCGCTGGCCCGGCCCGCGTCGATCAGCTTGGCGCGATCGGCCAGGTAGGCGTCGCTGAGCAGGTCCGCCGCGCTGACCTGGTCCATGAAGCGGCCATCGGCGACCCAGCGGTAGGTGTCGGCAAATGCCAGCTTGATGGCCTCGATCTGCAGGTGCTGGGATTGCACGTGGTCGGGGCCGAGTTCGCGCAGCCGGTCCAGGCCGAGATGGCGGAGCATGCCCAGCGCCATCAGCGCCGCGATGCCCTGGCCATTGGGCGGGATCTCGTGCACGGTGTGGCCGGCAAAGTCCTGGGCAAGGGTGCTGACCCACTCGGGCCGGTAGTCGGCCAGGTCCGACAGCGCCAGGCTGCCGCCATGGGCGCTGGAATGCGCCACCAGTTGCGCGGCGATCTCGCCACGGTAGAACGATTCACCGGCGCTGGCGGCGATCTTGCGCAGGCTGGCGCCGGCCTCGGCAAAGACGAAGCGTTCGCCCGGTTCGGGTGCGCGGCCGCGCGGCATGAACGCCTGGGCAAACCCAGGCTGGTGTTGCAGCAGTGGCACCTGGCGGGCCCATTTCTCGGCCACGATCCGGCCGACGCCGTGGCCGCGTTCGGCCAGGCCAATGGCCGGCGCCAGCAGGTCGGCAAACGGCAGCTTGCCGAAGCGCCTGGACAGCGCCACCCAGCCGGCCACCGCACCGGGGGTGGTGACGGTGTCCCAGCCGCGCACCGGCATGGCCTGGCCATGGCGCCGGGCCATGGCTTCGGGCGTCCAGGCGGCAGGGGCCACCCCGCTGGCGTTCAGGCCATGCAACTGGCTGCCGTCCCAGAGGATCGCGAACAGGTCGCTGCCCAAGCCGTTGGAGATCGGCTCGACGATGGGCAGCGTGGCGGCGGCGGCAATCGCCGCATCGACGGCGTTGCCGCCGGCCTGCAGCATCCGCAGCCCGGCCTGCGAGGCCAGCGGGTGCGAGGTCGAGACAAGATTGCGCGCAAACACCGGGCTGCGCGTGGTGGGGTAGGGGTTGGACCAGTTGAAGTGCATGGTGCAGCAGTGTCAGCGCTGGCGCGGGTCAAGCGCATCGCGCAGCCCATCGCCCAGCAGGTTGAAGGACAGCACCAGCGCGAAGATCGCCGCGCCGGGCCAAATCGCCATCCAGGGCGCATTGTCGACATAGTTCTTGGCGCTGTTGAGCATGCTGCCCCAACTCGGCGCCGGCGGCTGCTGGCCCAGGCCGAGGAAGGACAGGCTGGCCTCGGCGATCACCGCCGAGGCGATTGCCAGCGTCGCCTGCACCAGCAGCGGCGCGGTGATGTTGGGCAGGACATGGCGAATGGCGATGCGCAGCGGCGGATTGCCCAGCGCTCGGGCGGCCTCGATGTAGTCCTCGACCCTGACTTGCAGCACCTGCGCCCGCGCCAGGCGCACGAAGATGGGCGCGGCGGAAACGCCAATCGCAAGCATGGCGTTGCTCAGGCTGGGCCCCAGGAACGCGGCCAGGGCGATGGCCAGGATCAGGAACGGGCAGGCCAGGAAGGCGTCGGTGACGCGCGACACCAGCCCATCCACCCAGCCCCCCGCCAGCCCCGCCAGCACGCCCAGCGGCACGCCGATGCCGAGCGAGATCGACACCGCCACCACCCCGGCCAGCAGCGAGGCGCGGCTGCCCCAGACGACCCGGGCGAGGACATCGCGGCCGATCTCGTCGGTGCCCAGCCAGTGCGCTGCGCTGGGCGGTTTGCGGATCGCCGACCAACTGGCCGCAATCGGGTCCTGCGCCACCAGCCAGGGTGCCAGCAGCGCCATCGCCACGAACAGGGCGACCACGCCCAAGCCCAGCAGGGCGCTGGGCCGACGCCGCAGGCGGCGCCAGGCGCTGCGCCACGGGCCGGGGCCATCGACTGGCCGGTTCATCGCCTCAACTTCGGGTTGACCAGCACGTAGGCCATGTCGGCAAGCAGGTTGAGCAGCATGTAGGCGCTGGCGGTGACCAGCACGACCCCCTGGACGACCGCGTAGTCACGGTTGAAGACCGCGTCGACCACCAGCTTGCCGAAACCGGGAATGGTGAAGACCTGCTCGGTCAGCACCGCACCCGAGAGCAGCGTGCCCAGCTCCAGCGCGCCCAGGGTGATGATCGGCGTCAAGGCGTTGCGCAGGGCGTGCCTGAGCACCACCGACCACTCGGACAGGCCCTTGGCCCGGGCGGTGCGCACATAGTCGCTGGACAGCACCGCCAGCATCGCGCTGCGGGTGTGGCGCATCAGCACGGCGGCGATCGCGTTGCCCAGCACGAAGGCCGGCATGACCATGCTGCGCAGGTTGGCGCCCAGGTCCTCAAAGGGGCTGACATAGCCCGAGGCCGGCAGCCAGCCGAGTTGCACCGAGAACAGCAAGATCATCAGGATGCCGAGCCAGAAGTTGGGCGTCGACAGGCCCCACAGGGCGATCAGATTGGCGCCCCAATCCCAGGCCGTGCCCTGTCCGACCGCCGAGATCACCCCCGCCGGCACGCCTATGGCCAGCGCAATGGCAAAGGCCAGCGCCGCCAGTTCGGCCGTCACCGGCAGCTTCTGGGCGATCAGGGTCAGCACCGGCTGCTGGCTGCGCACCGATTCGCCCAGATCGCCACGCAAGGCGCCGCCTATCCAGTAGGCATAACGCAGCGGCAGCGGCTCGTCCAGGTGCAGCTTGACATGCAGGTAGGCGATCACGGCCGGGTCCTGTTCTTCGCCGGCCAGGACCTTGGCCGGGTCGCCGGGCAGGAGCGCCTGCAGGCCGAACACCAGCACCGACACCGCCAGCAGCGTCGGCAGCAGGCTAAGCAATCGCCTGACGAGGTAGGCCACGGATGCTCAGGGCGCCAGCGTCAAGCCGCTGACCCGCAGCAGGCCGTCGGGCAGGTTGCGCACGCCGCCCAGCTTGGCGCTGTAGCCCCACAGCCAGTTGCGGTGGTAGAGGTAGATCACTGGCCGCTCCGTGATCACCCGCGCGGCGATCTGCTCGAACACCTTCTTGCGCTCGGCCGGATCACGCAGGCTGCGCGACTGGTCCAGCAGGCTGTCGGTCTGGGGGTCGCAGTAGCCGGCGTAGTTCAGCGGCTGCTTGCAGCCATGGAAGCTGTAGAGGTTGCCGTCGGGATCGGCGCGTCCGCTCCAGGCCAGGAGGTAGGCGTCGAAGTCGCCGCGGTCGGCCATGTTCAGCGAGGTCGCGAATTCGGCCGCCTGGATCTTGACGTCGAAGCCGGCGTCGCGCGCCATCGCCTGCACCACCAGGGCCAGGCGCTGCGCGTCCGAGCTGGTCGGCGCGAGCAGGGTGAAGCTGGGGTTGCTGACCCCGGCCTGTTTGAGCAGGGCGCGGGCCTTGGCGACGTCGCGCTTGGGCAGGGGCATGTTCTTCGCATACCAGGTGTTGCTCGGCGCGACCCACTGGTTGCCGATCTGGGCCTCGTTGTCCATCACCACCTGGGCCAGCCCCTGGCGGTCCAGCGACAGCTCGAAGGCCTCGCGCACCCGGGCGTCGCGGCCGAGCGGGTTTTGCTTGGCGCGTTCGCTCTTGCCGACGTTGATGGTGATGCCCTGGTAGCCGATCTCGGTGATGCGCGAGGTCTTGAGCCGCTTGTCGGCTTGCAGCTTTTCCATGTCGCTGCTGGCCAGGCGCTCGGCAAAATCGAGCTGGCCAGACTTCAGGTTGGCCAGGCGCACGGTCGCATCGGGGATCGCGGTGTAGATCAGCTTGTCGAAGTGGATCGCCGAGGCGTTCCAGTAGCCAGCAAAGCGCTCCAGCACGATCCGGTCTTGGGCGACCCGTTCGACGAACTTGAACGGCCCGGAGCAGACCGGCGCCAGGCCAAATTTGTCGCCCGCGGCCTGCGCCGCCTTGGGGCTGACCATCATCCCCGCCCGGTCGGCGAGTTGCGCCAGCAGGGGCGAGAAAGGCGCGCTGAGGTTGAGCCTGGCGGTCAGTGGATCCAGCACATCGACACTGGTCACAGGCGCCAGTTCGCCGCGGCGGTTGCTGCCCGCCATGGTCTTGTGGCGCTCGATGTTGAACTTCAGCGCTGCGGCGTCGAACTTCTCACCGTCATGGAAGCTCACGCCCGGGCGCAGCTTCAAGGTCAGCGATTTGCTGTCGGCCGACCAGGTGTAGGCGCTGGCCAACTGCGGCTGGATCGCCAGCTTCTCGTCGATGTCGAACAGCTTGTCGCACAGGGCCGCGAACACCACCCGGCCGACAAAGCTGCGGGCCAGGGTCGGGTCGAGCACATCGGGGTCTTCGGCCAGGCCGACGCGCAGGGTCTGGGCCGACACCAGCAGCGGCAATGCGCTCAGGATCAGCATCAGGCGACGAAAGGGGTGCATGGGTGGTTATCTCCGGCGGGCGGGTGTCATGGCCGGGGCGTGATGCCCCGAGCGGCTTGGAATTGTCCGATCCTGGCCTCGATTGCGGCACGGTCGGTCAGGCCGACCGGATCATGCCGCCCGGCCAGGCAGGCGGCAAAAGGCTGGAAGCGCTCCAGGCTGACGGCGTAGAGGCGGCGCAACTCGGCCATGGGCTCGGCATGGTCGTCGACCCGCAGGTCGAGCTGCGGGTAATCCTCGTCGCCGTGGATGCGCAGCGCCACCGACTGCCTGCCGCGCTTGTCGCCGCCGGCGGCCTCGCCTGCGGCCATCGCCGCCATCAGCCGCTCGGCCAAGGGCTGGCCCTGGCTGTCGCGAAAGGCCCGGGCGGTGGCGGCCAGCACCTGCGGCCCGGCCAGCATGTTGCCGGCGACGCTGAAGTCGGGCTCCAGGCTGTGGCCGCACCAGTCCACGCAGGCCTCGCCGGTGTGGGCCGCGCCTGGCCCGTTGGCCGGCAGGGCGTGGACCTGGCGCACCGGCCGGCCGGCATCGCCCGCGGTCAGCCGCGCCAGCACCGTCTCGGCCGCCAGTCCCTGGGCCAGCAGGTCCAGCCCGGCGGCGCCGTACAAGGGGTTCATCAGCGCCTGGGTGGCGAGCACACCGACACCGCGTCGGCTGTGGATACACAGTGCGCCGACGGCAAAGAACTTGCTGGCGATGGCGATGCCGAGGCTGCCGTCGGCGTCGCGCGCCAGGATGGACCAGGTCATGGCGTGTCGCTCCCAGAAATGCTGGCCTGCCATTGACGCCAGGCGCTGCACAGCGTGATTTGCTCCAGCGCCTTGGCCAGATTCGCCTGGCCGCCGGCAAAACGCCGCGCCTGCGGGCCCAGGGCGGCGCTCAGCGCGGCCGCCTCCTGGCCGCTGCAGCCGCCGGCAAAGTAGCTCGGCAGCCAGGCCGGCGCGTCGCCGGCCATGCGCTTGACCAGTGCCGCGTGGTGGCGGGCGACGAAGGCCAGCAGGCCGGCGCGGCTGGCGCCATGGTCGGCCTGCGCGGACATCAACGGGTAGGCCAGTTCGCGCGGGTCGAATCTGGCGTCGAGCAGCAGCAGCCGGGCCCGCTCGGCCAGGCCCGGGTCGCGGAAATGGCCGAGCGCACGCAGCAGCGCCCGGCGTTCATTGCGGCTCTGGCGGGTGGCCAGGGCCTGCTGCATCTGCTCGAACAACCCGGCGTCGCCGCCCAGGGCCGCGAGCTTGAGGATGCCGCCGCGGGTGGCCGCCGGCATGGGCGCGTCGCGGTCGGCCAGCCAGGCCCGCGCCAGGGCGTCGGCCTGGGCGCGCAGCGAAGGGTCTAGGCCATGTTCGGCCATGGCGGGCACCAGTTCGGCACGCAGGCGGCGGGCGTCGTCATCGTCGTCGGGGCGCGCCAACCAGCCCAGGCTGCGGGCGCGTTCACCGGCGGCGGCCTGCCAGCCTTGGGCGTAGGCGTTGGTAGTGTCGACATCGCTGTCAGACAGGGCCGGGCGCAGGGACTGCAACGCCGCCACGGCGGCCAGCGCGACGTCGGCATGGGGGTGGCGCAGCAGTGTCCGGACCATCGCCAGCAGTTCGGGCATGGCCAGTTCGCCGGCACGGTTCAGCGCCAACGCGTCGTCGAGTCCAGCCAGCAACTCCGGCGCCGGCAGGTCGGGCTGGGCCAGCAGCGCCGCCGCCATGCCCGGCGCATAGGCGACGCGGTAGTAGCCGGCGCCGCCGACGTTGGCCTGCACCCAGGCCGGGCAGGGCGCGTCCGTGGCCGCGTCCGTGGCCCTGTCCGGCAAGGCGATGCGGGCCTCGGGGCCGTCCAGCAGGGCGCGCGTCAGCCCGGCGGGGCTGCGCACCTGAATCGGCAACTGCCACAGCGCCGGGACCGGCGCCCCTGGGGCGCCCAGCAGGCTCAGGCGCGACTGCGCCACCTCCAGCCAGGCCTTGCCGGACTCGCAGCGCAGGGCCACGCGCAGCAGCGGCACGCCGGTCTGCCGGGTGAAGCTGCGCAGCACCTCGGCCAGGGCTGGGTCGGCCTGGGCCAGCGCGGCAAAGAAGTCGTCGCTGCGGGCATTGCCCCAGGCATGGCGCTCGATGTGGCCGCGCACCGCCCGCTGGAACGCCGCCGGGCCGGCCCAGGCCTCGGCCATGGCCAGCAAGGCCTGGCCCTTGCTGTAGCTGATGCTGTCGAGGATGCCGGCGAGCTGCTCGTCGTTGGCCACGGCCTGTTCGACCTGGCGCGCGCCACTGAGCACATCGGCGGCCATGGCCTGGCTGCGGGCGCGCTGGAACTCGGTTTCGTAATGCCAATCGGGCCGCAATTCGGCGGTGATGCGGTCGCCCAGCCAGGAGGCAAAGGACTCGTTGAGCCAGATGTCGTCCCACCAGGCCGGCGTGACCAGGTTGCCGAACCATTGGTGGGCCAGTTCATGCGCGGCGGTGGCGATGAAGCCGCGTTGCCGCTCGGGCGTGGCGTCGGCCTGGCCCCACAGCAGCGCCCGCGCCGACCAAGTGACCAGGCCGGGGTTCTCCATCGCCCCCCAGCTCGTCGTCAAGGGCACCGCGAGCTGGTCGAGCTTGGCAAACGGGTGCGGCGAGCCGAACCAGGCTTCGAGTGCCGACAGCACCGGGGCGCTCCACTGCGCTGCGTAGGCGGCCTGGCCGGCCTGGCCCTGTGGCGTCAAGATCCGCAGCGGCGTCTGGCCGACCGCGCCGGCCTCGACGATCTCGAACGGGCCGACACCAAGCGCCAGCAGGTAGCTGGGCAGCGGCGCGGTGGTGGCAAAACGCAGGTGTTTGCGCCCGGGCGGCACCGGCTCCTCGGCGGCGACCGGGGTGTTGGACACCGCCAGCAGCGCCTGCGGCACGGTCAGGCTCAGGGTCCAGGGCACTTTGAAGCCGGGCTCGTCGAACATCGGCGCCATGCGCCTGGCGTTGTCGGGCTGGAAGTCGCTGAAGGCGTACCACCGCCCGTCGACTTTCTGGCGGAACAGGCCGACGCTGTCCTGATCGCTCAGTCGGCCATCGAAGGCCAGTTTGAGCTGGTTGCGCCCGGCCGGCAGCGGCGCGGCCCAGCGCAGCTCGATCTGCGACTTGCCCAGCACGCTGATCTTGGCCGCCAGGCGCCTGGCGCCGCTCTCGCCCCAGGCGGCGCTGACGCGCAGCTCCCGGGCATGCAGGCGGATGCGCTGCGTCGGCCGCGTCAGTTCGACATCGATCTCGATCTCGCCGCTGAACTGCGGCCGCTCGGGGTCGATCTCCAGCGCCAGCCGGTAGGCCCGCGGCAGCACATCCTGACTCAGGCGAAAGGCCGGTTCGGCCAGCGCCGGGACGGCCGCCGCGCCGGCCGTGGCGCGACCCGGTTTGGCGACCGGGGCCGGCGCCGCAAGCGCCTGCGTCATCAGCACCGCGAGCACCATGAGCACCGTGAGCACCGTGAGCACCATGAGCAGCGCGGCCAGGCCCGGGCGAACGCGGGGGCGAGGACAAGAAGCGGGCATCGCGCGACTCTACACTCGGCCAAAACCAGCCTGCGCCACTGCCTTGACCCTGGATCTGACCGACCCCGCCCGTCGCGCCGCCGAACTGCGCGCCCAGCTCCAGCACCATGCCCACCGCTACTACGTGCTGGACGATCCGCAAATCCCCGACGCCGAATACGACCGGCTGTTTGCCGAGTTGCAGGCGATCGAGGCCGCCGCCCCGGGATTGCGCAGCGCCGACTCGCCGACCCAGCGTGTCGGCGGCCAGGCGCTGGCGGGATTTGCCCCGGTCCGCCACGCGGTCGCGATGCTCAGCATCCGCACCGAGACCGATACCCAGCCCAGCGGCGCGATCGCCTTTGACGTGCGGCTGCGGCGCGAACTGGAATTGGCCGCCGATGCCCCGGCAATCAGCTACGCCGCCGAATTGAAGTTCGACGGCCTGGCGATCAACCTGCGTTACGAGTCGGGCGTGCTGGTCCAGGCGGCGACGCGGGGCGACGGCCAGACCGGCGAGGACGTGACCCAGAACATCCGCACGATCAAGGCGATCCCGCTGCGCCTGAATGACCCGCAGCCGCCAGCGGTGCTGGAGGTGCGCGGCGAGGTTTACCTGCGGCGCGACGACTTCGAGCGCATGAACGAGCGACAGCGCGCGCTCGGCGCCAAGACCTTTGTCAACCCGCGCAATGCCGCTGCCGGGGCGGTGCGCCAGCTCGATCCGGCGGTGGCCGCACAACGCCCGTTGAGCTTCTTCGCCTACGGGCTGGGCGAGGTGCGCGGCTGGGACCAGCCCGAGACCCACAGCGCCACCCTCAGTGCCCTGGCCGGGCTGGGCCTGCCGGTCTGCGCCGACCGGGCGCTGAGCGCCGGCGCCGACGGCCTGATCGCCTTCCACCAGGCCATGGGCGCGCGGCGCGATGCGCTGCCCTTCGACATCGACGGCGTGGTCTACAAGGTCGACAAGCTGGCCCTGCAGCGCCAACTCGGCTTCGTCAGCCGCGAGCCGCGCTGGGCAGTGGCGCACAAATACCCGGCGCAGGAGCAGATGACCCTGCTCACCGGCATCGAGATCCAGGTTGGCCGCACCGGCAAGCTGACGCCGGTGGCCAAGCTGGCGCCGGTGTTCGTCGGCGGCACCACGGTCAGCAATGCGACCCTGCACAACCTCTTCGAGCTGCGGCGCAAGGGCGTGCGGGTTGGCGATCAGGTGGTCGTGCGCCGGGCTGGCGACGTGATCCCCGAGGTGGTCGGCCGCGTTCCTGGCCAGCGGCCGGGCTACGTCGCCAACTTCCGCATGCCAGCGGCCTGTCCGGTCTGTGGCAGCGCGGTGCTGCGCGAGCGCGGCGGCATGGACCACCGCTGCTCGGGTGGCCTGTTCTGTCCGGCCCAACGCAAGCAGGCGATCCTGCACTTTGCCGGGCGGCGGGCCATGGACATCGAAGGCCTGGGCGACAAGCTGGTCGAGCAATTGGTCGACAACGGCCTGGTCGCCAGCCTGCCCGAGCTGTATGCGCTGGCCCTGGCCAAGCTCGCCGGGCTGGACCGGATGGGCCAGAGGAGCGCGCAGAACCTGCTCGATGGCCTGGACAAGAGCCGGCAGACGACCCTGCCGCGCTTCTTGTACGCCCTGGGCATGCGCCAGGTCGGCGAGGCCACGGCCAAGGATCTGGCGCGCCATTTCGGCAGCCTGGAGCGGCTGCAGGAGGCCAGCGTCGAGCAACTCCAGGCGGTCAGCGATGTCGGCCCGGTGGTGGCGCAGAGCATCCGCAGCTTCTTCGCCCAGCCGCACAACCTCGAGGTCATCCGAGGTTTGATCGCCGCCGGCATCGTCTGGCCGCAGACCGACGCGGCCGCGCCGGTCTGTGCCCTGCCGCTGGCCGGCATGACGCTTGCCGTCACCGGCAGCCTGCCGACCCTCAGCCGCGACGCGGCCAAGGCCCTGATCGAGGCGGCCGGCGGCAAAGTCGCCGGCTCGGTGTCGAAGAAGACCAGTTACGTCGTGGCCGGCAGCGACGCCGGCGCCAAGCTCGACAAGGCCCGCGAGCTGGGCCTGACCGTGCTCGACGAAGCCGGCCTGATCGCCCTGCTGCGGACCCCGCCAGCCCCGCCCACCCCGCCCACCCCGCCCACCCCAGCCACCGATCCAACCGAGCCAAGCACCCATGACCGTTCGTGAAATCTTGAAGATGGGCGACCCGCGCCTGCTGAAGGTGGCGCAAGCCGTGACCGAATTCGACACCCCCGAGCTGCGCCGGCTGGTCGCCGACATGCTCGAAACCATGGTCGCGGCCCATGGCGCCGGGCTGGCGGCGCCGCAGATCGGCGTCGATCTGCAACTCGTGATCTTCGGTTTCGAGCACAACCAGCGCTACCCCGACGCCGAGCCGGTGCCGATGACGACCCTGATCAACCCCGTCATCACGCCGCTGAGCCAGGCGCTGGACGACGGCTGGGAGGGCTGCCTGTCGGTGCCCGGGCTGCGCGGCAAGGTGCCGCGATTTGCCCACATCCGCTACCAGGGCCTGGACGGCAGCGGCGCCGTGATCGACCGCGAGGCCACGGGTTTTCATGCCCGGGTGGTGCAGCATGAATGCGACCACCTGATCGGCCGGCTCTACCCGACGCGGATGCCCGATCTGACCCAGTTGGGCTTCACCAGCGTGCTGTTCCCCGAGCTGGACCCGGCAGACGGCGACGACTGAGCCTTACCTCAACCAGGGCCGCAGCACCGGCCAGACATTGGCCAGCATGGTCGGGTGGGCTTGGGCCTTGGGGTGGATGCGGTCCGGCTGAAACAAGCTGTCGGCGTCTGGCCGGTCGGCGACACCGGCCAGCAGGAACGGCACCAGGGCCGTGCCCTCGGCCTTGGCGACATCGGCAAACACGGCGGCAAAGTCGGCGCCGAACCTGGCGCCGAAGTTGGGCGGCACCTGCATGCCGATCAACATCACCTTGGCGCCTGCGGCCTTGGCGGCACGGGTCATGGCCAGCAGGTTGTCGCGGGTCGCGGCCAGCGGCAGGCCGCGCAGGGCGTCGTTGCCGCCCAACTCGATCAGCAGATGCGTAGGCCGCTGGGCCTTGAGCAACTCGGGCAGACGCGAGCGGCCACCCGAGGTGGTGTCGCCGCTGATGCTGGCGTTGACCACGCGGGCGGCGATCTTGTCCTGGGCCAGCCTGCGCTCCAGCAAGGCCACCCAGCCGCTGCCGCGCTCCAGGCCGTACTCGGCCGACAGGCTGTCGCCCAGGACCACCAGCAGCGGGCTGGCTGGCGCTGCCGCCAGCGCAGATGGCAGGGCAGACGACAGGACCAGGGCGCTACAGTGCGCCAGCCCTGAAACCGCCCAAGTCCGTCGCGACAGCCCCGCAGCCATGCCCGATTCCCCGCCAGAGCCCATCATCGTGGTCGACCATGTCACCCGGTCGGTGACCGATTCCACCGGCACGCTGACGATTCTCCACGACATCGACTTCAGCCTGCCGGCGCGGCAGTCCACGGCCATCGTCGGCGCCTCGGGCTCGGGCAAGAGCACCCTGCTGGCGATCATCGCCGGCCTGGACAGGCCCAATGCCGGCACCGTGCGCCTGGCCGGCCACGACATTTTTGCCCTCGGCGAGGACCCCCGGGCGGCACTGCGCGCCCGCCTGCTCGGCTTCGTCTTCCAGAGCTTCCAGCTTTTGGCGCACCTCTCGGCACTGGAAAACGTGATGCTGCCGCTGGAGCTGCTGGGCCGCCGCGATGCCCGCGCCAAGGCCAGCGAGATGCTCAGCCGGGTCGGCCTGGCGCAGCGCCTGCGCCACTACCCGCGCACGCTCTCGGGCGGTGAGCAGCAGCGCGTGGCGCTGGCGCGGGCCTTCGTGGTCGAGCCCGCCGTGTTGCTGGCCGACGAGCCCACTGGCAGCCTGGACCACGCCACCGGGGCGCAGGTGATGGCACTGATGTTCGAGATGAACCGCGAGCGCGGCACGACCCTGGTGATGGTCACCCACGACAGCGCGATCGCGGCGCGCTGCGAGCGCCAGTTGGTGATCGAGGCCGGGCGCCTGGTCAGCCGCTGAGCGCGGCCACCCGCGGGCTCACTGGCCGCTGAGCGCGGCCACCCGCGGGCTCACTGGCCGCTGAGCGCGGCCACCCGCAGGCTCACAGCCCGCCGAACTTGTAATCCGTCTTGGCTGCCTTACGCAGGCTTTCCTGGAATTTTTGTAGTTTGGCTTGGCCGACCTGCTGCTTGAGTTGCTCTTTGACCCCGTCAAACTCCGGGAATTTCGCCTCGCGGACATCGTCCAGGCGAATGATGTGCCAGCCGAACTGGCTCTTGACGGCGGTCTCGGTCATTTCGCCCTTTTTCAGCGCGGTCATTGCTTTGCTGAATTCTGGGACATAGTTTTCGGGTTTGGCGAAATCCAGGTCGCCACCATTTTCGCCGGAACCCGGATCCTTGGATTTGGCCTTGGCCAGGTCCTCGAACTTGGCGCCGCCCTTGATCTGCGCGATCAGCGCCTTGGCCTCGTCTTCGCTTTCGACCAGGATATGGCGGGCGCGGTACTCGGTACCAGCGGCTTGCTGGGTCTTGACCTTGTCATACTCGGCCTTGGCCTCGGCGTCGGTCGCCGGGTTTTTGCGCGTGTAATCTTGGAACAGCTCGCGGATCAGGATGCTCTGGCGCGCCAACTCCATTTGCGCCTTGAATTCAGGCAGCGTCGCGACGCTGCGCTTTTCGGCCTCTTGGCCGAATATCTCGCGCAGCACCACCTGCTCCCGGGCTTGGCCTTCGATTTCTGGGGTGATTTGCTGGCCTGAGCGTTTGGCCTGCTCCAGCAGCAATTCCAGCCTGGCCTTGGGCACGGCCTTGCCGTTGACGATGGCGATGTTTTGCGCCGCGGCCGCCAGCGGCAGCAGAACGGCGACGGCCAGAACGCTGGCACGCAGAGCAAAGGTAGGTCGGGTCATGGGAATGATGGGTTGGAAAATGGAAAGTGAATGGCGGCGGTCGGCGACTGGACCGGTGCCGGTGCTACAGGCCGCGCGCCTCGATGGCCAGGGCGTGAATCCCTTGGGGAATGACCAGGTGCAGTGCGTCATACACCAAGCGGTGTTTGGCCAGCAGGCTCAGGCCAGTCATTTGGCGGCAGGCAATCCGCACCCGCCAATGCGAGCCTTGGGCCGCACCGGCATGGCCGACATGCAAATGGCTTTCATTCACCACCTCGAGCGCCGCGATCTCGCCCAGGGCGGCGCGCAAAGTGGTTTCAATCAATTCGGCGGTGACGCTGTCCATGGCCATCCGCAATCAATTCGCGCCGGTCTTGGGCGGCGTTTCGGCGGAATCATTCGGCAAATGCCGGCTGAGGTAGATGCCTTGCGCCAAGGTGAAGACCACCATCAGGCCGAGCCCGCCAAACAACTTAAAATTGACCCAGGTGGCGGTGCTGAAGTTGTAGGCGACCCAGAGGTTGAGCACGCCCATGCCGGCGAAGAATCCCATCCAGGCCATATTCAGGCGGCGCCAGACCGGATCGGGCAGTTTGAGTTGTTCGCCCATCAGGGTGCGCAGCAGATCGCGATTGAAGAATACCGGGGTGATCCAGAACGCCGCGCCCATTGCCCAATACAGCACGCTGGGTTTCCATTTAATGAAGGTGTCGCTGTGGAACCAGACCGTCAGGCCGCCCAGCACCACCACCAAGCCCAGGCTGATCCAGAGCATCAGGTCGACCTTGCGGCCGCGCGCCTTGAGCCAGGTGACCTGGGCCAGGGTGGCCAGCACCACCACCACGGTGGCCAGCAGCACCGGCGCTTCTTCTAGCCCGACCTTGCCGCCGGAGACGATGAAACCGAGGTGCTCGGTGGCGAAGGCCGCTGCCCAATCCTTGTTGCCTTCGGCGTACTTGAAGGTGGCGAAGAACAGCAGGATCGGCAAAAAGTCGAGAAGGATTTTCATGCGGGCCGGAGTGTAGACGGGCCAACTTGCCGCGCCTGCCCCTGCTGCGTGGGCGGCGCTGGCCTCAGCTCGCGGCCGCGAAGTCGATCGCCGCCGAGTTGATGCAGTAGCGCTCGCCGCTGGGCAGCGGGCCGTCGTCGAAGACATGGCCAAGGTGGGTGCCGCAGGCGGCGCAGCGCACCTCCACCCGCAGCATGCCCAGGCTGGCGTCGGTGATGCGCTCGACCCGCCCGGGGGCGATCTCCTCGTAATAGCTCGGCCAGCCGCAGCCGGCGTCGAACTTGGTGTTGCTGCGGAACAGCTCGGTCGCGCAGCCGACGCAGCGGTAGACGCCGTCTGCCCAATGGTCCCAGAACTTGCCGGTGAAGGGCCGCTCGGTGGCGGCCTGGCGGGCGACCTTGAACTGGCCCGGGTCGAGCTGCTCGCGCCACTGCGCTTCAGTCTTGCGCACCGGGTAGCGGGCGTCGTCGTGGCCGTGGGGCTCGGCGCCGGTGGCGCGCTTGAAGGGGTTGATCATGATGAGCAGGACACTTCCAGGTGTTGCGCCCAATCGGGCGGGGCCGCGGCAAGGGCCTCGTGTTCGGGCTGTTCGTCGAACGGCGCGCGCAGAACTTGCAGCAGCCGCCGCAGCTCGCCGAAGTCGCCAGCCTGGGCCTGGCGGATCGCGGTCTCGGCGAGGTGGTTGCGCAGCACGTACTTGGGGTTGACGCTGTCCATGGCGGCGGCCCGCCGGGCGTCGCTGCTGCCCTCGGCACGCAGGCGACGGGCATAGCGCGCGGACCAGGCCTCGAACCCGGCAGGGTCGATGTGCTGGTCGCGCAGGCGGCGGTTGCTGGCGCCCTCGGCGCTGTCGAAGCTGGACATGGCACGCCAACTGCGGGTGTAGTCGGCGCGCTGTGTCGACCACAACTTCAGCAGATCGTCGATCAGCGCGGCGTCGTCGGGCTGGGCGCTGGCCAGCCCGAGCTTGGCGCGCAGCCTGGCCTGGACTGCGTCAGAGAACTCGGCCTTGAACGGCTCCAGCGCCGCGCGCGCGGTGTCGATGTCGCCGTCGGTCAGCGGCAGCAGCGCCTGCGCCAGGGCGTGCAGGTTCCAGTAGGCGACGCTGGGCTGGCGGCCGAAGGCGTAGCGGCCTTGGCTGTCGGTGTGGTTGCAGATGTGCAGCGGGTCGAAGGCGTCGAGGAAGCCGAACGGCCCGTAGTCGATGCTGAGGCCCAGCAGCGACATGTTGTCGGTGTTCATCACGCCATGGCAGAAGCCGACCGCCTGCCAGTCGGCCATCAGGCGCGCGGTGCGACGCGAGACCGCCTCCAGCAGCGCCAGGGCCGGCACCCGGGCGGCGGCACATTGCGGGTAATGGAAGGCGATGACATGGTCGAGCAGACGGCGCAGGTGGCCATGGCCAACGCCAGGATCCTGGTGGGCGAAATGCTCGAAGTGGCCGAACCGCAGGAAGCTGGGCGCCACCCGGGTGACGACGGCGGCGGTCTCGACCGTCTCGCGCCGCACCGGCAGGGGCGAGCCGATCAAGGCCAGGGCGCGGGTGGTCGGGATGCCCAGGGCGTGCATCGCCTCGGAGCAAAGGAACTCGCGGATCGACGAGCGCAGCACCGCGCGGCCGTCAGCGCCGCGCGAATAGGGCGTCATGCCGCAGCCCTTGAGCTGCACCTCCAGGCGCTGGCCGGCAGGCGTCTGCAGCTCGCCCAGCAGCAGCGCCCGGCCGTCGCCCAACTGGCCGGCCCAGACGCCGAACTGGTGGCCGGAATAGACCGAGGCCAGCGGCGTGGCGCCGCCCGCCAGGCGCTGCCCGGACAAGGTCAGCAGCGCGTCCTCGCTGGCCATCCAGTCGCTCAGGCCCATCTCGCTGGCCAAGCTCGGGCTGTGGGCCAGCCATTGCGGCGACGGCAGGGGCTGGGGCGCGACCGCCGTCGCAAAGCCCGGACCCAGGGCTTCGAAGGCCGCCGCCGGGCGCCAGGCCGGGGTGCTCAGGGTGGGCGCTGGCGGCGGCAGGTTCATGTGGCACATTGTCGGCCTGCCGCGCATCCGCCGCCGGCTGCAGAGCCGCTGGCGCCCGCCCCGCGACCTGCCCATACCGCCCTGGCGACCTGGAGACCCCGATGCTCGGACTGATGCAAGACCAACCGCTGCTGATCTCGTCGCTGATCGAATTCGCCGCGCGCCACCACCGCAGCGCCGAGATCGTCTCGCGCCGGGTCGAGGGCGATCTGCACCGCTACACCTATGCCGACGCGGCGGTGCGGGCGCGGCGCGTGGCCGGCGCGCTGGACCGGCTCGGCCTGGCCTTCAGTGATCGGGTCGGCACGCTGGCCTGGAACGGCTACCGCCACTTCGAGCTGTACTACGGCATCAGCGGCAGCGGCCGGGTGGTGCACACCATCAACCCGCGGCTGGTGCCCGAGCAGGTCGCCTGGATCGCCAACCATGCCGAGGACCAGGTGCTGTGCTTCGACTTGAGCTTCTTGCCGATCGTCAAGGCGATCTGGTCCAAATGCACGACCGTCAAGCACTGGATCGCGCTGTGCGACGCCGACGCGCTGCCCGCCGACAGTGGCATCGCCGGCCTGCGCAGCTACGAGGCCTGGATCGCTGGCGAGTCCGACCAGTACGACTGGCCCGAGTTTGACGAACGCAGCGCCGCCGCGCTCTGCTACACCAGCGGCACCACCGGCAACCCCAAGGGTGCGCTCTACAGCCACCGCTCGTCGGTGCTGCATGCCTACGGCGCGGCGATGCCCGACGCGATGGGCCTGTCGGCGCGTGAATCGATCCTGCCGGTGGTGCCGATGTTCCATGTCAACGCCTGGGGCATCCCCTATGCGGCGGCGATGACCGGCGCCAAGCTGGTCTTTCCCGGCGCCGCGCTGGACGGCAAGTCGGTGCATGACTTGATCGAGTCCGAGGGCGTGACCATGGCCGCCGGCGTGCCCACGGTCTGGCTCGGGCTGCTCAACCACATGGCCCAGCATGGGCTGCGGTTCTCGACCCTGAAATCGACCGTGATCGGTGGCTCGGCCTGTCCGCCGGCGATGATCGCCAGCTTCAAGGACACCTACGGCGTGACCGTGCTGCACGCCTGGGGCATGACCGAGATGTCGCCGCTGGGCACGGTCTGCAACCTCAAGCTGCACCAGACCCGTTTGCCGGCCGAGCAGCAGATGGCGGTGCTGGTCAAGCAGGGCCGGGCGGTGTTCGGCGTCGAGCTGCGCATCGTCGACCCCGACGGCCGCGACCTGCCCTGGGACGGCCAATCCGCCGGTGACCTGCTGGTCAAGGGGCCGTGGATCATCCAGTCCTACTTCAAGGGCGAGGGCGGCGACCCGCTGCTGCCTGGCCATTGGTTCCCGACCGGCGACGTGGCGACGATTGACACCGACGGTTTCCTGCAGATCACCGACCGCAGCAAGGACGTAATCAAGTCCGGAGGCGAGTGGATCAGTTCGATCGATGTCGAGAACATCGCCATGGCCCACCCCGGCGTGGCGATGGCCGCCTGCATCTCGGTGCCGCACCCGAAGTGGGACGAGCGGCCGATCCTGGTGGTGATAAAGAAGCCCGGCCAGGAGGTCAGCCGCCAGGACATCCTCGATTTCTACGCCGGCAAGATCGCCAAATGGCAGGTGCCCGACGATGTGCTGTTCGTCGACAGCATTCCGCTCGGCGCCACCGGCAAGATCCAGAAGATCAAGCTGCGCGAGCAGTTCAAGGACTACCAATTGCCGGCGGGCTGAGCTCCCAACGGTCGCCGCCGCGACCGGCCTGTCGGGAAGTCCCTGAACCACCGGCAGCCCAAGCTCGGGTATGGTGCGCGGTGACCATCAGCTACCTTGAAACCGTCAGGATCTCGCCATGTCTTCAGCCCCGTTTGCCCAGCGCAGCGCCATCGCCGCAGCCGCCCTGCTGTGCGCCTTTTGCGCCCAGGCCCAAGTCAAGATCGCCTATGTCGACCCGCTGTCCGGCGGCGGCGCCTCGGTCGGTGAACATGGCCTGAAGCATCTGCAATTCCTGATCGAGGGCATCAACGCCAAAGGCGGGGTGCTAGGCGGGCAGAAGCTTGAGGCGGTGGCCTACGACAACAAGGGCAGCCCGCAGGAGAGCCTGGTGCAGGTCCAGAAGGCCATCGACGCGGGCGTGCGCTTCATCACCCAGGGCAACGGCTCAGGTGCGGCAATCGCTATTTCTGAATTCATCGCCAAAAACAACGAGCGCAATCCCGGCAAGGAAGTGCTGTATTTCAACTATGCGGCGGTCGACCCAGCCCTGACGAACGAGAAGTGCAGTTACTGGCATTTCCGCTGGGATGCCAATGCGGACATCAAGATGGCCGCCCTGACGAATTACATGAAAGACCAGAAGGCGATCAAAAAGGTCTACATCATCGGCCAGGATTACTCCTTCGGCCATTCCGTGCGCAAGGCCGCCAACGAGATGCTCAAGGCCAAGCGGCCGGACGTTCAGGTGGTCGGCGACGAAGTGCACCCATTGCTCAAGGTCACCGACTTTGCGCCCTACATCGCCAAGATCAAGGCCTCCGGCGCCGACTCGGTCATCACCGGCAACTGGGGCAATGACATCGCGCTGCTGCTCAAGGCGGCGGCCGACGCCGGCCTGGCGGTCAACTGGTACACCTATTACGCCGGCGGTGCGGGTGCGCCTACGGCGATCAAGCAGACCGGCCTGGACCACCGCGTTTACCAGATCAGCGAGTGGCACACCAACGTCCCGGCGCCTGAGATGGAGGCATTTGCCGATGCCTTCTTGAAGAAATACGGCGGGAACGGTCACCAGGGCTGGTGGTATCTGCGGATGAAGAACCAAATGGACATGTTCGCCAATGCCCTGAATATCGCCAAGGCGGCCGATCCCAAGAAGGTTGCGGCGGCCCTGGCCGACATGAAATTCAAGAACGCGATCGGCGCCGAGGTATTCATGCGGCCCAGCGACCATTCGCTGTTCCAGGACATGTACATCTCCTCGTTCGGCTCGGGCACCAAGTACGACGAGGAAGGCACAGGCTGGGGCTGGAAGACCACCAGCGTGGTCAAGGGCCCGGACACGATCACGCCGACGACCTGCAAGATGACGGCGCCGAGTTGAATCAGCCGAGTTTGGGTTTGACACGAATGGCGGCCCTCCGACCCGGGCGTCAATGGCCATGCTTGAGCTGATCACTTTCTCGACGCTCAACGGCCTGCTCTACGGCCTGCTGCTGTTCCTGCTGGCCAGCGGCCTGACGCTGATCTTCAGCATGATGGGGGTGCTGAACTTCGCCCATGCCAGCTTCTACATGCTGGGGGCGTATTTCGGCTATCAGATCAGCCTGGCGGTGGGCTACTGGCCGGGGCTGGTGCTGGCGCCGCTGCTGGTGGGCATGGTCGGTGCGCTGGTCGAGCGCTACGGCCTGCGCATGGTGCACAAGCATGGCCATGTCGCCGAGTTGCTGTTCACCTTTGGCCTGGCCTTCATCATCGAGGAACTGGTGCAGATGGTCTGGGGCAAGATCCCGGTCGACTACCGGGTGCCGCAGTTGCTGAACTTCTCGGCCTTCACGCTGTTCACGACCACCTACCCGGCGTTCCGCATGTTCATGCTGGGGATGTCGGTGGCGGTGTTCATCGCCCTGTTGCTGCTGCTCACCCGCACCCGGGTCGGCCTGATCATCCGCGCCGCGCTGACCCATCCGAACATGGTCGGAGCGCTGGGCCACAACGTGCCGCTGGTGTTCATGATGGTGTTTGGCGTCGGCTGCGGCCTGGCCGCGCTGGCGGGGGTGATCGCCGGGCCGGCGCTGGTGACGCAGCCGGCGATGGCGGCGCTGCTCGGCCCTATCCTGTTCGTGGTGGTGGTGGTGGGTGGCCTGGGTTCGCTGCCCGGCGCCTTCATCGCCTCGCTGCTGATCGGCCTGATCCAGACCTTTGCGGTGGCCTTGAATGTGTCGGTGGCCGATCTGCTCGGCCATGTCGGCATCACCCTGACCCGCGACTCCATTGGCGGCGACCTCTGGACCGCGACGATTGCCCAGGTCGCGCCCATCATTCCCTACCTGCTGCTGGTGTTGATGCTGATCTTCAGGCCCAAGGGCCTGATGGGCGACCGGGAGAGCTGAGCTTGCTGCCACGCTACCTTTGGCCCTGGCTGGCGGGCACCGCACTGATGCTGGTCCTGCCATTGATCTTCAGCAGCGGCGCGTCGATCACGATGATGAGCCTGATGGGCTTTGCCATCATCTTTGCGCTGTCGTTCAACATGCTGCTCGGCCAGACCGGGATGCTGTCGTTCGGCCATGCGGTGTATTACGGCCTGGGCGGCTTCATGACGGCGCACGCGCTCAACGTGATCGGCGCCGGTAAGTGGCCGGTTCCCCTGCCTCTGCTGCCCATCGTCGGCGGCCTGGCCGGCCTGAGCTTTGCGATCATCTTCGGCTGGGTCTCGACCAAGCGTGCCGGCACCGCGTTTTCGATGATCTCGCTCGGCCTGGGTGAACTGGTCGCCGCCTGCTCGCTGATCCTCAAGGGCTTCTTCGGCGGCGAGGGCGGGATCTCGACCAGCCGCACCGCCACCCTGCGCCTGTTCGGCATCAGCTTCGGCCCGCAGATCCAGGTCTACTACCTGATCGCCGCCTGGTGCCTGCTGTGTATGGTGGCGATGTACGCCTTCACCCGCACGCCGCTGGGGCGGATGTGCAATGCGGTGCGCGACAACCCGGAGCGCGCCGAATTCATCGGCTACAGCACCCAGATGGTCCGCTTCATCGCCTTCTGCGCCTCGGGCATGTTCGCCGGCATCGCTGGCGGCCTGGCGGCGATCCACTACGAGATCGTCACTGCCAGCGTGGTCGGGGCGGCGCCCTCGGGCTATGTGCTGCTGATGGCCTACATCGGCGGCGCGGCGTTCTTCATCGGCCCGATCATCGGTGCGGTGCTGATGACGGCGCTGCAGATTTCGCTCTCGGACTACACCGGCGCCTGGCAGCTCTACGTCGGCCTGATGTTCGTGCTGGTGGTGATGTACGCGCCCTGGGGCCTGGGCGGGCTGCTGCTGATGCACCAGCCCTTGCTGCAGCGGGGTGCGCGAGATGTCTTCATCCGCCGGGTGCTGCCGGCCTATGGTCTGGTGGCGGTGCCGGTGCTGATGGTGTTTGCCGCCGTGGTGCTGTTGATCGAGACCAGCCACCACCTGTTGGTCAAATCGGCTGAAGGGCCGGCGATGAAATTGATGGGGCTGGCCTACGACGCCAAATCGCTGCCGGCCTGGCTGCTGATGCTGCTGTTGCTGCTGCTCGGTGGCTGGGCGCTCAAGCGCGCGGCACCCAGGGTGGCCGAGGCCTTCCATGCGGCGCGCCTGGCGTCCCTGGCCGGGCAGGTGGCGCGATGAGCGCGCATGGCCGCTCCAAAGCGCTCATGCCGGAGCCCTTCAAGGGCGAAGGTTCCCCGGTCAGCGCACTCCAGCTCATCGATCTGCACAAGCGCTTCGGCGTCACGCCGATCATCCGCGGCGTCAACCTGGAGGTGCGGCGGGGTGAGCGCCACGCCGTGATCGGGCCCAACGGCGCCGGCAAATCGACCCTGTTCCACCTCGTCAGCGGGCGCTTTCCGGTCAGCTCAGGCCAGGTCCTGCTGAACGGCCAGAGCATCACCGGCGCGACCCCGTTCGAGATCAACCGGCGTGGCCTGTCGCGCAGCTTTCAGGTGACGAACATCTTCCCGCGGCTGTCGGTCTACGAGAACATCCGCTGCGGTGTGCTCTGGTCGCTGGGCCTGCGCTACAGCTTCTGGCAGATGGTCGCCAAATCGCGCGACGCGAGCGAGCGCACCGACAGCATCCTTGAGCAAATCAAGCTCAGCGACCGGCGCGATATCCCGGCCGGCGTGCTGTCCTACGCCGAGCAGCGCGCGCTGGAGATCGGCATCACCATCGCTGGCGGCGCCGAGGTCATCATGCTCGACGAGCCCACCGCCGGCATGAGCCGCTCCGAGACCGAGCATGCGGTCGCCCTGATCCGCCGCGTCACCGAGGGCAAGACCCTGGTCATCGTCGAGCACGACATGGGCGTGGTGTTCGACCTGGCCGACCGCATCTCGGTGCTGGTCTATGGCCAGGTGATCGCCACCGACTCGCCGGCGCGGATCCGTGCCAACCCGGCGGTGCAGGAGGCCTATCTGGGCACCTCGGCCGAAGCGGAAACCGGCCATGCTTGAGGTCCGCGACCTGCATGCCTTCTATGGCAAGAGCCACATCCTGCATGGCGTGGATTTCGATGTGGCCGAGGGCGAGATCGTCTCGCTGCTGGGTCGCAACGGGGTAGGGCGCTCGACCACCATCAAGGCGATCATGGGCGAGGTCGAGCGCACTGGCTCGGTCCGCTTCAAGGGCCGGCAGACCATCGCCATGAAGCCGCACCAGGTGGCCCGCGCCGGCCTGGGCTACGTGCCCGAGAACCGCGACATCTTTCCCCAGCTCAGCGTGCGCGAGAACCTGATCCTCGGCATGAAGGGCACCCAGCCCAGCGGCCGCTGGAAGATGCAGGACATGTTCGACCTGTTCCCCAGGCTGCGCGAGCGCGAGCACACCCCGGCCGGGGTGCTGTCGGGCGGCGAGCAGCAGATGCTCACCGTCTGCCGCACCCTGATGGGCGACCCCGACCTGATGATGATCGACGAGCCGACCGAGGGCCTGGCGCCGAAGATGGTCGAGCTGGTGGCGGGGCTGCTCGAGCGCATCGCCGCCCGCGGCGTGTCTATCCTGCTGGTCGAGCAAAAACTGACGATCGCGCTGCGCATCTCCAAGCGCCTGTACGTGATGGGCCATGGGCGGATGGTGTTCGAGGGCAGCGCCGGCGACCTGAAGGCCAACGACGCGATCCGCAAGGAGTGGCTGGAGGTTTGACGCGCCACCGCGCCCACCACCGCGCCCACCACCGCGCCCACCAATTTCGCCCCGCCGGCTGCGAAGCCAGGCACCTGAGGAGTTCGCTGTGACCGCCCGCTACGACACCCGCGACGGCATTGCCGTCATCACCCTGGACAACCCGCCGGTCAACGGCCTGGGCTACCAGACCCGGCGGGCCGTCGCCGAGGGCCTGGCCAGCGCCCAGGCCGACACCGGCGTCAGGGCGATTGTCCTGACCGGCGCCGGCCGGGCGTTCTCCGGCGGCGCCGACATCCGCGAGTTCGACTCGCCCCTGGCGCTGGCCGAGCCCAACCTGCTGACCCTGATCAAGCTGGTCGAGGCGTGCAGCAAACCGGTGGTCGCGGCGATCCACTCGGTCTGCATGGGCGGCGGGCTGGAGCTGTCGCTGGGCTGCCACTACCGGGTCGCCACGGCGGCTGCGGCGATTGCCCTGCCCGAGGTCAAGATCGGCCTGATCCCCGGCGCCGGCGGCACCCAGCGCCTGCCCCGGGTGTTGGGCGTAGAGACCGCGCTGAACATGATCGTCAGCGGCGAGCCGGTGCGCAGCGAGGTGCTGGCGGCGCTGCCCGGGCAGAAGCTGTTTGACCAGATCATCGAGGGCGATCTGCTGGCCGGCGCGCTGGCCTTTGCCGGCCGCGTTGCCGAGCATCGGCCGATGCCCTCGGTGCGCGCGCTCAAGGCCAGCCACCCCAATCCCGACGCCTACTTGCAGTTCGCGCGCAACACCGTGGGCGCGATGTCGCGCAATTTTCCGGCCCCGCTGGCCTGTGTTGAGGCGGTCGCGGCCTCGCTCAAGCTGCCGCTGGAGGCCGGCCTGGCCGAGGAGTTGCGCATCTTCCGCCCGCTGATGTCCTCGCCCGAGTGCAAGGCGCTGCGCCATGCTTTCTTCGGCGAGCGCGCCGCCGGCAAGATCCCCGATGTGCCCGAGACCACGCCGCAGCGCCCGTTGGCCAAGGTCGGCGTGATCGGCGCCGGCACCATGGGCGGCGGCATCGCCATGAACTTTCTCAATGCCGGCCTGCCGGTCACGCTGCTGGAGATGAGCCAGCCCGCGCTCGACCGAGGCCTGGCCACGATCCGCAGCAACTATGAGTCGCAGCTCAAGCGCGGCAAGCTCAAGCCCGACATTTTGGCGGCGCGGATGGCCCTGCTGAGCACCACGCTGGACTACGCCGCACTGGCCGACGCCGACCTGATCATCGAGGCGGTGTACGAGGAGATCGGCGTCAAGCAAAGCGTGTTCGAGCGGCTAGACGCGGTTGCCAAGCCCGGCGCGATCCTGGCCAGCAATACCTCGACCCTGGACCTGGACCGCATCGCCGGTTTCACCACCCGGCCGCAGGACGTGGTCGGCATGCACTTCTTCAGCCCGGCCAATGTGATGAAGCTGCTCGAGGTGGTGCGCGGCAAGGCCACCGCCAAGGATGTGCTGGCCACGGTGATGGCGTTGGCCCGGAAGATCAAGAAGACGGCGGTGGTCTCGGGCGTGTGCGACGGCTTCATCGGCAACCGCATGATCGAGCAGTACAGCCGCCAGGCCGGCTTTTTGCTCGACGAAGGCGCGACGCCGGCCCAGGTGGACAAGGCGATGGAGCGCTTCGGCATGGCGATGGGGCCGTTCCGCATGGGCGACCTGGCCGGCAACGACATCGGTTGGGCGATCCGCAAGCGCCGCGCGGTCGAGCGCGGCACGCTGCGCTACAGCAAGACCGCCGACCTGCTCTGCGAGCTCGGCCGTTTCGGCCAGAAGACCGGCGCCGGCTGGTACGACTACGCCGCCGGCAAGCGTGACGCCATCCCCTCGCCCCTGGTCGAGCAGATGATCGCCGCCCACCGCCAGGAACTGGGCATCAGCCCGCGCCGCATCGGCGACGAAGAGATCGTCCAGCGGCTGGTGTTCGCCCTGGTCAACGAGGCGGCACATATCCTCGAAGAAGGCATCGCCAACAAGGCCAGCGACATCGACATGGTCTACCTCACAGGCTACGGCTTTGCGCTGCACCGGGGTGGGCCGCTGTGCTACGCCGACAGTTTGGGCCTGTACAACGTGGCGGCGGCGATGCAGCGCTTTGCTGCCAACCCGCACGACGATGGCGAATTCTGGCGGCCGGCGCCGCTGCTGGCCAGGCTGGTGGCCGAGGGCAAGACTTTCACCTGAAGGGTCGCGTGGCGATGCTCAAACGGATAGGCTGGGGTTTGCTGGCGCTGCTGGCGCTGGTCGTGCTGGTGGCCCTGGTCAACAGCCTGCGGGTCAAGTCACGGCAGTTGCAGGTGGCGCCAATCGCCGCATTGCCGGTCGACGAGCAGGCCGCAGCCGAGTCGCTGGCGGTTGCGATCCGCGCCCGCACCATCTCCAGCGCCACCGACCCGGCGCTGAACGCCGACCAATTCGCCTTGCTCCACGCCCACCTGCAGGCGCGCTACCCCAAGCTGCATGCGGCGCTCAAGCGCGAACAGGTGGGGGACTTGAGCCTGCTCTACACCTGGGTCGGCAGCGACCCCAGCCTCAAGCCCATCGCCCTGATGGCGCACCAGGACGTGGTGCCGATTGCCCCCGGGACCGAGGCCGACTGGCAGGCCGAGCCCTTCAGCGGCGCGATCAAGGACGGCTTTGTCTGGGGCCGCGGCGCCTGGGACGACAAGTCCAACCTGATCGCCCAGTTCGAGGCCATCGAGGCGCTGGTGGGCTCCGGCTTCCAACCGCGCCGCACCGTCTACCTGATCTCGGGCGCCGACGAAGAGGTCGGCGGTCAGCGCGGCGCCAAGCGGATTGCCGAGCGCTTCGCCGAGCAGGGCATCAAGCTCGACTTCGTGATCGACGAAGGCCTGCTGATCACTCTGGGCATCATGCCGGGCCTCAAGCCTGCGGCGGCCCTGGTCGGCGTGGCCGAGAAGGGTTATGCCTCGATCGAGCTTTCGGCCAAGGCGCCGCCCGGGCATTCGTCGATGCCGCCTGCGGCCGGGCAGTCGGCGATTGGCCAGCTCAGCCTGGCGCTGTCCCGGCTGGACGCAGCGCCCATGCCGGCGGCCATAACCGGCGTCGCGGCTGAAATGTTCGACACCGTCGGCCCGGAAATGGGCGGCATGGCCAAGTTGGCCCTGAGCAACCGCTGGCTGTTCGGCAGCCTCCTGCAGGGCCAGCTCGCGGCCGCGCCGGCCACCAACGCGATGCTGCGCACCACCACCGCGCTGACCCAGGTCAACGCCGGTGTCAAGGATAACGTCTTGCCGGGCGTGGCGCAGGCCGTCGTCAACTTTCGCCTCTTGCCGGGTGACAGCGTGGCCGGCGTCAAGGCCCATGTCCAGCGGGCCATCGCCGACGACCGGATTGGGCTGCGCGTGATGGGCGGCGAGTCAGAGCCGTCGCGGGTCGCCTCCACCGGCTCGGCCGGCTACACGGCGATCAACCGCAGCGTGCGTGAGCTGTTCCCCGACACCATCGTCGCCCCGGGCCTGATGCTGGGCGCGACCGACGCCCGCCACTTCGAGCCGGTGGCCGACCAGGTGTTCCGCTTCTCGCCGGTCAAGGCCAGGGCCGAAGACCTGTCGCGCTTTCATGGCAGCAACGAACGCATGTCCAGCGCCAACCTGGTCGACCTGATTCGCTTTTACCATCGGCTGGTGCAGCTTTGCGCCGGCCCTTGAGCTTCGCAGCCCTGCCAGCCAACACCTTCGCAACCTCCCCATTCATCCCCTGGAGCTCCCATGACCCAAGCCGTCATCGTGTCCACCGCCCGCACCCCTTTGGCCAAGAGCTGGAAGGGCGCGTTCAACATGACCCATGGCGCAACCCTGGCCGGCCATGCGATCGGGCATGCGGTGGCCCGCGCCGGCATCGACCCGGGTGCGGTCGACGACGTGCTGATGGGCTGCGCCAACCCCGAGGGCGCGACCGGCATGAACATCGCCCGCCAGGCGGCGCTGCGCGCCGGGCTGCCGGTCACGGTCAGCGGCGTCACCATCAACCGCTTCTGCTCCAGCGGCCTGCAGACCATCGCGATGGCCTCGCAGCGGATCATTGCCGGCGAAGGCGACATCTTCGTCGCTGGCGGGGTCGAGAGCATTTCCTGCGTGCAGAACGAGGTCAATACCCACATGCTGGTCGATCCGGCACTGCAACAGAGCAAACCCGAGATCTACTGGAACATGCTGCAGACCGCCGAGAACGTGGCCAAGCGCTACGGCGTGGCCAGGGAGCGCATGGACCAGTTCGGCGCCCAGAGCCAGCAGCGCGCCTGCGCCGCCCAGGCCGCCGGCAAGTTTGCCGACGAGATCGCCGCCATCACCGTCACCGCCGGGGTGGCCGACGCGGTGCTGGGCCTGCGCAGCAAGGAGCTCACCGTCTCGGCCGACGAGGGCCTGCGCGAAGGCACCACGTACGACAGCATCAAGGGCATACGCTCGGCCGTGCCCGGCGGCGTGGTCACCGCCGGCAACGCCAGCCAGTACAGCGACGGTGCCGGCGCCTGCGTCGTCGTCAGCGACACCTACGCCCAGCAAAAGGGCTTGAAGCCGCTGGGCCGCTTCCTCGGCTTTGCGGTGGCCGGCTGCGAGCCCGACGAGATGGGCATAGGCCCGGTCTTCGCCGTGCCCAAGCTGCTGGCGCGGCTCGGCCTGAGCGTGGCCGACATCGACCTCTGGGAGCTCAACGAGGCCTTTGCGGTGCAGGTGCTGTACTGCGCTGACCGGCTCGGCATCCCGATGGACAGGCTCAATGTCAACGGCGGGGCAATCGCCGTCGGCCACCCCTACGGCGTCAGCGGCCAGCGTTTGACCGGCCATGCCCTGATTGAAGGTCGGCGGCGTGGCGCCAAGCGCGTCTGCGTCACCATGTGCGTAGGCGGCGGCATGGGCGCGGCCGGCGTGTTCGAGGTGCTGTGAGCGCGCTGAGCACGCTGCGCACGCCCGACGAGCGCTTCGTCGGCCTGCCCGACTGGCCCTATCCGCCGCAGTACCTGGAGCCGCTGGGCGACGGCCTGCGCATGGCCTACACCGACACCGGCGCACGCGACGGCGAGGTCACCGCGCTGTGCCTGCACGGCAACCCGAGCTGGAGCTTCATCTACCGCCACATGATCCCGGTGTTCGCCGCCGCCGGCCTGCGGGTGGTGGCGCCCGACTTGTTCGGCTTCGGCCGCTCCGACAAACCGGCAGACGAGGCCTGGCACAGCTTCGAGCGGCACCGCCAGAGCCTGCTCAATCTGGTCGAGGCGCTGGACCTGCGCAATGTCATGCTGGTCTGCCAGGACTGGGGCGGCATCCTCGGCCTGACCCTGCCGCCGGCCGCGCCGCAGCGCTACACCCGCCTGCTGGTGATGAACACCCTGCTGGCCACCGGCGCGGTCAGCCCCGGCTTCATCCAGTGGCGCGCCTACTGTGCCAGCCAGCCCGACCTGGCGGTGGGCAAACTGCTGCGCCGTGGCAAGCCGGACATGTCTGCGGCCGAAGTCGCCGCCTATGACGCGCCGTTCCCCGACGCCAGCTTCAAGGCCGCGCTGCGCGCCTTCGCGCCGATGGTGCCGGACGGCAGCGACGCGCCGGGCGCAGCCACCAGCCGGGCGGCTGCCAGCTTCTGGCAAGGGCCATGGTCGGGCGACAGCTTCATGGCCGTTGGCATGCAGGACCCGGTGCTGGGCCCGGGCCCGATGGCCGAGTTGCGCGCCCAGATTCGCGGCTGCCCAGAGCCCATGGCGGTGGCCGAGGGTGGGCATTTCGTTCAGGAGTGGGGCGCGCCGATTGCCCACGCCGCGCTGGCCCATTTCGGCCTGCACGCGGGTTGACGCCAGCTCCGCCCGACCGCCTGGCGCCAGCCCGAGTGAACCCCACCGCCGTCGAAGCCTGGGCCTGGATCCTGCTCTACAGCGGCGGCCTGACCCTGGTGCTGGGCTTGTTCACCCACGACGCTGACCCGGCCCTGGGCCTGATCCTGATCCTGGCCGGCCTGCTCGGCATCGTGGCCGGGGTGGGGCTGATCGTCTGGCGCAGCTTCATGGTCGCCGCGCCTGGCGACGACAAGCCTACGAATAGCCGATGAATACCCCGTCCAAACCTGGGCCGCTGCCTTTGCCCGCTCGTATGCCGTTCGCCGAGCACCTGGGGCTGGTGCTGCACGCCAACGCCGATGGCCTGTGCGAGTGGCGGATGGATGTCCAGGCGGCGCACTGCAACAGCCGCTCGGTCGCCCACGGCGGCGTGTTGATGACGCTGCTGGACGTGGCCATGGCCACCGCCGCGCGCAGCGGCAGCGCTGCGCCGGGGGCTATCACGATCGAGATGAAGACCAGTTTTTTGCGCGCCGCCGAGGGCTCGCTGCGGGCCAGCGGCCGATTGCTCCACCACACCGCCAGCCTGGCGTTTTGCGAGGCCGAACTGCACAACGCCCGCGGCCAGCTCTGTGCCCGCGCCAGCGGCACCTTCAAACTGATGCGCCCGGCCCATCCCCATTCCCATCCCCTTCCCGCTCCATCCACCCCACTGCCCAGATCGGATTGACCATGCCCCAAATGAACCGCCAGATCCAACTCGCCAGCCGACCCACGGGCGAGCCCGGCCATGCCAACTTCCGTCTGGTCGAGACGCCCCTGCCCGAGATTGGCGACGGCCAGGTGCTGGTGCGCAACCATTTCTTGAGCCTGGATCCGTACATGCGTGGGCGGATGAACGACGGCAAGAGCTACGCCGTGCCGCAGGCGCTGGACACGGTCATGGGCGGCGGCACGGTCGGCGAGGTCGTCGCCACGCGCAGCCCGGCCTTTGCCGTCGGCGACAAGGTGGTCGGCATGGGCGGCTGGCAGGAGTACGCACGGGTCGACGCCGGCCTGGCCGGGATGCTGCGCAAGGTCGATACCCGCCACATCCCGCTCTCGGCCTACCTCGGCGCGGTCGGCATGCCCGGCGTCACCGCCTGGTACGGGCTGGTGAAGCTGATCGCGCCCAAGGCCGGCGAGACGGTGGTGGTGTCGGCCGCCAGCGGCGCCGTCGGCAGCGCCGTAGGCCAGTTGGCCAAGGCCCGTGGCGCCCGCGCCGTGGGCATCGCCGGTGGCGCCGACAAATGCGCCTATGTGGTCGACGAACTGGGCTTCGACGCCTGCATCGACTACAAGGCCCAGGCCAGCCTGGGCGCGCTGTCGGCAGCGCTCAAGGACGCCTGCCCGGCGGGCGTGGACGGCCTGTTCGAGAACGTCGGCGGGGTCTGTCTGGACGCGGTGATGCTGCGCGCCAACGCCTTCAGCCGGGTCGCCATGTGCGGCATGATCAGCGGCTACAACGGCCAGCCCATCCCGATGGCCGCGCCACAGCTCATCCTGGTCAACCGCATGAAGTTCGAAGGCTTCATCGTCAGCGAGCACATGGACTGCTGGCCCGAGGCGCTGGCCGAACTGGGTGGTGGCGTGGCCAGCGGCAAGCTCAAGTACCGCGAGACCGTGGCCCAGGGCCTGGAGAACGCGCCCGAGGCCTTC
Source organism: Burkholderiales bacterium (assembly GCA_025350145.1). Taxonomy (GTDB): domain Bacteria; phylum Pseudomonadota; class Gammaproteobacteria; order Burkholderiales; family Burkholderiaceae_C; genus Pseudaquabacterium. The sequence continues at coordinate 19,379 of JANXYH010000063.1, read as the reverse complement.
CTCGGCCTGCTCAAGGGCCGCAACTTCGGCAAGCAGCTCGTGCAACTGTTGTGACCTCGCTGCACTGGTCCTGGCAGCGCTTTGCCGAATTGGGCGCCGATGGCGTCTACGACATGCTGGCGCTGCGGGCCAAGGTCTTCATCCTGGAGCAGGGCGCTTTTCTCGATCCCGACGGCGTCGACCGCGTCTGCGACCATCTGCTGGGGCGCGACCCGACCGGCGAGTTGCGCGCCTACCTGCGGCTGGTCGATCCGGGGGTGAAGTACGCCGAGCCCTCGATCGGCCGGGTGGTGCTGGACAAGGCCCTGCGAGGCAGCGGCCTGGCCGACCAACTGGTGTCGCTGGGCCTGCAGCGCAGTCAGAGGGTGTGGCCCGGCCAGGGCAACCGCATCAGCGCCCAGGCCCGTTTGGCGCGGTTCTACAGCCGCCTGGGCTACACCGCCGTGGGCCAGCCCTACATCGAGGACGACATCCCGCACCTGCAGATGTGGCACGCGCCCTGAGCCCAGCCCCAGGCCAGCCAAGCCCACCCACCCCACCCCCGCGCAGCGACGCAAAAGGATCCCGCCCCATGAACGACTTCAAAGGCAAGACCGCCGTCATCACCGGCGCCGCCTCGGGCTTCGGCCTGGAGACCTCGCGCATCGCCGCCCGGTTGGGCATGCACATCGTCATGGCCGATGTCCAGGCCGATGCGCTAGAGCTGTCCTCGGCCGAGGTGGCCGGCCTGGGCGCCCAGGTCCTGCCCTACCGGCTTGACGTGTCCAACCCGGCCGAGGTCGATGCCCTGGCCGCGGCCACCCAGGCCCGCTTCGGCGCACCGCACCTGGTCTTCAACAACGCCGGGGTCGGTGGCACCGGCGGTCTGGTCTGGGAGGCCAGCGTCAAGGACTGGCAATGGGTGCTGGGCGTCAATGTCTGGGGTGTGGTCAATGGCCTGCGCGCCTTCACGCCGATGATGCTGGCCGCCGCCCAGGCCGACCCGGGCTACCAGGGCCACATCGTCAACACCGCCTCGATGGCGGGCATGCTCTCGCTCCCCAACATGGGCCTGTACAACGCCAGCAAGCATGCGGTGGTGACGATCAGCGAGACCCTGTACCAGGACCTGGCACTGGTCACTGACCAGGTCCATGCCCATGTGCTGTGCCCATTCTTCGTACCCACCGCGATCCACCTCTCCCACCGCAACCGCCCGGGCGAGCTGAGCGATCACCACGCCCGGCCCACCCCCAGTCAGTTGATCGCCCGGGCGATGAGCCAGAAGGCCGTCACCAGCGGCAAGGTCAGCGCCGCAGCGGTGGCGCAGATGGTCATGGACGCGGTCGCCGCCAACCGCTTCTATGTCTTCAGCCACCCGCGCTCGCTGGGCACGGTGCAGCAGCGCATGGAAGACATCGTGCAATTGCGCAACCCCAGCGACCCGTTCAAGGACCGGCCCGAGGTCGGCGCCGAACTGCGTGCGGCCTTGCGCTCAGCGAGCGCTTGAAGGTGCCAGCCCGCGCGTCGCGTCTGCGTACTGATAGGGATTGACGGCGCTGGCCCTGAACTGCGATGGTTCAGGCCTTCGCGGCAGCGCCGCAGAAATTCAGAACAGCACAGGAGAAACACCATGTTTGAACTGCTAGGCATCGTCTTCGGCGGCGTCTCTCGCCTGACCCAGCACTGGATGGAGACCCGCGACAAGCAAAACGAGCGCGAGCACGAGGCGGTGATGTTCGACAAGCAGGTCGCCCTGCAGAGCCAGCGCTTTGCGGCCGAGAAGGATCTGCGGCAAATGGACATCAGCGCCCAGCGCGATGCCGGCGAACTCGATCTGCTGGCCACCGCGATCAAGGCACAGGCCAGCGAGGCTGCGGCTGCCGGCGGCTGGGTCGCCAGCCTGTCGGCCTCGGTGAGGCCGATGGTCTCTTACTGGCTGATGTTCATCTACACCGCCGCCAAGATCGCCACCTTGTACCTGTCGATCAAGAGCGGCGCGCCCCTGGTCGAGGCGGTGCGCAACGCCTACACCGAGTTCGACGGCGCGATGCTCGGCTCGATCATCTCGTTCTGGTTCGCCGACCGCAGCCTGCGCAAGGCCGGCAAATAGCCATGGCCACGGATGCGTCATCGGCCGCGCGCAGCTTTGCCGCCGGCATCGCCAGCGAAGCCGGCCTGCCGCTGGCGCCAGCCGTGCCCGGCCAAGCGGTGACTGCGGCGACAGCGGCGGCGGCAGCCGGCTCAGCCGACTGGCGCGACCTCGCCGTGGCCATCGTCGCGCTGTTCGAGGGCTGTGCCGAGCGCGGCCATGACGGCCTGATCCGCCCCTACTTGGACCGCTACGCCAAGCCCAATGTCTGGACCCGCGGCTATGGCCGCACCTACGGCATCGCCAGCGACAGCCCGGCCCAGACCGTCGACCAGTGCAAGGCCGAATTGCGCGTCGGACTGGACGCCTACGCGCTGAAGATCCTCAAACTCGCCCCAATCCTGGCCCAGCGCCCCGCCTGCCTGGCCGCCGTCGTCTCCTGGTCCTGGAACTGCGGCGTTGGCGCCTTCCAGCACTCGCGCCTGCGCGCCGCCATCAACCAGGGCCACTGGCCCGAGGCCAACGAGTTCATCCGCAAACCGCGCACGGCCGGCGGGGTCGAATTGCGCGGCCTGGCGCGGCGCCGGGACGCCGAGGCGGCGCTGTTCGCAAAAGGTCTTTGAAGCCGGATCAGGCCAGGCTGCCGGCGGCTTGGCCCGAGACCTGGCAGGCCAACCGCCAGCGCCTCAGTGACGGAAGCGGCGCGCCGGCTGCTGTGGCCCAGGTCTTCCAGGGCCCAGGCCGGTGTAAGGAACCGATTCGCTGCGTAGACTCACGTCTCTGCCGCGTGGCTGCATGACCGAATCAGCGCACCACCGAGTCACGCCAAGTCGGCGGCAGGCCCCAGTCAAGCATTTTGGAGAACGCAGCATGATGAACCACCGCCTGATCGTCACTTCCGCACTCGCCACCGCTCTGGGGCTGGGCCTGGCCGGCCAGGCCGGCGCGCAGGAAAAGGGCAAGGAGAAGTGCTACGGCGTTGCCAAGGCCGGCCAGAACGACTGCGGCAACATCTCGGGCACCCACACCTGCGCCGGCCAGTCCAAGGACGGCATGTCGGTCAACGACTGGAAGTACGTGGCCAAGGGCAGTTGCAAGGGCATGAAGGGTCTGTCCGAGGCCGAAGCCAAGGTGGCCACGGCGGACAAGAAGTAAGCCTCGCCCCTTGTCCAGCATGGTGCCACTGGCGCCTCTGGTGCCGTTGGCAGAGGTAGGCATCGGCTGGCGCGCGGCGCACTACGCCGCGCTGCTGGAGCAGGCCCCGGCGCTGGGCTTCATCGAGGTCCACAGCGAGAATTTTTACGCCCCCGGCGGTGCCGCGCTGGCGGTGCTGCGGCAGGGCCGCGAGCGCTACCCGGTCAGCCTGCACGGGGTCGGCCTGGGTCTGGGCTCGGCCGCCGGGGTCGACGACTGGCACCTCGACCGCCTGGCCGCCTTGGTGAGGCAGATCGAGCCGCTGCGGGTCAGCGACCACGCCTGCTTCGCCCGCGCTGCGCTGTCGCCGGGCGGCGCTGTCAGCCATGCCAACGACCTGCTGCCGCTGGCCTTCACGCCCGCCGCGCTGGCGATCCTGTGCGCCAACGTGGAGCGGGTGCAGGAGCGCCTGGGCCGGACCATCCTGGTCGAAAACCTGTCGGCCTACCTGCGCTGGGCCGACGACAGCATGGCCGAGGCGGAATTTTTCAACGCCCTGACCCGGCGCAGCGGCTGCGGTCTGCTGCTCGACGTCAACAACCTGGTGGTCAACGCGCTGAACGCGGGCCAGCCGCCGCTGGCCGCCGTGGCCGACTTTGTCGCCGCGATCGACCCGCACAGCGTCGGCGAGATCCACCTGGCGGGCTATGCCGATCTGGGCGACATCGTCATCGATGACCATGGCAGCCGGGTCCACGCGCCGGTCTGGCAGGCTTATCGCCAGACCATCGCCAGGCTGGGTCCGCGGCCGACCCTGATCGAATGGGACAGCGACCTGCCGGCGCTGGCCGTGCTGCTCGACGAGGCGGCGCTGGCGGCGCAAGCGATGGCCGAAGCCGACGCCGGACGGACCACATGACCGCGTCGGCCACCCCCGCCAGCCTGGAACTGCAGCGCCAGCAACGCCTGCTGCAATCGCTGTGGCAGGTGGCGCCCGACGTGCCGCCCGAGCCGCCGCTGTCGGCCTGGCTGGCCGACACGCCCGAGCGCCAGGCGCGCGGCCTGCGCGCCTACCGCGGCAACGCCCGGGCGACGGCGGCGCGGGCGCTGGCGGTGGCGTTTCCGACCGTCGCCGCCTTGCTCGGCGACGAGACCTTCAACGCTGTGGCGGCTGGCCATTGGCAAAGCCACCCGCCCAGTTGCGGCGATCTGGCCCAGTTCGGCGCGGATTTCGCATCGGCCCTGGGCGCAGACGCGCAACTGGCCGACCTGCCTTACCTGGCCGATGTGGCGCGGCTGGATTGGGCCGTCCACCGTTGCGCCGGCGCTGCCGACCCGCCGACCGAGGTTGCCGGCCTGGCGCTGCTGGCCGAGGCCGATCCAGCCGGCTTGCGGCTGCGGTTTTGCCCCGGTCTGGGCCTGCTGCGCTCGGCCTGGCCGCTGGTCAGCATCTGGCTGGCCCACCCGCTGCCTGACCATTGCGCATCGACCACCGACCGGGCTGCGTTGATGGCCGTTGCGCGTCAGGCCTTGGCCAGGCAACAGGCCGAGACCGCCCTGGTCTGGCGCAGTGGCTGGCGGCCCCAGGTGCAGGCGCTGGACGAGGCTGCGGCGGATTTCACTGACGCCCTGATCGTCGGCGCCGCGCTGGCCGGGGCGCTGGACCGCGCCGGCAACGCCTTTGACTTCGAAGCCTGGTTGATCAGCGCCCTGCGCCAGGGCTGGATCGCTGCGGTCGTGGCCATGGACGGGCCAGTCGCATGAACCTCGAGCGCTACCTGCGCGGCCTGCGCGCGCGCTACGACCGGGTGCTGCTGGGCGCGCCGCGCCTGGGCCAGGCTGCGCCGGGCGGTGACGATGCCGCTGTTCAGCAGGCGCTGCTGGCCTGGTGCCAGGGCGGTGCCGGGCCGGGCGGCGCGCCATCGCCGGGCGAGCGACCGCAGGTGCGGTCGCGATTCTTGGTGGCGCGGCTGGTGGCGGCGCAGCCCGAGCCGGCGATCGCCTTCGCCAACCACCTGGCCTGCGAGATCGACGGCAGCCTGCGCTTGCACGCCATGGCCGGCACCTTGGCGCGCCTGGCCTGGCGGGCGCAGGTCAAGCTCAACGACGCCTGCTGGTGGCGCCAACGCCAGGACAGCGATCCCTGGGACGCCGGCTGGGCCTCGACCTCGCCGCCGGGGCGCCGCCAGTGGCAGCGCGGTTTCGTGCCGCGCCGCGCCACCCTGGTGCTGGCCGACATCGCCGACGCCCAGGCGCTGACCCTGCCGCTGGCGCTGCTGCGGCAGTCCGGCGACGATCTGCCGCACCCGGTGCGCTGGCTGTGGGTGGGCGCCGAACCCGGCGCTGGCCAGAGCCCATTGCCGGCGCCGGGCGGGCCCCGGTTTGCGCTGGGTGGCGTTGGTTGCTGACTGTTGCTGGCGACCGAACTGTAGTGCGCCGACCACAGCGTACCAGGCTGTCGACCATGACCATGACCATGCCCAGGCCGAACTCGCCGAGCAGGCCCATCCCGGCCGCAGCCCGTTCCGCGAAATCGCTATCGACCGGCGGTCGGCGCCATCGGGGCTACTGCTCGACGAAGGCGCGCTCGACCACGAAGTCGCCCGGCGTGGTGGTCGAGCCTTCCTTGAAGCCCAGGCCTTCGAGCATCGATTTCAGGTCCTTCAGCAGGCCTGGGCTGCCGCAGATCATCACCCGGTCGTCGGCCACGTTCATCGCCGGCAGGCCGAGGTCGGCATAGATCTTTCCACTCGCCATCAAGGCGGTGATGCGGCCCTGGTACTTGAACGGCTCGCGCGTGACGGTGGGGTAGTACAGCAGTTGCCGGCTGACCATCTCGCCCAGGTACTCGTGCGCGGGCAAGGTGTTCTGCAGGTAGTCGTGGTAGGCCAGTTCGGCGACCTCGCGCACGCCGTGCACCAGCACCACCTGCTCGAAGCGCTCGTAGGTGGCCGGGTCGCGAACGATGCTCATGAACGGTGCCAGCCCGGTGCCGCTGGAGATCAGCCACAGCCGCTTGGCCGGCAGCAGGTAATCGATCACCAGGGTGCCGGTGGGCTTCTTGCCGACGATCACGCTGTCGCCGACCTGGATGTGCTGCAGCCGGCTGGTCAAGGGGCCGTCGCTGACCTTGATGCTGAGGAACTCCAGGTGCTCGTCATGGTTCGGGCTGACGACCGAGTAGGCGCGCAAAAGCGGCTTGCCATTGACGCGCAGGCCGATCATCGTGAAATGCCCGTTGAGGAAGCGCAGCGCCGGATCGCGGGTGGTGGTGAAGGAGAACTGGCGGTCGGTCCAGTGGTGTACGGACAGCACGCGTTCTTCGTAAAAGGCACTCATAGGGGGCGTCTGGGGTGGGTTGGCAGGGCCGGGATTGGGAACCAGGGCTTGGCATGGCCTGACCACGCCTGCAGCGTCGGCCCCGGCCCCGTTGCGGGCCGGATTTTGCCGCGTAGTGGGCGCCCCCAGACCTGCCGCTTCGCGTCAGGCCCCCCGAGGGGGGGTCAAGGAAACTCGGGAGCGGCCCTTCGTTTCCTTGTGAGGGCCCCCAGACCTGCCGCTTCGCGTCAGGCCCCCCGAGGGGGGGTCAAGGAAACTCGGGAGCGGCCCTTCGTTTCCTTGAGAACCTCGGCCAGTCCGAGCCGCCTGCAGACGCCTGTGCCGCCCAGTTCCGCTGCGACCCACCGGCGGTGGCAGCGGCGCCGCCAGGCCAGGGCCGTTGGCGGGGCATCGGCCAGGACTTGGCGCCGCAGCCCGCGCCCATATGTTGCAATCGCAGGCCTCAGCGCGTCGACCCCCGCCCGGTCCGGCCAGGCTGGTCCTCGGCGCCCGCCCCAACCAACCTCTCACAGCCCCTTAGCGAGCCCGCCATGCCACGCAGAACCACCCTTGCCATCGCGCTTGAACTGACCGTCGTGGCGGTGCTCGGCCTGTCCACCTGGGGCGCCCAGGCCCAGGCCGTGATCAAGATCGGCGAGATCAACAGCTACAAGGTTCAACCGGCCTTCCTCGAACCCTACAAAAAGGGCATGGAACTGGCGGTCGACGAGATCAACGCCGCTGGCGGAGTCAATGGCAAGAAGATCCAGCTCATCACCCGCGACGACAACGGCAGCCCGGGCGATGCGGTCCGGGCTGCCGAGGAATTGATCTCGCGCGAAAACGTCGACGTGCTGGCCGGCGGCTTTTTGTCCAACATCGGCCTGGCGCTGGCCGACTTTGCCAAGCAGAGGAAGTTTTTCTACCTGGCCAGCGAGCCGCTGACCGACAAGATCGTCTGGGGCAACGGCAACCGGTACACCTACCGGCTGCGCCCCTCGACCTACATGCAGGCCGCGATGCTGGTGCCCGAGGCCGCCAAGCTGAAGAAGAAGCGCTGGGCCATCGTCTATCCCAACTACGAGTACGGTCAGTCGGCGGTGGCGACCTTCAAGAGCCTGCTCAAGGCGGCGCAGCCCGATGTCGAGTTCGTCGCCGAGCAGGCACCGCCGCTGGGCAAGCTCGACGCCGGCAGCGTCGTCCAGGCGCTGGCCGACGCCCGGCCCGACGCGGTCTTCAACGTGCTGTTCGGCGCCGACCTGACCAAGTTCGTCCGCGAGGGCAATACCCGCGGGCTGTTCCAGGGCCGCGCCGTGGTCAGCCTGCTGACCGGCGAGCCCGAGTACCTGGACCCGCTCAAGGACGAAACCCCCGACGGCTGGATCGTCACCGGCTACCCCTGGTACGGCATCCAGACGCCCGAGCACAAGGCTTTTTTCCTGGCCTACCACCACAGGTACAACGACTACCCGCGGCTGGGCTCGGTGGTCGGCTACACCACGGTCAAGGCGCTGGCCGCCGGCATCGCCAAAGCCAAATCGACCGAGACCGAAAAAGTGGTGGCCGCGTTCAAGGGGCTGGAATTGATGTCGCCGCTGGGCAAGACCGTCTTCCGTGCCCAGGACAACCAGTCGACGATGGGCGCCTACGTCGGCAAGACCAAGAACGACAAGGGCCGCGGCACGATGGTCGACTACGTGTACTTCGACGGCGCCCGCTACCAGCCCAGCGACGCCGAGGTCAAAAAGCTGCGGCCGGCCGACTGATCCGGGCGTCGGGCCAAGGGTTTGCCGCGAATGGAGCCTTCGGCATTCGCCCTGCAGTTGCTCAACGGCCTGGCCGGCGCCTCGTCCTTGTTCCTGGTCGCGGCCGGGCTGTCGCTGATCTTCGGCGTCACCCGGATCGTCAATTTCGCCCATGGCTCGTTCTACATGCTGGGCATCTACCTGGCCTATGCGCTGGTCGAGCACTGGGGCGCCGGGCTCGGTTTCTGGCCGGCCCTGGGCGTGGCGGCGCTGGCGGTTGGCCTGCTCGGCGCGGCCGTCGAGCTGTTGGTGCTGCGCCGCATCTACCGCGCCCCGGAGCTGCTGCAACTGCTGGCCACCTTCGCGCTGGTGCTGCTCATCAAGGACGCAGCGCTCTGGCTGTGGGGGCCCGAGGACCTGCTCGGCCCGCGTGCGCCCGGCCTGGCCGGCTCGGTCGAGATCCTCGGCCGGCGTTTTCCGCAATACGACCTCGGCCTGATTGTGGTCGGCCCGCTGCTGCTGCTGCTGCTCCACCTGCTGCTGACCCGCAGCCGCTGGGGCACGCTGGTGCGCGCGGCGACGCAGGATCGCGAGATGGTCGCGGCGCTGGGGGTTGACCAGGCCCGCTTGTTCACGGCGGTGTTTGCCCTGGGGGCGATGCTGGCCGGGCTGGGCGGGGCACTGCAGTTGCCGCGCGAGCCGGCCTCGCTGAACCTGGATCTGTTGACCATCGGCGACGCCTTCGTGGTGGTCGTGGTCGGCGGCATGGGCTCGATCCCGGGGGCCTATGTCGCGGCGCTGCTGATCGCCGAGATCAAGGCGATGTGCGTCGGCCTGGGCACGCTGCACACCGACCTGTTCGGTGGCCTGAGCTTCAACTTCTCCAAGCTCACCCTGGTGGCCGAATTTCTGGTCATGGCCGCCGTGCTGGTGTGGCGGCCCTGGGGGCTGATGGGCCGACCGCAGCCGGCGGCGCGCCACAGCGCCGCAGTCGAGCCGCCGCTGCGTGGCGCCAGCCGCAGCGTGCTGCTGCTGGCCGGGCTGCTGGGGCTGGCGCTGGCGGCCTGGCCGTGGCTGGTTTCGGCCCAGAGCTACGGTCTGGTGCTGGCCATCGACCTTCTCACCGCCGCGCTGTTTGCCGCCAGCCTGCACTTCATCATGGGGCCGGCGGGTCTGCACTCCTTCGGCCACGCCGCTTACTTCGGCCTGGGCGCCTATGCCGCTGCCCTGCTGGTGCGCCAGGCCGGCCTGCCGATGCCGCTGGCCCTGCTGCTGGCGCCGCTGGCCGCGGCCGCCGGGGCGACGCTGTTCGGCTGGTTCTGCGTCCGCCTGTCGGGCGTGTACCTGGCGATGCTGACCCTGGCCTTTGCCCAGATCGTCTGGTCGATCACGTTCCAGTGGGACGATTTCACCGGCGGCAGCAACGGCCTGACCGGCGTCTGGCCCTCGCCCTGGCTGGCCGACAAGCGCGCCTACTTCGGCCTGACGCTGGTGCTGGTGCTGGCCGGGCTGCTGCTGCTGCGCCGATTGCTGTTCTCGCCGTTCGGCCTGGCGATGCGCGCCAGCCGCGATTCGCCGCTGCGCGCCGAGGCGATCGGCATTCCGGTGGCGGCGATCCAGTGGCTGGCCTTCGTCGTCGCGGCGCTGTTTGCCGGGCTGGCGGGTGCGCTCTACGCCTTCAGCAAGGGCAGCATCTCGCCCGACAGCCTGGCCGTGGGCAAGTCGGTCGACGCCCTGGTGATGGTGTTGCTGGGCGGCGTCCAGACCCTGGCCGGGCCGCTGGTCGGCGCGGTCAGCTTCACCTGGCTGCAGGACAGCGTCGCCCGCAGCACCGACTACTGGCGGGCGCTGCTGGGCGCGGTCGTGCTGCTGCTGGTGCTGGCGTTTCCGCAGGGCATCGCCGGATTTTTCGGGCCGCTGTTCGGGCGTTGGCTGGGGCGGGCCGGGCGATGAGCCTGCTCAAGGTGCAGAACCTGAGCAAGCGCTTTGGCGGCAACCTGGCGGTCGATGGTGTCGGCTTTGAGCTGGCGGCGGGCGAACTGCTGGCCATGATCGGGCCGAACGGCGCCGGCAAGTCGACCACCTTCAACCTGCTCAACGGCCAGCTCAGGCCCGACTGCGGAACGGTCACGCTGGCCGGCCGCAGCCTGGTCGGGCTGACGCCGCGCCAGGTCTGCCGGCGCGGCGTCGGCCGCACCTTCCAGATCGCCGAGACCTTCGCCTCGTTGACCGTGCTGGAGAACGTGCAGATGGCGCTGATCGCGGCCGACGGGCGGCTGTTCGCCGGCTGGCGCCGCGCCGGCCAGCACCGCCGCGACGATGCCCTGGCGCTGCTCGCCCAGGTCGGCATGCAGGCCCAGGCAGAGCGGCCGTGCAGCGCGCTGGCCTATGGCGATGTCAAGCGGGTCGAGCTGGCGATCGCCCTGGCCGGCCAGCCCAGCCTGCTGCTGATGGACGAGCCCACCGCCGGCATGGCCCCGGCCGAGCGCCTGGCGCTGATGGCGCTGACCAAGCGCCTGGTGGTCGAGCGCGGCCTGGCCGTGCTGTTCACCGAGCACAGCATGGACGTGGTCTTCGCCCACGCCGACCGCTTGATCGTGCTCGCCCGTGGGTGCCTGATCGCCCAGGGCAGCCCGGCCGAGGTCCGCAAGGATCCGCAGGTGCAGGCGGTGTACTTTGGCAGCGGTCGGACCTTCGGCGCCGCGCCATGAGCGCCGCCGCCGCGCCGCTGCTGCGGGCCAGATCGCTGTGTGCCTGGTACGGCGCTGCGCAGATCATTTTCGATGTCGACCTGCACCTGGCCCGCGGCGAGGTCGTGGCGCTGATGGGCCGCAATGGCGCCGGCAAATCGACCCTGCTGAAGGCGCTGATGGGGATGCTGGCCAGGCGCAGCGGCAGCGTCGATTTCATCGGCCACGACATCGCCCGGCTGCCCAGCCACGCCATCGCCGCCCTGGGCCTGGGCTATGTGCCCGAGGAGCGGCGCATCTTCACCGACCTGACGGTGCTGCAGAACCTGCAGGTCGGCCAGCAGCCGCCCCGGCACTGGCCCGACGGCTCGGCCGCGCCCGGCTGGAGCGTGCCCAGCCTGTTTGCGCTGTTCCCTCAACTCGGCCAGATGCCGCAGCGCCTGGGTGCGCGCATGAGCGGCGGCGAGCAGCAGATGCTCAGCGTCGCCCGCACGCTGATGGGCAACCCGCTGCTGGTGCTGCTGGACGAGCCCAGCGAGGGGGTCGCGCCCCTGGTCGTCGAGCAGATGGTGCAGATGATCCTGGCGCTCAAGCGCCAGGGCGTGGCGATCTTGCTGTCGGAGCAGAACATGCACTTTGCCGAACTTGTCTCGGACCGCGCCTATGTGCTGGAAAAAGGTCAGATCCGCTACCAGGCGACCATGGCCGAGTTGGCCGCCAATGGCGCGGTGCGGCAGGCGTTTCTCGGGCTCTGAGCGCGCGTTCTGGCCTGGTCCACACCATTCTGAAGGGCATAGCCGATCCCGCCTACCCTGGGCAGAGCCACCTGCCGGCCTTGCGCCCTGCCTTGTCCGACCGGCAGGTGGCGGACCTGACCGCCGCGGTGGTGCGGCAGCGGCGCTACAGTCAGCCCGAGCGCAGCCGGCCGCGTTGAGTTGGCCTGTCATTCATCCCACTTCTGCACACCATGTCCTTGCCCCACGCCCACTGCCCGACCCTGGCAACCGTCCGCCACCCCAGCCCCCCCAGCCGCCGCAGCCTGTTGCGCCTGGCGCTTGGCGCCCCGCTGCTCGCGCCGCTGTTGCCAGGCTGGGTCTGGGCCGCTGGCGAGCCGCCGGTGGCGATCAGCGGAGTCAACTTCGAGCGCACGCTGCAACTCGGCGGCCAGCCGCTGGTGCTCAACGGTGCCGGCGCCCGGGCGGTGTTGATCTTCAAGGCCTATGCCGCCGGCCTGTACCTGCGCCAAGCGGCCAAGACGGCCGAGGCGGTGATGTCCCAGACCGGCGCCAAGCGGCTGCGCATCCACATGCTGATGGAGGTCGCGTCGCAGGAGTTCGTCAAGGCCTTCTACCTTGGCGTGGAGCGCAATTTCGGGCCGGAGGAGCAAAAGGGTTTGTACGACCGCGGGCAGAAGTTCGTCGCCATCCTGCAGTCCTTCGGCACCCTGGCCAAGGGCGACGAAGTGCTGATGGACCAGGTGCCCGGGGTCGGCATGGTGGTCTCGTTCAACGGCAAGCCCAGCGGCGCACCCATCAGCGGCGACGACTTCTATGCCGGCCTGCTGAAGGTCTTTGTCGGCGACCATGTCGCCGACGAGCGCCTGCGTGCCAGCCTGCTGGGCGGCTGAAGCCTCAGGCCCGCACTGGGCACAATCGCCGCAGCCTGCCCACCGCCAATCAACCCCGGTCGACCCCAATGCACTTGTCTAAATCTTTTTTGCTGCCCCTGCTCTGCGCCGTGCCACTCTGGGCCGGCGCGCAGGGCTATCCGAACCGGCCTGTGCGCCTGGTTGTGCCCTTCGCCCCCGGCGGCACCACCGACATCGTCGCCCGCACCGTGGCCGACCGCATCGGCCAGGCGCTGGGCCAGACCCTGATCGTCGAGAACAAGGCCGGCGGCGGCGGCTCGGTTGGGGCGACCGAGATCGCCAGGGCCAACCCCGACGGCTACGTCCTGGGCATGGCCACGGTGTCGACCACCGCTGCCAATCCGGCGATCAATCCGCGCATCGCCTACAACCCGCTGACCGACTTCAGCCCCATCATCAACGTCGCGGCCACGCCCAACGTGATCGCGGTGCACCCGTCCTTTCCGGCGCGTGACTACAAGGGCTTTATCGCCGAGCTGAAAAAGCACCCCGGCAAGTACGACTACTCGTCCTCTGGCACCGGCGGCATCGGCCATTTGCAGACCGAGCTTTTCAAGAACCTGTCCGGCACCTTCATCACCCACATTCCCTACAGCGGCGCCGGCCCGGCGCTGATCGCCACCGTCGCCGGCCAGGTGCCCATCATTTTTGACAACATGCCCTCGGCGCTGCCCTTCATCAAAGATGGCCGGCTGATTCCCATCGTGGTGGCGGCGCCGCAGCGCCTGGCGCAATTGCCGAACGTGCCGACCTTCAAGGAAGTGGGCCTGGAGCCGGTCAACCGGATGGCCTATTACGGCATCTACGGCCCCAAGGGGCTGCCCAAAGAGGTGGTCGACAAGGTCAACGCGGCGGTGAAGAAGACGCTGGACCTGCCCGAAGTCCGAAAGCGCATCGAGGACACCGGCTCGCTGATCGTGGCCAACACCCCGGCCGAGTTTGCAGAGCAGATCAAGGCCGAGTTCGAGGTCTACAAGAAGGTCGTGGCGCTGCAGAAGCTGACGCTGGAGTAGGGCGGCGGCAGGCGCTCGCCATGACGCCGCAACAGGCCAGCCAGGAAGCGATTGACCGCTTCATCGACACGCTCTGGCTCGAAGATGGCCTGGCCCGGCTGACGCTGGAGGCCTACCGCCGCGACCTGCGTCTGTATGCCGACTGGCTGGGCGCGGAGTCGGGCAAGGCGCTCGACGCCAGCAGCGAGCCCGACCTGCTGCACTACATCGCCAGGCGCCATGCCGGCGGCCAGACCAGCAGCGCCAACCGCCGGCTGACGGTGTTCAAACGCTACTTCGGCTGGGCGCTGCGCGGCGGCCAGATCGTCGCCGACCCGACCCTGCGTCTGGCCAGCGCCAAGCCGCAGCAGCGCATCCCCAGCAGCCTGAGCGAGGGCCAGATCGATGCCCTGCTGGCGGCGCCCGACTGCGCCAGCGCGCTGGGCCTGCGCGACCGGGCGATGCTCGAGCTGATGTACGGCAGCGGCCTGCGCGTGAGCGAACTGGTGGCCGTCGCCAGCCTCCGCGTCAGCCTCAAAGAGAACCTTGTGCGCGTGCTCGGCAAGGGCAGCAAGGAGCGGTTGGTGCCTTTCGGGGCCGAGGCCGGGCATTGGCTGCAGCGCTACCTGGCCGAGGCGCGCGGGGCGATCCTGGCCGGCCAGCAAAGCGACGCGCTGTTCGTCACCGCCCGCGGCGGGGCGATGACCCGGCAGATGTTCTGGACCCTGGTCAAGCGCCACGCCGCCAGCGCCGGCATCACCGCGCCGCTGTCGCCGCACACCTTGCGCCACGCCTTTGCCACCCATTTGCTCAACCATGGCGCTGACCTGCGCGCGGTGCAACTGCTGCTAGGCCATGCCGACATCGCCACGACCACGATCTACACCCATGTGGCGCGCGAGCGGCTGCGCCAGGTCCACGCCAAGCACCACCCGCGCGGTTGATCCTGTGGCCAGGGTCGGACTTCTAGAATCGCGCCACTTCCCACAAGGCCTGTCATGTCACTGCACCGCTTGCCCAGGTTTGCTGTTGCGCTGGCCGCGCTCTGGCTCGGCCTGATCGGCACTGTCCAGGCCCGGCCGATCGAGGCGATCCAGAAGTCCGGCACGCTGATCGTCGCCACCGAGGGGCAGTTCGCGCCGTTCAACTTCTTCCAGGGCAAGACCCTGACCGGCTTCGAGGTTGAACTGGCCGAGGCGCTGGGCCAGCGCATGGGCATGAAGGTCGAGTGGAAGACGATAGGCTTCGACGCCCTGCTGACCGGCCTGCAGGCCGACCGCTGGGACATGGTGATCGCCTCGCATGGCATCACCGACGAACGCGCCAAGGCGGTGACCTTCGCCGACCCGCACTACTGCTCGGGCGGGGTGATCGTGGCCAAGTCCGGCGGCGCCAAGACTGCCACCGACCTGGCCGGCAAGGTGGTGGCGGTGCAGACCGGAACCACCTACCTGGACAACGTCAAGAAGCTCGCAGGGGTCAAGGACGTGAAGAACTTTCCGGCCGACAACAACGCCCGCGCGGCGCTGCAATCGGGCCGTGTCGATGCCTGGGTGACCGACAAGTTTTTGGCCAAGGCGGCGCTGCTGGCCGAGCCCAAGTCCGGCCTGCAGATCGGCGAGTTCCTGTTCGTCGAGCGCATCGCCCCGGCGGTGGCCAAGGGCAATGCCGGCCTGGCCAAGGCTGTCAACCAGGCGATGGCCAAGCTGATGGCCGACGGCGGCTACGCCGCGCTGTCGGGCAAATGGTTCAAGGAAGACATCCGCTGCAAGTGAGCCGGCGCGGGGACTGAATTTGCCATCCCTGCCAGCACTCTTTCCGCCGCATTGGGGCAGCGCCCAGCGCAGCACCGCCAGCATGCTGCTGGCCAGCCTGGGGCTGGTGCTGACGCTGTGGCTGCTGGCCGTGCCGCTGGCCTGGGCGCCCGAGCCGATCGGCAGCAACGCGGTCTACTTTGCCGAGGGCGCGCGGCTGACGATGGCGCTGACCCTGATCGCCGGCAGCAGTGGCGTGCTGCTGGGGGTGCTGGCGGCGTTGGGCAAGCTGTCGGCGGTCGCGCCGCTGCGCTGGCTGGCCGGCGGCTATGTCGGCCTGATCCGCGGCACGCCGCTGCTGGTGCAGGTGCTGTTCGTCTACTTTGCGCTGCCCGACTTGCTGCCCTGGCTGAAGCTCGACGATTTCAGCGCCGCCTGCGCCGCGCTGGCCCTCAACGTCGGCGCCTACAACGCCGAGGCCATCCGCGCCGGCCTGCAGGCGGTGCCGCGCGGCCAGATCGAAGCCGCCAAGGCGCTGGGCCTGAGCCGCTGGCATACCTTCAGGCTGGTGAGCTTTCCGCAGGCGATCCGGGTGGCGCTGCCGCCGCTGGTCAACAACATGGTGGCGCTGCTGAAAGACTCGTCGCTGGCCTACACCGTCGGCGTGGTCGAGTTGACCAACGTCGGCAGCCGCATCCAGGCCGCGACCTTCAAGCCGACGCCAACGCTCATCACCACTGCGTTGATCTACCTGCTGCTGACGGCGCTGCTGACCCGGTTCTCAGCCGCACTCGAGCGGCGCTTCGAGGTCGGCCAGCAACGCTGACGGCGCGGTGCCGTTGTCGCGCCGCCACGGCAGCGCTTGCCAGCCGACCGCAGAGGGCTACCCTGTCGGCCTTTGAGCCCGGAGTCTGAACAATGACGCGACACAAGATGCTTCTGCTGCCCACCGCCCGCGCCGCCGCGTTGGCCTGCCTGGCCAGCGCCATGCCAGCCCCAGCCCTGGCGCAAGCGGCCGACGAGATCCAGACCGTGGTCGTGACCAGCCAGAAGCGCAAGGAAGATATCCGCCAGGTGCCGCTGAGCATCAGCGTACTGTCGGGCCAGGCACTGGCGGACAACCATGTCAGCAACTTTGCCGACCTCTCTGGCAGCGTGCCCAACCTGTCCTACAGCAGCCAGGCGGGGGCCGGGCTGTCGACCCTGCAGATGCGCGGGATCAGTTCGCAGGCCGGCTCGGCGACCGTGGCGGTCTACCTCGACGACGTGTCCCTGACCACCCGCAACCTCTACAGCCAGGGCACGGCCGAGCCGCGCTTCTTCGATGTCGAACGGGTCGAGGTGCTGCGCGGCCCGCAGGGCACGCTCTATGGCGCCAGCGCCCTGGGCGGGACTCTGAAGTTCATCAGCATCCAGCCGGACCTCAAGGCCTGGCAAGGCAATGCCGTGGTCGAAGTCTCAGGCACCCAGCACGGCGGCAGCAACCACCTGCTGCAGGGCGTGCTGAACCTGCCGCTGGTTCAGGGCAGCGTCGCGCTGCGCCTGGGCGTGCAGAGCGGCAGGGACAGTGGCTACATCGACCAGGTCGACGTGGGCAGCCTGAAGGTGACGAACAAGGGCATCAACAGCAGCCGCTGGGATGTGCTCAAGCTGGCGCTGAAGGCCCAGCTCGGGCCGAACTGGAGCATCACCCCGGCACTGTTCGACCAGCGTTTTAGCAGCGCGGACATCGACGCCGCCTATCTGGCGGTGGGCAGCCAGCAATCGGCCAACGCCGGCGTGGTGCTGCCGATCTTCCAGACCAGCAAGATAGTCCGCGAACCCGGCCGCGACCACCTGAGCGTGCCCAGCTTGACCTTGCTCGGTGACCTGGGGTTTGCCGACATGACCACCGTGCTCAGCGGCTACCAGCGGCGGTTTGACCGGGTCCAGGATGGCACCTTCGTCAACTCGCCCTACCTCGGCAGCGTCACCACCGATCCGGCCTTGGGTATCAAGGTCGGCTTCCTGCCTTCGGCGGTGAACCTGAACAACAAGGTCGACCAGACCGCGATCGAGATCCGCTTTGCCTCCAAGGATTACGCCGCCGGCAAGAGCCCGCTGACCTGGATCGCTGGCCTGTTCGTCGCCCGCACCAAGACCGAGGTGATCGATGACGAGCCAGTCTTCGGCATCAATGCGGCGTTCAAGGCCGCCGGCAAGAACATCGACGATCCCGCCCAGCTGACCGACAGTTTCCCCGGCGCCTTTCTCGGCGACAGCTCTTACTACAGCGCCCGCCACTACCAGGACCGGCAGCATTCCGTGTTTGGCGAACTGACCCTGCACGCCAGCCCCAGCTTGCGGGCGATTGCCGGCCTGCGCCTGCTCAAAGCCAGCCAGCACTTCAGCCGCGAGGGCGACCGCTACTACGCGGGCGGCCCGAGTTCGGTGGTGATCGACAGCAGCGCCAGCGCGGTCACGCCACGGCTGGCCCTGGACTGGGATCTGAGCCCGGCCACCACGCTCTATGCCAACGTCGCCAAGGGCTTCAGGCTGGGCTCGGCGAATCGGCCGGTGCCGCTCACGGCTCTGGTCAAGACCGACCTGGCGACGCTGGGTTTGCCCGGCACGATCCCGGCTGCGTTCAAGCCCGACAGCCTGATCAGCTACGAGCTGGGCAGCAAATCGCGGCTGCTGGGCGGCATGCTCAGCTTGAACCTGGCGGCCTTTTACATCGACTGGAAGGACATCCAGCAAGACGTGGTGCTGCCTCAATCGGGCTTCGACTTCGAGACCAACGTCGGCCGCGCCCACTCCACAGGCTTCGAGGCCGAGGCCAAGCTCAAGCTGAGCCAGGCGCTGACGCTGAACCTTGCCGGCAGCGTCACCAACGCCACCTTCGCCGCGGACACACCTGCCCTGGGCAGCGACAGCACGGGTGCGCTGAACGTGCGCAAGGGCGACTGGGTGCAAGGCGTGCCGCGCTACGGCGCCAGGCTGGGCTTGGAGTACCGCATGCGCGTCTTTGGCGACGCCGGCGCCTTCATCCGCGGCAGCGGCCAATGGACAGGTCAGAGCCATGGCAGCTTCGTCAGGGCCAGCAGCGACTACCTGCGCCCGGCCTATTTCAGTGCCGACGCCAGCGCCGGCCTGAGCCTGCAGCGCTGGGAACTCTCCGCCTTTGTGAAGAACCTGGGCAACACCCGCAGCGTGATTCAGCAGCCGTCGATCCAAAGTGTGTCCACCGCCTACCGGCTGCGCCCGCGCACGGTTGGCCTGACCGCCAACCTGGACTTCTGACCGCGCGTTTTCCCCAGACCGGCGGCTAAGTAGTTGTACGGGGAGGTCGCGTCGAAATCTGCGGAATACTCCCTAGTTGTTTTGCCGGCGCGTACCGCGCCAATCCTCAGCCATTTGGAGAACCGCATGCCCTTTTTGCTCAAGACCTTGACCGCGGTGGCGCTGGCCGCCACGATGAGCTTTGCCCTGGCCGCCGACCCGATCAAGATCGGCGTGTCCGGTCCGTTCACCGGCGGCTCGTCGTCGATGGGCGTGAGCATGCGCGATGGCGTGCGTCTGGCCGCCGACGAGATCAACAAGGCCGGCGGCGTGCTGGGCCGGCAGTTGCAACTGATCGAGCGAGACGACGAGGCCAAGAACGAGCGCGGCGTGCAGATCGCCCAGGAGATGATCAACAAGGAGAAGGTCGCCGCCACGGTCGGTTTCATCAACACCGGCGTGGCCCTGGCCTCGCAGCGCTTCTATCAAGAAGCCAAGATCCCGGTGATGAACAACGTCGCCACCGGCTCGCTGATAACCCACCAGTTCGACGACCAGCCCGAGAACTACGTCTTCCGCAACTCCGCACACGACAGCATCCAGGCGCCGATGGTGGTCGAAGAGGCGATCACCCGCCGCGGCTTCAAGAAGGTCGCGATCCTGGCCGACTCCACCAACTACGGTCAGCTCGGTCGTGAAGACCTGGAGAAGGCGCTGAAGTCCAAGGGCATCGCGCCGGTCGCGGTCGAGAAGTTCAACATCAAGG
>JANXYH010000020.1 GCA_025350145.1 Burkholderiales bacterium | reverse complement strand
GCGAAGGGGTTCAAGTCCACGCCGGCCACCGCGTCCAGCGCCTTCTGCGCGATGTCGCGCGGGTTGCGTGCGGGCTCGTTGCGCTGCCACTCATCCACCAGCCGCGCAAAGCCGCCCAGCAAAAAGTGGCCTGAGCCGCAGGTGGGGTCGATCATGCGCACGTCGCGGAAGCCGAAGCTGCGGATGGCCGGCGTCAGCGTGCGGTCGAGGAAGAACTCCTCGACGAACTCGGGCGTCTGCAGCAGCGCGTAGCGCTTGCGGGTGGCCTCGCTCAAGTCCTGGTACAGGTCGCCCAGGAAGCGGGTGTTCCAGGCTGGGTCGCTGAAGTCGCGCAGCAGCAGGCCACTGTCGGTATCCACCTGCTGCCAGAACTGGCGCAGCGCCATGGCGGCGTCGCCGCTGAGGCTCAAGGCGAAGACGGGGTTGTGGGCGTCGTCGAAGAAGGTGCGCAGGCCGGGCAGGGCACCGGCTTCGCGGAACGCGGCCAGCAGGTAGTCGCGGTCGCTTTCCAGCGGGTGGGCGCGGAAGTAGGACTCGTGCCGGTCGCGGGCCAAAGCCAGGCGGCCAGACTCGGGCGTGCCACCCAGCCAGGGCCGGTCGACCAACTGGTTGTCTTCGATGAAGCGCAGGAACACGCAACTCAGCAGCCAGTGCACGCCGGCCTGGGTGATGACCTGTTCGGCCCAGGTCTCGAAGGTCTCGGCGCAGCGGTCAGCGTCGCGGGCGGCCTGCCACTCGGCTCGCAGGCTGGCGGCCAAGTCGGGCTGTTCGCCGATGCGCTGGCGCAGGTCGTCTTCCAGGCGCTTGAGCTGGCGCGTCAGGTCGACGAGCAGTTGTTTGGCATCGATCACTTGTCTTGTGTCCCTGGTGTTCTTGTTCTGCGTGCTCAGGCCGCGGTGCAGCGGGTGTGGCGCTTACCCATGGATGAGCCCTGCGCGGTGCTGGTTCTCGACCCAGGGCTGTGGCAGCGCCAGAGCCTGGGTGTTGTTGATGTTGTTGACCAGCGGCACCGCCACGCCGTCGATGACCGGCAGGCCCTGGTGCGCGGTGGGCAGCAGCAGCCAGACGCTGGGCGTCTGTGATGGGCGGCCGGCAGCCGCCTCGATCTCGGTGATCAACGACATGAGGTCATAGCGGGCCAACAGGCCGGCGCTGACCAACAGCAGCGGCGCCGGGCTTTGCAGCAGCGCCGTGCGAAGTGTGGGCAGCGTGCGCTGCACCAGCCGCATCAGGTTGGTCCAGTCGCGGCCACCTTGGTCCGCTGCATCGGCTCGCAGCACCACGTTCCAGTCCACACGTGCAGTGGTTGCTTGCTCGCGCAGTGCGTTCAGCAGCAGCGCGTCGAAATTCAGTCGTTGTAGACCTTGCTGCGCTTCCTTTGGTTGGCGGAAGCGGTGCAGCAGCTCTGTTTCGGCGCGACGCGCGATGCGTGGGTCGACAGTGATCACAAGCAAACCACCTTGCCGCAAGCTGCGTTGCAAGCGCTTTTCCGCCGCAGCGGCGTCGGCCACCGTGCCGTCGGGCCCGGCGCCGGTGCTCAAGATCGTGTTCTGACGTGAGAAGTGCGTCATGGTACCGGCGGTGGCTGTGCTGCCCAGCGTGGCAGAGCGGTAGGCACCCGCGCCGTTAGCGGCGGTGGGGTCCCAATGCAGCGGGGCGCCGGCCTCTTCGAGAAGGCGGTCCAGCTCGGGGCGGCCAGGAAGTGGCGTGGCCTCGGGGTAGCGGCCTCGCACGCGAGTCTGCAGTGCGGAAGGGCTGAGCGTGGCTCCGACGAGCGCGTTGATCGACTGCTTCACTGCCTGCAGCGCGGGCATGCCACGGGGATAGATTTCCTGTCGGCTGGACAGCGCCGCCTGGCGCGAAGCAGATGCTGCCAGCCGCAGCAGGCGGGTGGACGAGAGAGGCGTGATGGCAGGTGTGCCGGTGCCGATGGCCGCCCCTGCTGCGGCGGGAGGCGCGACGCCTTCAAGCGCCTCCAGCACACGTGTCGGCGGCAGCAAGGGATCGGCCATCGCGCTGGTGTCGGCCGCGGTGCCGAGTTGTCGTGCGTAGTCGGCCCAGGCGGCGGCGGTGGCGATGAGCGTCACCGGCGCATGGTCGAAGGCTTCAAAGCGCGGCTGGTCGAGATGCGATTCGGCTTCGACGGCGGCGCGCAACACAGCGCTTGCCTGGCGCACGCGTTCGCTGTCATCTTGTTCAGCGCAGCCGCGCAGCGAGAGCAAAGCCATGGCCGCCTCTTGCGCGCTCATCACCTGGCCTTGGCTGCGCAGCAGGGTTTCGAGTTGCTGGCGCAGCTCGGTGAAGGCCGTGTTTCTGAGCCAGCGTTCGCGG
>JANXYH010000005.1 GCA_025350145.1 Burkholderiales bacterium | reverse complement strand
GGCGGAGGTTGCCTGATGAGCGCGCCGGGCCGCTCCCAAGCGCTCATACCGAAGCACGAAGTGCGCAGGGGAGCCTGATGAGCGCGCCGGGCCGCTCCCTAGCGCTCATACCGAAGCCCTACAAGGGCGGAGGTTGCCTGATGAGCGCGCCGGGCCGCTCCCAAGCGCTCATACCGAAGCACGAAGTGCGCAGGGGAGCCTGATGAGCGCGCCGGGCCGCTCCCAAGCGCTCATACCGAAGCCCTTCAAGGGCGGAGGTTGCCTGATGAGCCCATCCGGCCTGAAGCGGATCGCGGCAATCGGCGGCGGCGTTTGAGCAGCGCGCCCACCGTCGCCGCGCTGACCTGGCCGATCGTGCTGGCGGTGCTGCTGGGCGCGGTGCTGCACGCCTCGTGGAACGCCCTGGTCAAGTCCGGCGGCGACAAGTCCGTGGACACCGCCTTGCTGCACGTCATCGCCTCGCTGATCGCACTGCCGCTGCTGCTCCTGGTCGGGGCCCCGCCGCTGGCCGCGCTGCCCTATGTAGGCGCCTCGCTGCTGGTGCATATTGGCTACTACATCACCCTGGCCGGCGCCTATCGGCATGGTGAGCTGGGGCTGACCTACCCGATCATGCGCGGCAGCGCGCCGCTGCTGGTGGCGCTGGGCAGCGCCGCGCTGCTGGCCGAATCGCCCAGCGCCATGGCCTGGGTTGGGGTGCTGGGCATCACCGCCGGGGTGGCGCTGGTGGGCCTGTCCGGCGGCGCGCTGGGCCAGGCCCTGCACCACCGCCGGGCGCTGGCCTTTGCCCTGGCCAACGCGCTGTTCATCGCCGTCTACACCTTGATCGACGGCAGCGGCGTGCGCGTCACCGCCGGCCGGGGCCACGCCGCCGTCAGCTACGCCCTGCTGCTGACCACGCTCGACGGCATCCCCTACGGCCTGCTGGTCTGGCGCAGCCGCGACCCCAGCCAGCGCCGGCAGATCCTGGCCTACGCCGCCAAGCGCTGGCCGGTGGCGGCGCTGGGCGGCTCGGCGTCGATGGCCTCGTATGCGATTGCGCTCTGGGCCATGACCCGGGCGCCGGTGGCCAGCGTTGCCGCGCTGCGCGAAACCTCGGTGCTGTTCGCCGCGATCCTCGGCACCTGGCTGCTCAAGGAGAAGTTCGGCCTGCAGCGCGCCATCGGCACGGCGGTGATCGTGGCCGGGGTGATGGCGCTGCGGCTGGGCTGAGAGGCTCAACCGAGTTCGAGCAGCATCGGCTGGTGGTCCGAGGCCCGGCTCAGGCCATTGACCTCGACCCGCTGGACCCGCGGCGCCAGGTCCTGGCTGACGAAGATGAAGTCGCATGCGATGGGCTCTGGGCCGTAGCGCTGGTCAAAGACGCGAAAGGTCGGCGCCTGCGGGCGCGACCCCTGCGCCAGCGGCCAGGCGTCGGTGAAGCGGCTCGCGCCCTCGGCCTGTGGCGATTGCAGCAGGGCGTATTCGGGGTCGGCGGCCAGCAGGTTGAAGTCGCCGCAGAGCACCGCGCTGCGGGTGTGCGGCTTGGCCTGGAAGGGTGCGCCGGTCTCGTCGGCCAACGGCGGCGCCAGGGCCTGGCCGCAGGCCTGGGCATGCAGGTCCAGCAAGGCCTGGGCCTGCGCGCCGCGCTGCCTGAGCGAATAGAACTCGAGGTGGGTGGTCATGAGCCGCAGCGGGCCGAAGGCGCTCAGCACGGTGGCGCTGCTGCACATCCTGGGCATGGTCCGCAGGCCGCCGTCGGCCGGGTAGGGCAGGGCCTGGTGCCAGGTCGTGGCCAGTGGCAGCCGGGTGGCGATGAGGTTGCCAAAGCGCTGGCGCTGGCCGTGCCGGCCCAATTCGTCCACCGCCGCGCCGAAGCAGACCTCGAATCCCGGCAGCAGCGTTTGCAGCCGCGCCACCTGGTCGAAGCCGGCGTCGCCGTCCAGCGCCGGGTAGTTGACCGCCACCTCTTGCAGGCACAGCACGTCGAAGTCGGCCATCGCCCGGGCCTCGGTCACCACCCGTTCAACGCTGACGACGCCGTCGATGCCGCAGAACCACTGCACGTTCCAGGTGATCAAGCGCATGGCCGGGCCCCTACTTGATGCCGGCACGCATGAAGCTCTGCACGAACTGGCGCTGGAACAGGATGAAGGCCAGCAGCAGCGGTGCCGAGGTCATCAGCGTGGCGGCGGTGATGATCGACCAGTCGATGCCCTGGTCGGTCGACGAGAACACCTGCAGGCCGACCGTCAGCGGCCGGGCGCTGACGCTGTTGGTGATGATCACCGGCCAGAGAAAGTTGTTCCAGTGGAAGCTCACCGAGACCAGGGCGAACGCGGTGTAGACCGGCCGGGCCAGCGGCACATAGACCCGCCACAGGATCTGCAGCCCACTGGCGCCCTCGACTTGCGCCGCCTCGTCCAGCTCCTTTGGGATGCCGAGAAAGGTCTGGCGCAGCAGGAAGATCGCGAACGCCGAGGCGAAGTAGGGCAGGCCGATGGCCCAGAGCGTGTCGACCAGGCCCAACCTGGCCATGGTCTTGTAGTTCTCGACCAGCAAGATGTCGGGCATCACCATCAACTGCACCAGCACCAGGGCGAACAGCAGTTGCCGGCCGGCGAAGCGGTAGCGCGCAAAGGCGTAGGCGGCGAGCGTGCCGAGCAGCAACTGGCAGGCCAGGATCAGCGCCACCAGCAAGCTGGTGTTGAGAAAGTAGCGGGCAAATGGCGCGGCTTGCCAGGCGCGGGCAAAGTTGTCCAGGGTCAGCGGCGCGAGCAGCGCAAAACGGGTCGAGTATTCGCTGGGGTGAACCGCCGTCCAGACCGCGTAGGCCAGCGGCAGCAGCCACAGCAGCGCCAGCAGCCAGGCGGCCAGGGTGTCGACCCGGCCGGGCTCGAGGTAGGCTGGGCCAGGGGCAGGGCGGTCGGTCATGGACGTACCCTGTTTGACGGGTTTATGTTGAAGTCAGGAGATCCCTTCGAAGCGGCTCTGGCATCGCGGGTGAACATTTCGCTCCCCCCCGCCCTGCCGGGCCGCAGCCTCGCAGAGCTCGGCCTCCTCGTCCCGTCCAGACTGCCGCAGGGCAGTCTGGATCTGCGGGACTCGGCCCCCCTCCAAGCGGCGGGCTCCAGCATGGATGACGCCCGGTCCGCTTCGCGGCCCTCTTCAACACCAAGTTCTGCGCACTGTGATGTGCGGCGCGGTATGGCCGATTCTTCTCGACCAACGGGTGCCGCCGGCAGGAGCCAGGATTGCTCCAAAGGCCCGGACCCCGGCGCGTTCACTGGTAGTGCACCTTGCGGTCCAGCACAAAGAACTGGACCAGCGCCACACTCGCCAGCAACACCAGCAGCAGCACCGTCAGCGCCGCCGCGTAGCCGGTGTCCCAGAACTTGAAGCCGACCTCGTAGAGGTGGTAGAGCAGCAGGGTCGAGGCGTTGTCGGGCCCGCCCCGGGTCAGCACCACCACATGGTCGATCATCCGCACTGCGTTGATGACCGCGTTGACCATCACGAACAGCGTGGTCGGCATCAGCAGCGGCCACTGCACCTTGCGGAAATAGAACCAGCGCGACGCGCCCTCGATGGCCGCCGCCTCGCGCAGGCTGGGGTTCAGGCTCTGCAGCGCGGCCAGGTAGAAGATCATGAAGAAGCCCGCCTCCTTCCACACCGCCACCAGCGTGATCGCGCCCAGCGCGGTGGCCTGGTCGCCCAGCCAGTTGTGCGCCGGCAGGCCCAGCGCGGCGGCGATCTGTTCGAGCAGGCCATAGCCCGGGGTGTAGAAGAACAGCCAGATGTTGGCCACCGCGATCATCGGCAGCACCGTCGGGGTGAAATAGGCCATGCGCAGCCAGGCGCGCCCGCGCATCCGCTCGTTGACCCACAGCGCCATCGCCAGCGCCAGGCCAATTGAGCAGGGAATCGTGACCAGCGCAAACCAGGCGTTGTTGCGCAGCGCCTTCCAGAACACCGGGTCGTCCAGCATCGCCGCGTAGTTGTCCAGCCCCACCCAAGTGCCGGGGCGCGCGCCCTTGGGGGTGGAATAGAAGCTGTCAATCAGCGTGGCGACGGCCGGCCAGTGGGTGAAGCCGACCAGCAACACCAGCGCCGGCAGCAGCAGCAGCCAGGCGTGGATCGCCCGCTGGTCGCCGGCCGCCATCCGAGCTTGATGAGCCACGCGCGCGACTCCGCCAGCGCCTTACTTGTAGCTCCGCAGGATCCGGTCGGCCTCTTTTTGCGCATCGGCCATCGCCTGCGCGGCGGTCTTGCTGCCGGTCAGGGCGGCCTGCAGGCCGTCGTTCAGCGCCTTGGTGACGCGCTGGTTGTCGTGGGTCGAGAACTCGGCCAGGGCGAAGGGCAGTTGGTCGCGGGCGACCAGGGCCGGCGGGAAGTCAGCGGCGTATTTGCGCAGCGCCGGGGTGGCGTAGGCGGCATCGGAAACGGCGACATAGCCGGTCTCGATGCTCCAGCGGGCGGCGCGCTCGGGCTGGGTGATCCATTGGATGAACTTGAAGGCAGCCTCCTGCTGGGCTGGCGTGGCCTTCTTGAAGATGTAGAAGTTGCCGCCGCCGGTGGGCGAGCCACGGCGTTTGGCCGCCGGCAGCATGGCCACGCCAAAGTCGAACTTGGCGTTGTTGCGGACGTTGCTGAGGTTGCCGGTGGTGGTCCAGACCATCGCCGCCTTCTTCTCGAAGAAGTCCTTGGGCGTGGTGCCCCATTCGACGATGCCGGCGGGGTGCGAGCCGGCCTTGGTCAGGTCGATCCAGTACTGCAAGGCCTCGACCACCTTGGGGTCGTCGAACTTGACGGCGTTGCCGGCGTCGTTGGCCATGACCACATCATTCTGGATCGCCAGGCCCTGGAACAGCCAGTACGGGAAGCCGCTGGAGGGTATCTGCACGCCGTATTGGCTGACCTTGCCGGTCGCATCCTTGAGCGTCAGCTTCTTGGCCATGTCGGCCAGTTCGGCCCAGGTCGAAGGCGGCTTGTTCGGGTCCAGCCCGGCGGCCTTGAACATCTCCTTGTTGTAGTACTGGACGATGGTCGAGCGCTGGAACGGGATGCCCCAGGTCTTGCCGCCGCTCTGGCTGTTGAGCATGAAGGCCTTGCTGAAACCGGCCAACCAGGCGCGGTCCTCGGCGGTCTTGATGAAGTTGTCGAAGGGGACGATGGCGTCCTCGTCGACCAGGGTGAACATGTCGGTCGACAGCAGCACCGAGGTCACCGGCGGGGTGCCGGACTTGTGCGCCGTCAGCGCCTTGACGATGGTGTCCTGGTAGGCGCCGGCGTAGATCGGGGTGACCTTGATGGCCGGATTTTCCTTGCCGAAATCGCTGGCGAAGTCGTCTATGAATTTGGCGATGGGCCCGCCGACGGCGACCGGGTAGAAGAACGATATCTCCAGCGGCGCCTGGGCCTGGGCGGCACTGGGCAGGGTGCTGGCCAGGCTTGCGGCCAGGGCAGACAGCGCAACGGCGCGGCGGGTCGGGCCGGTGGATTGGTTGGATCGGGTGGCAGGCATGGGGTTCTCCGGGTGATTGCGCAGCGGTACGGGTCAAGCCTCAGGCCAGGCGCTGGCCTTGGGCGTCGAAGTGGTGCTCGGCCTCGGGCAGCCAGCCCAGGGTGACGGCGGCACCTTGCGCCAGGTCGGTGCGACCGTGGGCGCGGACGGTCAGGGTCTGGCTGCCGATGGCGCAGCGCAGCACCAGGTCGGCGCCCAGGTATTCGAGGCTGCTGACCGTGGCCGGCACCGTGCCGCCCAGGGCGACGGCCTCGGGCCGCAGGCCCAGCGTCGCGACCGACCCGCTGCCCGAAGCGGCCAGCGTGAGCGTGCTGCCGGCGATGCGGCCGGCGGCGTCCAGGCGCAGCAGGTTCATCGCCGGGGTGCCGATGAAGCCGGCGCAGAAGGTGCTGGCCGGGCTGGCGTAGAGCGCACGCGGGGCGGCGGCCTGCTCGATCCGGCCACGGTTGAGCAGCACCACCTGGTCGGCCATGCTCATCGCCTCGGTCTGGTCGTGGGTGACGTAGACCAGGGTCAGGCCCAGGCGCTGCTGCAACTCGCGCAGCTCGCGGCGCATCTCCTGGCGCAACTGGGCGTCGAGGTTGGACAGCGGCTCGTCCATCAGGCAGACCCGGGTCTGCGCCACCAGCGCCCGGCCCAGCGCCACCCGTTGCTGCTGGCCGCCCGAGAGCTGCGCCGGCCGGCGCTGCAGCAGCTCGCCCAGGCCCAGCAACTCGGCGCAATCGCGCAGGCGCCGGGCGGCCTCGGCGGCGGGGACGCGGCGCACGCTCAGGCCGAAGCAGATGTTTTCGGCCACGCTGAGGTGCGGGAACAGGGCGTAGTTCTGGAACACCATGGCGATGCCACGCTGCGCCGGCCCCGCGCCGGTCACGTCGCGGCCGTCGATCAGCACCTGGCCGGCGCTGGCCGATTCCAGCCCGGCGATGATGCGCAGGGTGGTCGACTTGCCGCAGCCCGAGGGCCCCAGCAGCACGCAGAAGCTGCCCGCGGCGACATCCAGGTCGATGCCCTCCAGCGCGCGGGTGTCGCCCCAGTGTTTGCAAATGCCCTTGAGCTGGATCGACGACATGGGGCGATGGTGCTGCGCGTCAGTGACGCGGTGATGATGATGGCGGTCGCGGCCAGGCAAAGGGCCGCAGCAAGGCGCACAGCGCGGCGTGCAGCGCGGCGTTGCCGGCGACACATTCTCTGGCCTCCAGGCAGTCCGGCGCCCCCAGGAAATCGCTGACCTGGCCGCCGGCCTCGCGCACCAGCAGGCAGCCGGCGGCCACATCCCAGGCGGCGGCACCGCGGTCGAAACAGGCGCTGCAGTGCCCGGCCGCGACATGGGCCAGATCCAGCGCGACCGAGCCGCTGCGGCGCAGCGCGGCGCAGTGCCGCAACACCGTGTCGAGCATGCGCAGCGCGCCATCGGTGTCGCCGCCGACGCCGGGCGGGCAACTGCTGGCGACCATCGCCCGGCCCAGATCCAGCCCCGGCGCCACCCGCAGCGCCCGGCCGTCGCAGAACGCGCCGCCGCCGCGCTCGGCGCTGTAGAGCCGGCCGCTGGCCACGTCCAGCACCACGCCCAGGCGCAGGCTGCCCTCCTGAACCAGGGCGATGCTGACCGCGCAGGCCGGGTAGCCGTGGATGAAGTTGGCGGTGCCGTCTAGCGGGTCGACGATCCAGAGGCTGGCGGAATCGGGCTTGCCCAGGTGCAGCTCGGATTCCTCGCTGCGCACCGCGTGGTCGGGCCAGGCCGCGAGCAGGGTCTGCACGATCAGTTGCTGGCTGGCCAGATCAACCTCGGTGACGAAATCGTTGGCCTGCTTCTCGCGCACCCGGCGGGCGCCTGGGTTGGCGGCGGCCGTGCGGATCAGTTCAGCGGCGGCGCGGGCGGCCTGGACGGCGGTGGCCAGCGGGCTGGGTGGGGTCGGCATGGGCCTGGGTGGCGCTCGCCGGGTCAGCGCTGGCGGTGCGCCCGCTGCCAGCGCGCCAGGCCGCTGAACCAGGCCGAGGCGCGGGCCGGGGCGAGGCGGAACAGCCAATCCAGCAGCCGCGCATCGGCGCCGATCAGTAGCCGGGTGCGGCGCCGCTGCATCGCGCCGACGATGGCCTGCGCGGCGGCCGCGGGCGTGCGCCGCGCGACTTCGGCAAAACCGTCGACCATGGCCTGCCGGCTGTCGGCCAGCATGCGGATGTCGCCCAGCCGCGAGTGCTCGGCGATGCCGGTGCGCACCCCGCCCGGGTGTACGCACAGCAGCGTGATGGCATCGGGCCGCAGCTCCTCGCGCAGTGCGTCGGAAAAGGCCCTCACCCCCGCCTTGGCGGCGTTGTAGAACGACTGTGTCGGCATCGACACCATCGCGAAGATGCTGGAGATGTTGACGATCATCGCCCCCGGCCGGCCGCGCAGCAGCGGGATGAAGGCGCGGCAGCCATGCACCACGCCCCAAAAGTTGATGTCCATCAGCCACTGCGCGTCGGCGATTTCGGCGCTCTCGGCCGGCGCCACCAAGCCGACCCCGGCGTTGTTGACCAGCACATCGGCGCCGCCCCAGGCGGCCTGGGCCTGCCCGGCCAGGCTGACCCAGGCGGCGGGATCGGCCACATCGGCGACCGCGCTCAGGCAGTCGGCGCCCTGCTGGCTCAGGGTTTGCACGACCGCCGCCAGGCCTGCGGCATCGACATCGCAGAGCAGCAACCGCGCGCCCTGGGCGGCCAGCGCCTGGGCCAGGGCCGCGCCTATGCCGCCGGCCGCGCCTGTGATGACGATGCACTTGTCCCGTGCGGACCAGGGGGCTTGTGGCATCGGCGATGGGAGTGGGTGGGTGGGTGGGGGTAGCGTTGCGCTGGCATTTTGCGCGCCAGGCCCGGCCGGCACTGGCAGATAACATCCGCAGCCCCCGCCCGCCGCCCCGACCATGTCACTGACCGGCACCCCAGAAGCCACTTTTGCCAGCGCCGATCTGCCCAGGTGCCGGCGCTTCTTTCTCGACTGCGGCCTGAGCCTGCGCCGGCACCCCAAGTCACTGGCGGCGGCGCAAATTGCCAAAGCGGCCAGCGCCGCCGCTGGCCAGCCATGAGCCTGCAGGATGGCGGTGGTCTGCAAACCTACGTCCACGCCCTGCGCCACGAGGCCGACGGCGTGCTCGGCCTGGAGCTGCGCCCGCTTCCCGGCAGCGCCGCCCTGCCGGCCTACAGCGCCGGCGCGCACATCGACCTGCAACTGCCCAACGGCCTGAGCCGCAGCTACTCGCTGCTGACCCTGGCCGGCAGCGGGCCGGGCTACCACATCGCGGTGCTCAATGACCGCGACAGCCGCGGCGGCTCGCGCTGCGTCCACCAGCAGTTGCGCATCGGCAGCCCGTTGGCGATCTCGGCGCCGCTGAACAACTTCGAACTCGACGAGGCCGCCAGCCACTCGGTGCTGATCTCGGGCGGCATAGGCATCACCCCGCTGCTGTGCATGGCGCGGCGGCTGCGCGCGCTGGGCCGGTCGTTCGAGATGCTCTGCCTGGCACGCTCGCGGTCGGCAGCGGCCTTTGCCGACGAGATCAACGCTCTGGGCTGCCCGGTGCATTGGCACTTCGATGCCGAGCAGGGCGGCCCACCGGACCTGCACGCGCTGCTGGCCACGCGCCCCGGGCCAGGGTCTGCTGCGGCCACCGTCCACCACTACGCCTGCGGCCCGGCGCCCATGCTCGACGCCTTCAGCGCCGCCTGCGCCGCACTGGGCTACGCCCACGCCCACATCGAGCGCTTCAGCGCGGTCGAGCTTGCCGCCGCCGCCGACGCCCGCAGCAGCTACCAAGTGGTGCTGCGCCAGTCCGGCCGGACGATCCAAGTCGGGCCCGCGGCCAGCCTGCTGTCGGCCCTGCGCGCCGCCGGCCTGGACCCGCCCACCAGTTGCGAAGAGGGCATCTGCGGCACCTGCGAGACCCGCGTCATCGAAGGCCAGCCCGACCACCGCGACTCGGTGCTGAGCGCAGCCGAGCGGCTGGCCAACCGCTCGATGATGGTCTGCGTCTCCGGCTGCAAAAGCCAGACTCTGGTGCTGGATTTGTAGCCGCTGCTGGGCCGGCACGCCCTCGACCGCTGCGCGATTCGCCCATGCCCTCAAGCAGTGCCTCGCGGGCTTGCAGCCTTCACTGGCGACGCTGCGGCAGCCGGCTCCTCAACGATGTTTGCTGTGGCCCCCAGCGACGGCCGTGCGGCTTGTCCCGGGCCTGTCCAACAAACGGACAGATCGCGGCTTCGCGCGATTTGTCCTAAATCGTCAGCCTGCGGTGCGCGGGGCGTCTTGCCGGCGAAGGCATGTTGCTCTGGGGCACTGCTTGGCCCGCCGCCTCGGCAACGCAGTAGCGGGAGAGGCTCAGCGCGTAGACTGCTGGCTCAAGCCAGCAGGGACAGAGGCGTCGCTCAAGCCCGCTAGAGGACTGAAAAGTGAAACGAAGATATGGTCAGTTCAACCCGAAGCGCAGAATCAAGGCGCCTGCTGACGGCGATGCGGAGTTGCTCGCGGGGCTGGCCGAGAGGGTCGGTTACGGCGGTAACCCTGAGCACAAGAAGAACCCTGGCGACTTTGGGTTGACCCCGCTTTCCGATCCTAGGCTCGGTAAGTCGCTTTGTGACGACGCAGGCATCTTTACCCGCAGGGCCGCGCTCGAGCTGCTGAAGCGAGGATTGAAGAAGGGGTTGGTCAGTGACCGATTTGACGGTGAGTGGCCGAAGAACATTTGGTCAGCCAGCGAGAGTGGTCGGGCTTTAGAGGCCCAACTTGAGAATCCGGTTTTGGGGACGTATCACGGCTATCCGATGCCCGAGAACGATCCACTGGCGAGTGATGTCTTGCGCAGATGGGGCGGCGCAAGTGTCTGACCTCAGATTTACCTGCGAGTGGCTATCGACTGGAAAGGATATTGCTCCGCTTCGAGAAACCGCGGGCCAGCTCACGATCCGCTTGGGTGATGTCAGTCTGACAAAGAATGAGGATATCTGGTCCAAGACTGTTCGCGACAGCGTACTGGTATCCGCTTACCCCTTGGCGATGTGGTTGGCCGCGTCTTGGTGGCGACTGAGCTACGAGCCGCTACCTAGGCATGGGATGTCGCCTGATCTCGACTGGCGAATGAGCCATGAACTGGGCGCGGCAAACTCCGGTTTTGTATGGCCGTACGTAGTGATGGCTTCTGACGGCGAGGTGGTCCAAGCATGGGCGCTCCCATCTGACGAAAGCAGCACACAGTCGGTTCGATACTTAACCGGTTTGTCAGTACCCCGCGTGATCGCCCTTGAGGAGTTTCAGCGTTCGGTCAGTGATTTCATCGGCATGGTGTTGAGCCGTCTTCGGTCGGTCGGGTGCGCCGACACGGATCTGGCGGGACTTTGGAGTCTGGTAGTAGATGATCTGGCCGACACAGAAAGCGCAAAGTCGAGGCGCCTTGAGGCGCAGATGGGCTACGACCCTGACGAATGCCCGACTGCAGTAATGGCGGAGGCGCTGGCCCTTGAGAAAAGGCTTGGGATATCCGCGCTGTCGGAACTCGCCCCTGTTTTCGGGCGCCGCGCCGATGGCGCGGCCCTTGGTGAGATATCTAAGCTTGCCAAGGTCGATGGCTTGCAAGGGAAGCCCCTGGCAATCGTCCCTCGCTTAGCCGACGCGAGTGGGATGGCGCCCCCGTGGCAGCGAGCCGTGGCGACGGCAAGAGCGCTTCGAACCAAATTGGGTAATGAGAGTAATCCTATTGATGATGAAAGCCTTTACGGCTTGCTTGGTCTCAGACCTGAGGCAGTTGCCGAATGGGCTCCGCCGACGCGTCATCAAGTTGGCCTCGCTGTTCCCCTGGACAATCAGGACTTAAAGTTTGTACCTCGCAAGAAACATCCTATTGCGAAACGATTTGAGTTCGCGCGATTCCTCGGTGACTATGCGAACGGTGAATCAAAGCGTTGGCTAACGTCTACCGATTTGGCTACATCTCGGCAGAAGTTCCAGCGTGCCTTCGCTGCGGAGTTCTTGTGCCCCATCAAAGCACTTGACAAGTTCCTAAGCAGCGACTTCTCGGAGCCGGCCATCGAGGAGGCCGCTGCCGAATTCCACGTCAGTGAAAAGACTGTTGAATCGCTGCTGGCGAACAATGGCTATATCGCGCTGCGGTTTGATGGCGGGACTTTGCCCTATCGACTTGCGGATTAGCAGGTTTTCTGAGCCTGAGGCAAGCAGCGTCGGGTTCTTCCGCTGGCTGACCGTTACCGTCCGAGCCTCCGCGCAGTAAGGCCGAGGCAATGCCTGACGCCAAGCAGCATGAATTCAAGAGCTGTTTGGGCCGGACCCCAGGAGTCCAGCGGCGGATCAGTGCGCGGCACAGCTGGCCGCTGGTGTGCTGGACGCAGGCCACTTGCCGATGGCCTGGAGTTGCTTGATCCAGCGTGGGACGTTCTTCGTCGCGCTGATGGCAGCGTAAACGTTCTCGCAGCCATGATCTCTAGCGGTGAAATCTTCAGTGCCAAACTCTGGCGGACTACGACCAGTGATGCATTCTCGGGATTCCTGAGCCTCCTGCATGAACATGTTGGCAAACCTCTGACAGTCATTCTCGACAACGCATCAATCCACAAGGCAAAAAGCGAACAGCACATCATCAAGCACCTGGAAAGCCAAGGCCTTACTCTCTGCTTTCTCCCACCGTACAGTCCGGAACTAAATCGGATTGAACGACTCTGGCACAAGATGAATACACTTGGATGGCCGCGAAATGCCGCGACAGCACGCAACTCGAAGCCGACATCGACGACATACTTTCTAACTTCGGGACCAAGTTCAAGTTCTCTTTTTGATGCTAATAACTTAACGCGATGAGCTTACACGATCCCCCTTGGCGTTCGTCATCCGCACACCAAGCGGGCTGCTGCTTGTGTTGCTGGACACCACACCATTTTCGACGTTGTGACCGACCGCCATGCTGAGTGCATTGATGCGCTGCATCTGAGGGAAATCAGCTTTGAACTGTCGCGCGAACCGCTCGATCCCGTCGATAGAGGGCACTTCTCCGAACTACACATTCAGGTCGATTACCGCTTCGGCTATCGGCGCGCGCGAGTAGTGCTGCACTGGTTCGGATCTAAGTGAAGTGTGTCGATGCTGCTGGACGCCGATGTTGCTCCATCAACGGGCCGACGGATGCCCCGATGCAGAGACTTGTCACTTTCTATCCACAAAGTTGTCCACAGATGACGGTCCCTTACGCATTTTCAACTCGGCCCAGCAAGCGGAGAAGTCGGATCATCCCCTATGCCCGCATGGCCACCAATCGCGCTTGCGCCGACCACATGCCCGGCCCGGGCATGGCAATCCCACCAGACCACCATGAGCTGCATAGCGGCGGCGGCGATGCCGATGGCCTGTTGGGGATCGCTTTCGATGTAATGGGTACAGCCGAGCCGGGTGGCGGCCGCGGCTTTGTAGCCGATCACTGCCTCGATTTGGGCGGGGCAATCTGCGGGGCGCATTTCCAGCGGAATACCGCCAAAGCCATGGCGCTGCAGCCAGGCCAGGGTTCGGTCGCGGTCGGATGCGGGCCGGCCGGTGATGATGGTGGCGCGCTCGGCGGCGAATTTTGGCAAGACCGGATAGGGATCCAGGCGGTCGCGGGCGGCGAGCGTGGCGGTTAAATCGGCGGCGTAGTCGGCGGCCGGCATGTCGGCCAGGAAAATACCGTCGAGGTCAATCCCAAAATAGCTTTGCTCGTCGTTCAGGGCGCGGCTGGCGCCGGCCAGGCGCTGCTGCCGGGCGCGCGGTGTGGCCTCGCCGCGCTCCCAGGGAAAGCGCCACAACTGCGTCAGCGGGTGTGACAGATCCGGCAAGTAGGCACTGACTTCTGGGTCGTGAACGACGCTCAGGGTGAGTACCTGGTAGGGCGCCTCAAGCAGCCTGGCGCGGGCGCCGGAGAGGGTTGCGCCGGTGCTGGCGCCGTCGTCGACCAGCAGTATCCGGGTGGCCGGCGGCGGCGGGCCGAACCAGCTTATCGTTTGGCGGCTGCGCTCGAAACTCAGCAGCGCCAGCGGCAAACACAGGCCGGCGGCCGCCATGGTTGCCGGAACGATACCGCCACGGGCAATACCGACAACCAGGTCAGCACGCCATTCGGTGGCCGCCGGCAACAGCGCCTGAACCATCCGCTCGATTTGCGCATAGTCCAGAAACAATGGCTGGCGGCGGCTGTCCAGACCTTTCCAGGCGGGCATTTTTGGCAAATCCTTCAAGTCGCCGGAATTCAGTGGGGCGCTACCGGCTCAGCCCCGGCCGGCAGCGGCTGCTGGCGCAGCGCCAGGACCACGCCGGCCACCAGCAGCGCCGCGCCGACGCCGGTCAAGGCCGGCGGCCACTGGCCACGCAGGGCCAGCGCATAGGCCAGCGCCGAGAGCGTCTCGAACACGATCAGTTGCCCGCTCACGCGCGTCGGCAGGCGCTGGCTGGCCTCGTTCCAGCAGAGCGTGCCGAGCCAGGAGGCGAGCAGGCCGATGGCCAGCATCAGGCCGACGAAGCGCAGCGGCTGCGGGCCCCAGGGCATGGCGATCGCCGACGGGCCGGCGCTTTCATTGCTCAGCCACACCCCGGCGTAGCCCAGCAGCGCCAGCGGCAGCGTCGCCAGGCCCTGGGCGGTGGCCCAGACGCGGGGCAGGCGGCCGGGGTGGGCGCGCAGCCAGTCGGCGTTGCGGATCGGGTACCAGGTCCAGGCGGCGACCGCGCCCAGCGCCAGCGCCGCGCCGACGGCGTAGCGGGTGGGGTCGGCGGCCTTGGCAGCGTGCAGGTGTGCCAGTTCGACTTTGTTGACGCAGGCGATGCCGGCCCCGATCAGCAGCAGCGAGGGCGCCAGCCGGCGCCACGGCAGGTGGCCGTCGCGCTGGCGGTTGCGGCGATTGGCGACGAGCGCGATCAGCACCGGCAGGGTGCCGATCAACATGGTCGGCAGCGGCGCCCCGGCGTGCTGGATCGCGCTGGCCAGGAACAGGTAGTAGACGATGTTGCCGATCAGGCCCAGCTTGGCGGCTTCGATCCAGTCGGCCCGGCTCAGGCCGGCCAGGCGGGTGCGGTCAAAGTACGCCAGCGGCAGGGCGATCAGGCCGAAGGCGAGGTAGCGGCCAAAGGACTGCAGCGTCGCCGGGTACTCGGGCAGCAGCAGCGGGGTGATGAACACCAGCCCCCACATCAGTCCGGCGGCGAGCGCAAACAGGCCGCCGGTCAGCATGACTGGCAACTCTCCCGATTGCCGCAGCGGCGCCGCCGCCTTAGGCTGCTGGCATTGCCGACTTTGCTGACCGCGTTGACGCTCATGACCTATCTGCTCGCCCTGGACCAGGGCACCTCGAGTTCCCGGGCGATTGTCCTGGATGCCGCCAGCGGCCGCATCGTTGCCTCAGCGCAGCGCGAGATCAGGCAGATCTACCCGCAGCCCGGCTGGGTCGAGCATGACCCCGAGGAGATCTGGCAGTCGCAATTGGCCACGGCGCGCCAGGCGCTGGCCGAGGCCGGCCTGTCGGGCGCGCAGATCGGCGCCCAGGTCAAGGCCATAGGCATCACCAACCAGCGCGAGACCACGGTGGTCTGGAACCGGCGCACCGGCCAGCCCATCCACAACGCCATCGTCTGGCAGGACCGGCGCACCGAGCCGCTGTGCGCGCAACTGCGCGCCGCCGGCCATACCGAGCAAATCCGCCGCAGCACCGGCCTGGTGGTCGACCCCTATTTCTCGGGCACCAAGCTGCGCTGGCTGCTCGACCATGTCAGCGGCGCGCACATCAGTGCCGCGCATGGCGAGTTGGCCTTCGGCACGGTCGACGCCTGGCTGCTCTACAAGCTCACTGGCGGCCGGGTCCATGCCACCGATGTCAGCAACGCCTCGCGCACGATGCTCTTCGACGTGCGCCACAACGTCTGGGACCATGAGCTGCTGAAGCTGCTGAAGATCCCTGACAGCCTGCTGCCCAAGGTCCATGCCAGCAGCCAGGTGTTCGGTGAATCCGACCCCGACTTGCTCGGTGCGGCGCTGCCGATTGCCGGCATGGCCGGCGACCAGCAGAGCGCGCTGTTCGGCCAGGCCTGCTTCAGCCCCGGCCTGGCCAAGAACACCTACGGCACCGGCTGCTTCATGCTGATGCACGCCGGCAGCCAGTTCCGCACCAGCCAGAACGGCCTGATCACGACCAGCGCGGCGCAGCTCGGCAGGCCTGACGGGGCGCTGCCGCGGGCCGAATTTGCGCTCGAGGGCAGCGTCTTCATCGGCGGCGCGGTGGTCCAGTGGCTGCGCGACGGCCTGCAGGCGATCCAGGCCTCGGGGCAAGTCCAGGCGCTGGCCGAGAGCGTGCCCGATGCCGGCGGCGTGGTCGTGGTGCCGGCCTTCACCGGGCTGGGCGCACCCTATTGGGATGCCAACGCCCGCGGCGCCATCGTCGGCCTGACGCGCGGCAGCAGCATCGCCCACATCGCCCGCGCCGCGCTGGAGAGCATCGCTTTTCAGAGCGCCGCCCTGCTGGCCGCGATGGCCCGCGACGCCCAGGCTGCGGGCGCCCCGGCGGTGACGGAATTGCGCGTCGACGGCGGCGCCTGTGTCAACGACCTGCTGATGCAGTTCCAGGCCGACCTGCTTGGCATCCCGGTGGTCCGGCCGGCCGTGGTCGAGACCACCGCCCTGGGCGCGGCCTACCTGGCCGGGCTGGCCGTGGGGGTCTACGCCGGGCTGGACGAGTTGGCGGCACAGTGGCGGGTCGAGCGGCGCTTTCTGCCGGCAATGTCGCCGGCGCAGGCGGCGCAGCGGATGGCCGATTGGGAGCGGGCGGTGCGCCAGGCCAGGGCGCAATAAGCGGCGCGGCGCGGCGCGGCGCGGCGGGCCGGCCATGCCGGCAAGCTCGCCGCCACCACCACAAGATTCCAAGGGAGCGGCAAGGTGGCAAACAACCGAGGGCAGGGCCCAGAACATGCAATTCCCGGCCGGGGCTGGGCGGCGCCCGGACCGTGGCCGCGCTGGGGCGGCAGCGCGGCGGTCGCGGCGCTGGTCTTGGCCAGCCTGGGGCTGTGCGCCGCAGCCGGCGCGCCGGCCCTGACCTGGCTGCTGGTGGCGGCGGGCTGCGCCATCTTCTTGGTCTGCTGGGCCAGCGCCTTCGCGCTGCACGGGCCAGCCGCAGCGGCACGGCTGCTGTGGCTGGCGCTGGGCCTGGGCTGGTCGATCGAGCAGCTTGGGGTGCTGACGGGCTGGCCGTTCGGCCCGTTCCACTACACCGGCGTGCTGGGCCCCAGGCTTGGCCAGGTGCCGCTGGTCATCCCGATGCTGTGGTTCTCGCTGTGCATGAGCGCCAACGTGCTGGCCCAGATGGTGCTGCGGCGCCGGCCGCTGGCCCTGCGCCACGACGCCCAGGGCGGGTCGATTCTGCTGGCGGCGGCGCTGGTGACAGCCTTTGACCTGGGCGCCAAGACCTTCTTCGTGCAGCAACTGCAGGCCTGGACTGAAACCGAGGGCCATGGCCAGGGCTGGTTCGGCCTGGGGCTGCAGGGTTTTGCCGGCTGGTTCATCAGCGCCACGCTGATCCTGGCGGCCCATGCGCGCTGGTCGCCCGCGCCACAAGGCGAGCCGCGCGTGGCCGAGGCGCCAGCGGCCTGGCCGGCGGCGCTGCCCCTGGCGCTGTACTTCGCGGCCCTGGCCTTCTTCGTCTGGGTCGGCCAGCCCAGCGAGGCGCGGGTTGCGGTGCTGTTCGCCATGGGCCTGCCGCTGCTGGTGGCGGTCGCCGTCTGGCCGCAATGGCAACAGGCCCAGCTCGGGCGGGTCCAGGCCCAGGCCAGCAGCGCCTTGCCCGCGCCGATCGACCGCGCCCGGCTGGCGCAGACGCTGCAAGCGCAACGCCGCCTGGGGGACGCGGCGGCCGACGGGCTGCTGACCGCAGTCGCCGCCCTGCCCGGCGGGCTGGCGCGCCTGTCGGTGCTGTTCAACGGCTTTGGCAACAACGGCCAGTTGCGGGCCTGGAGCGGCGGCCGGCACGCCGACCCAGTCGAGCAACAACTGGCCGATTTCGTCGCCCAGGCGCTGCAATTTCCGCGCTGGGTCGATTTGACCGAGTTGCGCCGCGCCCAGGCGCTGTTCTTCGACTTCGGCCCGGT
Source organism: Burkholderiales bacterium (assembly GCA_025350145.1). GTDB lineage: Bacteria > Pseudomonadota > Gammaproteobacteria > Burkholderiales > Burkholderiaceae_C > Pseudaquabacterium. The sequence continues at coordinate 22,611 of JANXYH010000005.1, read as the reverse complement.
GCCGAGCGCGATCATGTTCTGCGCCAGCCTGCCGCAGGTCTATGTCGAGCCCGAGATCGCCGCCACCTTGTCGGCCACCGGCATGTCTGAGCATGCCGCGTGGCGGCGCATCCGCATGGTCGGCGCGATGGTCTTCCTGGCGATGATGAAGGGCGGGCTGCAGGACGCTGACCAGCATGGCCTGTCGGCCGTGCTCAAGGTGCGCCTGATCCACGCGATGGTCCGCCACGGCCTGAAGGCGCAGGGCGGGCCCGGCCGGGCTGTGCCGATCAACCAGACCGAGCTGGCCTATGTCCAGCTCTGCTTCAGCCTGCTGCTGCTGCGTGGCCTGCGCCGCCTCGATGTCCAACTGCCGGGCCACGACCAGCGGGCGCTGTTGCACGCCTGGAACCTGATCGGCCATGTCCTGGGCATGGGCAGCGCGCTGATGGCGTTCACCATGGCCGACGCCGACGCGGTCTTCGACAGCGTCCACGCCCAGGCCATGGCCGCGGCGCCTGCGCTTGTGCCCCCGCCCCCTGCGCCGCCGCTGCCCGACCCACGTCAGGCCTTGACCGACGCCTTGCTGGACAGCATCGCCAAGCTTTTGCCGATACCGCTGCTCAAGCCCATGCCGGTGCTGCTGATGCGCCTGCTCTGCGGCCGCGCCACCGCCACCCGGCTCGGTCTGGATCGCCACGCCGTGCCCTGGTCCACCCGGCTGGCGTTTGGCCTGGCGATGGGTCTGGCCCGGGTCTGCGACGCTGTCGGCCGCTGCTTCGACCCCGACTTTGCGCTCAGCCGGCTGTTCGCCAGGGCGCTGGGCTACCGGCTGGTCAGCGGCCTGTTGCTGGCCGAGGTGCTGCCCGCAGCACCCGGCGGCCTGCCATTGGCGCCGCCACTGCCGCAGGCCAGCGGCTTGTCGGCCGGGGCGGCGGCCCGGCTGCGGCAATTGTTCGCGGTGGAATGGCAAGCGGCGCGGCGCGGCCCTGGGTGGATGAAGCGCGGCGAAGACCGGCTCAGCGGCTCACCGCCGCAGTGACCGGCGGCGGCGGCACCCCCAGCCCCTGCCACAGCGCCTGGGCCTGGGCCTGCCATGCTGCGGCGGCGTGGCCAGCGGCATCGCCGCCACCACCCTGTTGCGCCAGCCAGGCCAGGGCCTGCAGGTTGCGCCCCCGCTCCCAGGGAATGCCCAGCCCGGTGGCCAGCGCCAGGGCCCGCCGCCAGGCCCGGCCGGCCTGGCCCAGCCGGCCGTTCAGCGCCAGCCAATTGCCGTGGTGGCGCCACAGTGTCGGGCCGCTGATCGCAAACACCCGCGCATGCCAGCCCAGCCGCTGCAGCAGGCGCTGCACCTCGGCCGCGTGGCTGCTGGCGCCGACGCTGCCCGGCGTGGCCGTGGCCCAGAGCCAGAGGCTGGCCTCGCAGACATTGTCCAGGCCGACCAGGGCGTGGTGGGCGGTGACGAAGCGCGCCATGCCGCGCATCCGCGGCAGGACCTCGTCCAGGCGCTGCTGGGCGCGCGCGCGCTGCCCGGCGGCCAGCTCCAGCAGCAGAAGCGTGCCCAGCGATGTCCATTCCACCATCCGCTCGTCCGCCTGCAGCGCCTGGGTCAGCGCGCGGGCCGCCTGGGTGCGGGCCTGCTCGGGCTGGTCGCTGCGCTGGGCCAACATCGCCAGCCCGGCGCTGCCCCAGGCCAGGCCCAGGCCGTCCTCGCTGTCCTCGGACTGGCGCAACAGCTCGGCATAGCGCAGCCGCGCCTGCGGCCAATGGCCGGCCAGCTCGGCGCCATTGGCGCGCACCGCCAGCAGCATCCGCCGCAGGTGCAGCTCGCCGCTGCTCTGGCATCGGGCGTGCGCCCGTTCGGCCAGGGCGTCGGCCTCGGCCAGGCGGCCCTGGCCGAGGTAGGCCACCGCCATCGCGTGGGCGGCGGTGACGTAGCGGGCGGTGTCGCCGATCTGGCGCTGCACCGCCTCGACCCGGGCGACGCAGGCATCGGCCAGGCGCGGCAGGCCGGCCATCGACACCAGGTACATCGCGCCGCTGGTGGCGATCATCTGCTCGCTGCCTGCCGGCCGGGATTCGAGCCGGTTGAAGTTGCGCAGGATGCTGTACAGCGTCAGATTGCGCCGGTGGCGCAGGTGGTAGATCCGCGACAGCGCGCTCAGCGCCCGGGCCGCGAGCATCGCCCGGGCGTCCGCCGGGTCGGCGTCGGCGCCGGCCACCAGGGCGCCCGGGGTCGGCTCCGGTGCCGGTTCGCTGCGCAGCCACAGCCGCAGCAGGTGCCAGGGCGTACGGGCGAGTTCAGCGGCCAGCGCCAGGCGCAACTGCCGGCCTTTGGGCACCGCCTGGTCGAGCAGCGCCAGCGCGGCCTCGAGGCTGGCTTCGGCCTGCTCCAGTTCGCCGAGGTTGTAGCCGGCCAGCCCGGAGCCGATGCGCCACTGTGCCTGGCGCAGCGCTGGCGCCTCGATCTGGGCCGGGTCGCCATCGCCGAAGCCCTGCTCGGCAATGCCCTGCAGGCGCCGCCACAGGGCCTGTGCCTCGCGGTAGGTGCCGCCGCGCATCGCCTGGGCGGCGGCGCGCTCAAGCGCCCTGGGCGCGCGCGCCACATCGTGGGCGGCGGCCCAGTGTTCGGCGATGCGGCCGATCAGGGTCGAGTCGGCCGCCGCCGTGGCGCTGTCCGCCTCCTGCCGCTGGTACCAGGCGGCGAGCCTGGCGTGCAGGCCACGCCGCTCGGGCAGCGGCAGCATCTTGTAGACCGCGTCGCGCACCAGGGCGTGGGCGAAGGCGTAGGCCGGGTCGGCGTCAGCCCGGCCGCCGCCCGGCAGCAGCAGGCCGCTGGCCAGCAGTTCGGCCACGTCTGCGACCAGCGCATGGCGCGGGGTCGGCGCGGCCAGATCCAGCAAGGCGCCGAGGCTGAACTGGCGCCCGGCGACGCTGGCGCGCTTGAGCAGGCTGCGCAGCGGTCCGGGCAGGTGGTCAACCCGGGCCACGACGGCGGCCTGCACGCTGTCGGGCATGGCCAGGCGCTGCAGCGCCTCGGTGTCGATGCGGCGGCCATGGCCGTCGTCGCGCACCACCGCCGCGTCGCGCAGCATGCCGGCGAGCTGGCGGACGAACAGCGGCAGGCCCTGGGTGCGCTCATGCACCAGGCTCAGCACCGCCTGGGGCACGCTGGGCAGGCCCAGCTCCTGGGCCAGCATCGCGCCGACCGCGCTGTCGGCCAGCGGCGCCAGCCGCCGGTGCTGGGTGCCCGGCCACTTCAGCATTGCCTGCGCCCGCAGCGGCCAGGGGTAGTCGGCCAGCAGCCGGGTAGAGAGCACCAGCAGCAGCCCGGGACAGCGCCGCAGCCAGGTGTCCAGCACCGCCCAGGAGGGCGCATCCAGCCAGTGCACGTCCTCCAGCAGCAGCAACCGGGCCTGGCCACCGGCACTGGCCTGGACCAGCGCCAGCAGGAGCTGCGCTTGCGCGTCCTGGCGCGCCCGGTCGCTGAGCTGCAGCAGGGACTCTTGCTCGGCCAGCGCCAGATCGAGCAAGGGGCTCAGCAGTGGCAGGGGCTGGCACAGCGCCGGGTCGTGGCCGAGCCACTGGCGCAGCCGGGCCTGACGCGCCAGCGGCGAGCGGCCGCCCAGGTCCAGCAAACTCAGCAGCATCGGCCGCAGCGCGCGCAGGGCGTCGGCCTGGTCCAAGGGCTCGCAGCCGGCGCTGGCCGGGGCCAGCCCGGCCTGGCCGCAGCGGCGGGCAAATTCGCGCAACAAGTGCGATTTGCCGATGCCGGGCTCGCCCTCCAGCACCAGCAGTGTCGACGGCGCGTCGGCGCTCTGCCAATGCAGGGCGGCGTGCAGCATCGCCAACTCGCCGTCGCGGCCGCGCAGTGGCCCGCCGGGCGGCGTCGACCGGCGGGCCGGTGGCTGCGGCTCGGTGCGGCGCAGCAGCGCTGTGGCCGGCGGCGCCTGGCCGAGCGCAAAGCAGGCCACCAGGCCCAGTCCCTTCAGCGCCTGCGGCGGCAGCGCCAGCGGGTGAAAGCGCGGCGCGGCCTCGGCCGTGGCAGCGTCGCAAAGCAGCCGGTGCGACGCCAGCGGGCTGCGGCAGGCGTGCTCGGCCAGGCGCGCGGCGCGGATCACGGTGCTGCCGATCAGGGCGAACTCGCAGCGCGTCTGGCCGCCGCGCAGGCCGCTGTAGACCTGGCCACGGGCCAGGCCCATGCCCAGCCGCGACGCCGTGGCCAGCGTGCTGCTGGCGCGCAGGCCGGCCAGCACGGCGCGTTCGGCACCGTCGGCATGGCTGCTGCCGGGCAGGCCCCAGGCGGCCAGCAGCACCAGCCGCGCCTTGTCGTCGACGAGGCACTGGACCACGCTGCCGCCGCTGGCGTAGACCGCCGCCTGGCCGGCCCGCAACCAGGCCGCGAGTTGCGGCGCCGGCGGCGCCGGCTCGACCACGATGAACAAGACCTCGACCGGCAAGAGCTCGGCCGCCACCGGCAAGGCTGGGGCAGATCCGGATCCGGATCCGGGGCCGATCTGGCGGACGATGTGGCGCGGCACCAGTGCCGCCGCAGCGCGCAGCTCGGCCGGCGCCACCACGCCCGCAGCGCCCGCAGCGACCAGATCGGCCGCATTCCCTTGCAGCCGGTGCAGCAGCAGCCCGCCCTGGCCGAAGGGCTGGCCGTCGCAGCGCCCGCGCAGGCAGGCAAAGGCCGCCGCGCTGAGGGCCACCTCACCGGGTGGCGCGTCGACCAACGCCGCCACCTGCTCGAACACCGCGCCGCCCAGCACCGGCTCCCAGCGCCCGAGTTCGCCGCCGGCCAGCACGGCCCAGGCCGGCCCGGCGCCCACCAAGACGCGCAGCACCGGCGCGGCCTGGGCCGGGCCGACCAGCCTTGGCGCGGCCTGGGCCGGGCCGACCAGCCCGGGTGCGGCCTGGGCCGGGCCGAGCAGCCTGGGCGCGGCCGCCTGCAGCCGCAGCCCCAGCGCGGCGGCCGCTGCTGCGGCCTGTGCCAGCTCGGCCTCGGCCTCGGCCGGCCACCAGGCGATCAGCGCATCGCCGGCAAACTTACAGACCTCGCCGCCGCCGGCCTCGACCAGCGCCACCACCTGGCCAAAGCACTCGGCCAGGATCGCCTGCAATTGCTCGATGCCGGCCTGGCCCTGCCGCGCCAGCGCCTCGGCGCGGGCGCTGAAGCCGACCAGGTCGGCGACCAGCAGGGCGCCGTGCAGGCCGCTGTCCAGCCGCGCCGCCAGGGGTTGGGCCTCGGCCAACCAGGGCTGGGCAAAGCGCGGCACGAACCGCGCCAGTTGAGGGGTCTGTGCCGAGGGCGCGGCAGGCATGGCGGTTCGGCCAGGCGCTAGCCGCGCTCAAGCAGCCTGGCGGAACCTGGCCAGCGCGGCCAGCGCGGCCGCGACTGGCCGCGCCAGGGCAGACAAGCCGACCCGTCTGGGACGAAGGCTGCGCTGCATTTTGTTTGTCTCCCTGCCCGGGGCACGCCGCCCGGGCCGATGCGGCATGATCGCCGATCCCCGTCCTGCTGTCACAGCCATGAACCCTGGTCCCGAGCCCGATCCGCAGCGCAACAGCCGCGCCCTGACCCTGCTGCTCAACCTCGGCCATGCCTTTGACCACCTGGCGCTGCTGATCTTTGCCACCGCCGTGGCCGCCATCGCCCGCGACTTCGGCGTGGCACGCTGGGAGGATCTGATGCCCTGGGGCGTGGGTGCCTTCGTGATGTTCGGCCTGGGCTCGCTGCCGGCCGGGCGGCTGGGCGACCTCTGGGGCCGGCGGCCGATGATGCTGCTGTTCTTCTTCGGCCTGGGCGGCTCGGCGCTGTTGTGCGCGCTGACCCAGTCGGTGGCGCAACTGGCGGGGGCGCTGACCCTGCTGGGCGTGTTCTCGGCGATCTACCACCCGGTCGGCATCCCGATGCTGCTGCGCCACGCCCCCAACCCGGGCGCGACCATCGGCGTCAACGGGCTCTCGGGCAACCTCGGCATCGCGCTGGCGGCGATCACCACCGGGGCGCTGGTGAAATGGCTGGGCTGGCGCGCCGCCTTCGCCCTGCCCGGGGTGCTGGCGATCGCCCTGGGCTTTGCCTTTGCCCGGGTCGCGCCGCGCGAGGACGGCGCCCCGGCCAGCCGCCGCGCGGCCAGGGCCAGGGCCTTGCCGCCCAAGCTGCTGGCGCGGGTGTTTGCGGTCATGACGGTGGCGGCGATGACTGGCGGCCTGCTCTTCAACCTGACGACCAACGGCAACGGCCAGTTGCTCAGCGAGCGCCTGCACGGCGTCATCGGCGACCCGAGCCGGCCCGGTCTGGGCCCTGACCCTGCGGTGCTGGGCCTGCTCCTGGCGGGCGTCTATGCGCTCGCCTCGCTGGCCCAGTTGGTGGTCGGCCGGCTGATCGACCGGGTGCCGCTCAAGCCGCTGCAGCTCGGCATCGTGCTGGCCCAGGTGCCGCTGCTGCTGCTGGCGGCCTACGCCCAGGGCTGGTGGCTGCTGGCGGCGCTGCTGGGGGTGATGGTGCTGATCTTCGGTGCGATCCCGTTCACCGATGCCACCATCGTCCGCTACATCGACGACGCGATGCGCTCGCGCGTCTCCGGCGTGCGCCTGACGGTTTCGATAGGCGCCAGCTCGGTGGCGGTCTGGGCGCTGGGACCACTGGTCAAGAGCGCCGGTTTCTCGGCCCTCTTCGTCGGCATGGCCGGGGTCGCGCTGTGCACCGCGCTGGTGGTGTCGGCGCTGCCGGCCGAGCCTGCCGCAACGGTGCTGCCGGCCTGAACCCGGCGCCGGTCCACCGCCACAGACAAGCAAGGGAGCAAGCATGACTGACAAGGTCGACGCGGTCGATGTCGGAGTGATCGGCCTGGGCGCGATGGGCGCGGGCATGGCCGGGTCGCTGCGCCGCGCCGGTTACCGGGTGCATGTCTGCGACGCCCGCCCGGGCGTGGCTTCGGCCTTTGCCGCCGCCGGCGGGGTGGCCTGCGCCACGCCGGCCGAGGTCGGCGCCGCTTGCAGGGTGCTGGTCTCGGTGGTCGTCAACGCGCAGCAGACCGAGGCGGTGCTGTTCGGCGCGCAGGGCGCGGCCGCCGCGATGGCGCCGGGGGCGGTGTTCGTGATGTGCTCGACCGTAGACCCGAACGTCTCGGTCGGCTTCGAGTCACGGCTGGAGGCGCTGGGCCTGCACTACGTCGACGCGCCGATCTCGGGCGGCGCGGCCAAGGCTGCCTCGGGCCAGATGACGATGATGAGCGCGGCCAAACCTGCCGCCTACGCCGCCTGCGGCCAGGTGCTGGAGGCGATGGCGGCGAAGGTCTACCGGCTCGGCGAGACCGCCGGCAATGGCAGCAAGGTCAAGATCATCAACCAGTTGCTGGCCGGCGTACACATCGCCGCCGCCGCCGAGGCGATGGCCCTGGGCCTGCGCGAGGGCGTCGATGCGGCGGCGCTGTACGAGGTCATCACCCACAGCGCCGGCAACAGTTGGATGTTCGAGAACCGCATGGCCCATGTGTTGGCCGCCGACTACCGGCCTCTGTCGGCGGTGGACATCTTCGTCAAGGACCTGGGGCTGGTGCTGGACACCGCCCGGGCAAGCAAATTTCCGCTGCCGCTGGCCAGCACCGCGCACCAGATGTTCATGCAGGCCTCGACCGCCGGCTTCGGCCGCGAGGACGACGCGGCGGTGATCAAGATCTTCCCGGGCATCACCCTGCCCGGCGGCCAGGGTTGATGCCATGGCCGGCACCCGCGGGCTGCTGCTGGGCTGCATCGCCGACGATTTCACCGGCGCCACCGACCTGGCCAACAACCTGGTGCGCGCCGGCATGCGGGTGGTCCAGACCATAGGCCTGCCGGCCGACGGCCAAGCGCCTGACGCCGACGGGCATGCGCCCGAGGCCGACGCGCTGGTGGTGGCGCTGAAGTCGCGCACCATCGCCGCCAGCGACGCCGTGGCGCAATCGCTGGCGGCCTGCCGCTGGCTCCGGGCCCAGGGCGCCGAGCAGATTTATTTCAAGGTCTGCTCGACCTTCGACTCGACCCCGGCAGGCAACATCGGCCCGGTGCTGGCGGCGCTGATGGACGAGCTGCAATGCCGCTTCAGCATCGCCACGCCGGCCTTTCCGGACAACGGCCGGACGGTCTTCAAGGGCCATTTGTTCGTCGGCGATGTGCTGCTCTCGGACAGCGGCATGCGCCACCACCCGCTGACGCCGATGACCGACGCCAACCTGCTGCGGGTGCTGCAGGCCCAGCTCGACCCGGCGGGCGGGCGCCAGGTCGGCCTGATCGACCACCGCAGCGTGGCCACCTCGGCGGCGGCGGTGGGCGAGCGCATCGCCGCGCTGCAAGAGCAGGGCGTGGCGATGGCGATCGCCGACGCGGTCAGCAACGACGACCTGATGCGCCTGGGCGCGGCGGCCAAGGGCATGGCGGTGGTCTGCGCCGGCTCGGGCCTGGCGATAGGCCTGCCGGCCAATTGGGGGATCAGGCCATCGGCGGCGGCGGCGGTGCTGCCGGCGGCGGCCGGCCGGCGGGCGATCGTCTCGGGCAGTTGCTCCAGCGCCACCCAGGCGCAGGTGGCAGCGTTCATCGCCGCCGCTGGGTCGGCCTGGGCGTTAGACCCCCTGTCCGAGGATGCCGAGGACGCCGAGGACGCCACCACCAGCGCCATCGCCGCCTGGGCGCAGCAGCAATGGCAGGCCCGCCCGGACCAGCCGCTGCTGGTCTACAGCACCGCCGACACGGCAGCGGTGGCGCAGGTGCAGGCCAGCCTTGGCGTGGCGGCGGCCGGGGCGCGGGTCGAGCGGGCACTGGCGGCGGCGGCGCGGGCACTGGTGGCCCAGGGCGCCGGGCAGTTGATCGTGGCCGGCGGCGAGACCTCGGGCGCCTGCGTGCAGGCGCTGCAGATCGACCGCCTGCGCATCGGCGCGCAGATCGACCCGGGTGTGCCCTGGTGCCACGCCGCCCTGCCGCTGCGCCCTGACAGCGGCCTGCACCTGGCGCTGAAGTCGGGCAACTTTGGCGGCAGCGATTTCTTCAGCCGCGCCTTCGCGCTGCTGCCATGACTCTGCTGCCATGACCCTGCTGCCATGAACGACAGCGAACTGCGCGACGAGATCTGCCGGGTCGGGCGTTCGCTGTATGAGCGCGGCTATGTCCACGCCAGCGCCGGCAACATCAGCGCGCGGCTGGACGACGGCGGCATCCTCATCACCCCGACCGACGCCTGCCTGGGCCGGTTGCAGCCCGAGACGCTGGCCAGGGTCGACGCCGACGGCCAGCAGCGCAGCGGCCAGCCGGCCAGCAAGACCCTGGCCCTGCACCGCCGCATCTACGCCGCCGACGCCCAGGCCGGCTGCGTCATCCACAGCCATTGCAGCCACCTGGTGGCGCTGACCCTGGCCGGCGTCTGGCGGCCCGACGACATCCTGCCGCCGATCACGCCCTACTACGTGATGAAGGTCGGCCATGTGCCGCTGATCCCCTACCACTGCCCCGGCGACCCGGCGGTGGGCGAGCGGGTGGCCGAGGCCATCGCCGCCCGCCCGGCGATGCTGCGCGCGGTGATGCTGGACCGGCTGGGCCCCAACGTCTGGCACCGCAGCCCGGCCGAGGCCAGCGCGGTGCTGGAAGAGCTGGAAGAAACCGCCAAGCTGTGGCTGCTGACCGACCCCCGCCCGGCGCCACTCAACGATGCCCAGATCGCCGAATTGCGCAGCCGCTTCGGCGCGCGCTGGTAACCCAGGATTGCCGACCATGCCCCGCTTTGCCGCCAACCTCAGCATGCTCTACCCCCAGCATGGCTTCGTAGACCGCTTTGCCGCCGCCGCCGCCGATGGCTTTGCCGCCGTCGAGTACCTCTTCCCCTACGCCCATGGGCGCGCCGAGCTGGCCGCACAACTCCAAGCCCATGGCCTGCAGCAGGTGCTGTTCAACGCCCCGCCGGGCGACTTCGAGGCTGGCGAGCGCGGCATCGCCGCCCTGGCCGGGCGCCAGGACGAGTTCCGCCGCGGCATAGCCCAGGCGCTGGCCTATGCCGCCGCGCTGGCCTGCCCGCGCCTGCATGTCATGGCCGGGCTGGAGGCCCCCGGCGTCGACCTGGCGGCGATGCGCGACTGCTATCTGGGCAACCTCGCCTGGGCGGCGCAGCAGGCCGCAGGCCAGGGTGTGGACATCCTGATCGAGCCGATCAACCGCCGCGACATCCCTGGCTACTTTCTCAACCGCCAGGACCAAGCCCACGCCATCGTGCACGAGGTCGGCGCCGCCAACCTGAAGGTGCAGATGGACCTGTACCACTGCCAGATCGTCGAGGGCGACCTGACTGCCAAACTGCGCCAGTACCTGCCCGGCGGCCGGGTCGGCCACATCCAGATTGCCGGCGTCCCGCTGCGCCACGAGCCCGACCTGGGCGAGCTCAACTTCCCGGCCCTGTTCGACGAACTCGACGCGCTGGGCTACGACGGCTGGGTCGGATGCGAATACCGGCCCAGGGGCGACACCAGCGCCGGCCTGGGCTGGCTCAACAAGGCCACCCGGCCGGGCCGCTGAGGTGGCCCGCCGCGTTCTGCCCTGGGCCTGCGGCCTGGTGGCCATGCTGGGCGCGCTTGCCGGTCCGGCCGGCGCGGCCTGGGTCGAAGTCGGCGCTGCCGAGGCCGGCATGCGCCACTACTTCGACCCGGCCACGCTCAGCGCCAGCGGCGATCTGCGCCGCGTCCAGCGCCTGGCCAGCCAGGACGCCGGGCCCCAGCGCGAGGCGATGTCCAACCAAAGCCTGTGGCAGGTCGATTGCCGCCTGGCCCAAGGCCGGATCGTGCAGATGTGGTGGTTTCAGGACGCGATGGCGCAGGGCCTGAGCCTGGAGATCACCTTCCGCACCGACACCGGCTGGCAACCGATCGCCCCCGGCTCGCCCTCGCAGGCGCTGATGGGCCGGGTTTGTGGGCCTTGAGGAGACCTGAATCGGTCACCTGAAACTCCCCCAAGGCCCGCCGTCGACGCCTCGACCGCCGAATATGTGCACCCGCAGCGGTGCCGAACCCATCGCATACTGGCCAGACTTTGCTGGTCGCGTATTTCGTGCGCAGGGTGCGGTCAAAGCGCTTGGTTTGTCACCTCTGCACCTTGGCTGGCCCACGCCACAACCCGCGCGGTGCGCTATTTTCGGGATCCGTGAACTCGATTGGGGCTTTGGTTGGCCCTCAATCGCCTGCGCTTGGTCGCATGCCGCACCGGCACGCTCGGGCCCAGCGCGCTGTAGCCGGGCCGCTGACTGAGCAGCAGCGTCTCGACCACCCCGGCACAGGTTCGAACAGTGCCTGGGCTTGGACATTCAGCCGCTGGCGCAGCGTCGGGCTCGACGGCAGCAGCCCAATGCCCAGCGCCTACTTGAAAACCGTGTCGGCGCAGTAGTTCTCGTTTAGTTGATGGACCAACGAATCAGCAATTCTTGATGCCAACTCCGTTGTTTGAATTCTTTGGACTGAGTCATCCGCGAGTCGGGCAATCCACTCGTCGCCGTTGCCTGCCTTTGAAGTCAGCTCCATTGCATACGGGGAATTCTCACCGTCAGAAAGCCATTTTGGGAAGTTCGCAGGGTTCTTTGATGACCAGTACAGAGATGGGCCACCCTCGTAGTTCATAAATTGATGAATCCGGGTGCTTCGATGGCCGATATATGTAAGCTTCTCAAGATGAGATACGCCCGGGATCTCGATCTTGACGGCAAACGCCCAACTTCTTGAGACACTCCTGCCACCGCACACTTCCAAGTAGTCGTCTAGGTCAAGCGGGGAGTCATAAAGCCGAATGCTTCCAGTGCCACCCACTCGCTCTAGGAGCTGCGTCAAGCGATGCCCAATGATTGAGGCAAGTAGCTTGACGCCAGTTTCCCAAATGTAGAGTTGCATTTCCTGCATCTGGCGAATCTTCTCAATAACGGGGTTGAAGCCTTGCCTTCTCTTTGCGGACAATTCGAGGCCGGTGAGCCCGCCCTCAATCCGATCAAAGATAAGTTCCAAAAATGACCGTATGTCGCCGCCCTCGTCTGACTCGGCCAAGGCTTCGATATAGCGATCCCGTTCCTTTTTCTTGATAATTATTGGCGGATAGCCAGCACGAATGAACTCAAGGTTCCCGATGGCCCTAGAAAGTCGGCCGTTGCCGTCAATGAACGGATGCACGTGCGTTAGCCATGCGTGCATGATTGCCGATCGAATCGGTGCGGGCAGACTGCCGTTCTCGGCGGACCAAGATTGCCAGTCGGTCATCATCCCCATGATCTGCTCCCACGTCTTCGGAGGAGTGTGCTTCGCGCCTCGGATCGTGACGCGCTCGCTCCGGAAGATTCCTGCGCCTGGCCGATCTTCCAGAAGCAAGGCGTGGACTTCGTGGAGTTGGGATATGTCAGTAGGGTGCTTTGTGTCCCGTGCCAGCTCTGTGATGCGGGTTAGCGCGCGGTCCAGCGCCATGGCATCTTTCGCGTAGGCAGGGTCGTGGCCTGTAATCGTTATGCCCTTTAGTACGGCCAATTCGGTCTCACCGGCGGATAACGTGCTTCCTTCAATGGCGTTCGATTCCGCGACCTGTTCAAATCGCTTTTCGCCGTAGTAATCCTTGACGGTTTGCTCACTGAGCGTTCCGTTGTGGCGCAGAAGCGATACGCGCTCTTCGATTTCATCAAGTCGCGACCTGACCTGCTCCGATGCCTTTTGATCGAGGAGGTATGGGGTCCCTTCCAAGTTGAACACGTGAGTCTCCCAGTAAATGCTCTACGATTGTCCCACGCGGGCGCCTTGCAGTTCGCTCGGTCGGCACCGGAGGTGGGCTATGAGGTTCAACCAATCATAATTTGATTCACTCGCCCCCGAGTATGAAAACCCGGGGTCGGTGCACCATCTGAGGTGGCACGCAGGGGTGAAGTGGTCGCAACACGAATGAAGGCCCGACCCCGGCGCCTGACCGGACCTCCAACTGGCCCTTTCCGTCCCGCCGATTGTTGCGCCGCTTGCGCCATTGCCGTAGAGCGGGTGGCGGCACGTACGGTAAAGAGGCCCGAACCGGCTTCGGTGCAAGGCCTCTTGCAGCGCACCGGTGCCATGCACCGGCGCGTGGCCGGTACCGATGTGCACCGCATGCTGCATGTGGTCACGGTTCTCATTGAGCAGCCCGACGGCTCGGCGGTGAGCAGGCGAAGTCGGGAGTTCGGTAGCCTCAAGCGCGACTGCCTTGCCCTGGCTGCCTGGCTGGCCGAGCAGCAGGTTCAGCTCGTGGTCATGGAGAGCACCGGCATCTACTGGAAGAGCGTCTACGCCCACCTGGAAAAAACGCCGGCATCGCGGTCTGGGTCGTCAACGCCCACTTCATCCTGCATGCTCCCGAGCGCAAGACCGACATGCTCGACGCCGAGTGGTTGGCCGGGCTGGCCAGCTTCGGCCCCGCCACGCTCAGCGCCAGCGGCGATCTGTGCCGCGTCCAGCGCCTGGCCAGCCAGGACGCCGGGCCGCAGCGTGGCGAGGCGATGGCCAACCAAAGCCTGCGGCAGGTCGATTGCCGCCTGGCCCAGGGCCGGATCGTGCAAATTTGGTGGTCTCAAGGAGGCGGTGGCCCAGGGCCTGAGCCAGGAGATCACGTTGCGAACCGACGCCGGCTGGCAACCCGTCGCCCCCGGCTCGCCGTCGCAAGCGCTGATGGGCCGGGCCTGCGGGCCGTAGCGCGGCTGCGCCGCAGCGGCATAGGATGCGGCCCCGCCCGCCCTCGCCGCCTGATCGCCAAAACGCATGCCTTTGACCGCCGCCGAACAAGCCCTGCTGGCCCGCACCCGGGTCTATGCCCGCGAGGTTGTCGCTGTCCACGCCGCGCGCTGGGAGCGCGAGCGGCGGATCGGCCGCGAGGCTTTGGACGAGGCGGTGGCGATTGGCCTGACGCGGCTGCAGGTGCCGCTGGCCTGGGGCGGGCTGGCCATGTCCTTTGCCTGCAAGGCGGCGGTGACCGAGATCCTGGCCGGCGCTGACTTCGGTTTCGCGATGTCGCTGGTCAACAGCCACAACGTCGCCGCCAAGCTGGCGCGCGACGCTGCGCCGGCACTGGCCACGCGCCATGTCGCGGCGCTGGTCGCCGGCCAGCGCCTGGGCTGCACCGCGCTGACCGAGCCCGGGGCAGGATCGGACTTTGCCGCCATCACCACCCACGCCAGCCGCGTGCCCGGGGGCTGGCGGATCGATGGCGCCAAGGCCTGGATCACCAACGCCGCCGAGGCCGATTTGGTGGTGCTGTACGCCCAGACCGAGCCCGGCAGCGGCGGCCGCGGCATCGCCTGCTTCCTGGTCGATGGCCGGCAACCCGGTTTCGTCCGCGAGCCGGCGTTTGCCCTCGGCGGGCAGCACAGCATCGGCACCGGCGGCTTTCGCCTGGACGGCTATCTGGCGCTCGACGAGGCCCTGATCCACCCGCCGGGCCAAGCCTTCAAGGCGGCGCTGGGCAGCATCAATGGCGCCCGCATCTACATCGCGGCGATGTGCTGCGGCATGGTCGACGCGGCGCTGCAGCGGGCGCTGGCGTATGGCCGCCAGCGCCACAGCTTTGGCGTGGCGCTGCGCCAGCACCAGGGCTGGCGCTGGCGCCTGGCCGAGGCCGCAGCCGCCCTGGCAGCCAGCCGGGCGCTGGTGGCGCAGGCCGCAGCGGCGGTCGACGCCGGGCTGGACACCCAGCTCATCGCCGCCCAGGCCAAGCTGGTTGCCACGCGCATGGCCGAGCAGCAACTGGCTACGCTGGCCCAGGCAATGGGCGCCGAGGGCCTGCGCGAGCAAGAACCCTTCGCCCGCCATTTGATCGGCGCACGGGTGGCCGGCTTTGTCGACGGCTCGACCGAGATGCTGCTGGAGCGGATTGCCGGGTTGCTGTGAGGGCTCTCCCCGTCAGCGCCCATTCGCGTCCTTGTGAGGGCCGCGCGGCCGGCGCTCAGTGCCCGGTCACGAAGTCGTTGCCGCCGCAGCGGTCCACGCCCTTGACCAGCCACAGCGGCCGCTGCGCGAAGTCCACCGCCAGGCCGGTTTTGCCCTGCGCCGGGCGCAGGCTGCGGTCGAACAGCGAGGTCGATGGCATGTAGCGCAGCGCCACGCCGGTGCGGCGCTGCGCCGAGGTGTTGGCCGCCGCGCCATGCACCATGTAGACGTCGTGCAGCGACATCTGGCCCGGCTCCAGCTCGATCTCTACGGACTTTGACATGTCGATGCCGTCATCGACGATGCGCTGGTTCAGCGTCAGGTCGCTGCGGTCCTCGTGCAGGTGCGGCCACAGCCGCTGCTCGCGCTGCGAGCCGCTGATGACGCGCAGGCAGCCGTTGGCGCGGGTCGAAGGCTCGAGCGCGACCCAGGCGGTGCAGGTGGCCAGTGGCCGGATCGGCCAGTAGTGGCCGTCCTGGTGCCAGGGCGTCTCGTAACCCTGCAGCGCCGGTTTGCAGAAGACATGGCAGCCCCAAAGCACCAGGTCGTCGCCGAGCACGGCGGCGACGACATCGACGATCTGGCGGTCGCGCCCCAGCGCCAGGAACTCGGCCACGCCGCGCACGCCCTCGCCGTTGTCGACCCGCCCGCCGTCGCGTTCGATGTGCGCCGAGACCAGCTTCTCCGGGCGCACGCCGGGGTTGCGGCGCAGCAGTTCATCAAGTGCCTCGCGCAGCCGCCCGACCTGGTCGACCCCCAGGCGAAACCGCGGCACGACCCAGCCGTGGCGCCGGTAGTGGGCGACTTCGTCGGAGTGCAGCAGCGGGGTCATGGTGGGGCGGCGGGTGGCTTGACCGGTGATGGCTCAGCGTTCTGGCCAAGCGGGCGGCGGCGGTCAATGTAGCGGGCTGCGCCAATCTGGGCGGGCGCTGCGGCAAGCCCTGGCAGTCTGCGGCGCTGCGCAGGCGCTACCGGCTCATGCCGCCAATGGCACGCGGACCGAAACCGCGCGCTCGATGTCCGGGCGGGTTGGCAAGGTCTGCAAATCGTAGTTGGCCTGCATGACCAACCATGATGTGGCGTCGCCGCCGAAGTGCTTGGCCAACCTTGCGGCCGTGTCGGCGGTGACGGCACGCCGTTCCTTGACGATCTCGTGAATGCGCGTTGCCGGCACAGCCAGCGCGATCGACAGCGCGTTGACACTCAAGCCCAGCGGGGCAAGATAGTCTTCGCGCAGCACCTCGCCAGGGTGAACCGGACGCATGCGATTGACAGGACGTGCCATCTTGACTCCTTCAGTGGTAGTCCACGATCTCGACCTCTCCTGGTCCGATCTCGGTCCAGATGAAGCAGATGCGCCACTGGTCATTGACGCGGATGCTGTACTGACCCTTGCGCTTGTCCTTCAGCGCCTCCAGGTGATTCCCGGGCGGCGCCTTCAAGAACGACAGCGTCTGGGCGGCGTCGAGTTGCGCGAGCTTGCGCTCGGCGACCGTCACCAAGGCTTTGAACCGAGGCGGGCTCCTGCCCTGGTACAACGCCAAGGAGTCCTTGCACTTGAACGACTGGATCAAGCGCGCAGTGTATTACGCGCCACGGAAGATCGCAAGTTCGCCAGGCTTGTCCCAGCCGCTTGCCGCGAAAGCCTGAACGCGTGTTGCTCAAGCGCCAGCCAAATCGTCCTGGCCGAACCGGTTCATGCTGGCAAACGCCGGCCCGGCCGGGTGCGGCACGAAGCGGGTGCCGCAATCCAGCACCGCCGGCAGGCCGCTGGCACGGGCGCGGGCCAGCGCTGGGGCGATCTCGGCGGCGTCGTGCAGCACCTCGCCATGGCAACCAAAGCCCCGGGCGATGGCCGCGTAGTCGGTGCCTTCCAGGGTGGCGCCGAGTTCGAAGTCGTGCTGCCGGCGCTGGCCCTGGCGGATGATTCCCCAGGCGCCGTAGTTGTGGATCACGTTGACCACCGGCAGGCGGTAGCGGCGCGCGGTGTCCAGCTCCTGCAGGCTGAAGCCGAACGAGCCGTCGCCGGTGATGTTGAGCACCAGCCGGCCCGGGTGCAGGGCCTGCAGCGCCAGCGCCCAAGGCAGGCCGAAGCCAAGCTGGCACATGCCGGGGTCGTGGAAGCGGGTGCGCACCGCCCGCACCGGCGTCAGGTCGTTGCTCCAGAAGCTGGTGTGGCCGCCGTCGTAGACCGCCAGCGCGTCCTCCGGCAGCGCCTGGGCCAGGGCTGTGGCCAGGGCCGCCGGGTGCATCGCCGGGGCGCTCTCGCGGGCCATCGCGGCCAGTTCGGCCTCGTAGCCGCTGCGCCGCGCCCGCAGGCCGGGCAGCCAGTCGGCCTCGGTCGCCGCAGCGCCGGCCGGCAGCCCGGCCAGCAGGTCGGCCAGGCACAGCCCGGCATCGGCCTGGATCGCGACGCGGTGCAGGGCCGGCGCGCCGAGTGCCGCCGCGTCGGTGTTGACATTGACCAGGGCGTGGCTGCGGCGCGCCAGCGGGCCGCGCTCGTCCCACAGCCAGGAGGAGAAGCGGCAGCCCAGCGCCAGCACCACATCGGCGCGCTCGAAGGCCTCCAGCACCGCCGGCCCGGCGATGATGCCGCCATGGCCGATGAAGCTGGCGTGGCCGCTGGGCACCACGCCCAACGCCATCTGGCTGGGCACGACCGGGGCCGACAGCCGCGCCGCCAGTTCGCGCAGCAGCGCGTCGGCGCCGGACTGGACCACCCCGCCGCCGGCCACCAGCAGCGGCCGCTTGGCGCCCTGCAGCAGCCGCAGCGCCTCGGCCAGCGGCTCTTGCGCCGGGCGTGGCCCCCTGCCGGCGCGGTAGCGCAGCGGGCCGATCTCGAACTCGTCGGGCCCCAAGTGCCGCTGGCCGCGAGCACATCGTGCGGGATATCGAGGTGGACCGGCCCGGGCCGGCTGCCCAGCGCGGTCAGCACCGGCGACAGCAGCCTGGCCGGGCCGGTGCGGGGGTTTGTGGCGCGGCATGCTTGAAGAGGTGCTGCACATCGCCCGTGCGAATGTGGTTGCGCGGGACCCGAGCGGCGGGGATGATGCCGGTCATGCAGCCAGCCGAGATTGGCCTGAAGCTGACCACAGGGCGCGCACCCGCGAACGGGTGTTTCTCGACGAGTTGAGCCGCGGGTTGCCATGGGTTGCGTTAGTGGAACAAGTCAAGGTTCGCCGTCGCGGGTTGAAGAAAAGCACCGCCCAACCCAATATTCTGTTTGCCTTGGCCGAGCTGTGAATGGCTTGCAAGATGCTCGATATGTTGCAATGAATCCGCAAATCTCACGGGAGGAATGTTATGATCTATATGTACGCTGATCCCCAGAAGCTGATTGGTAGACCATTAGTCGACGATGGCAAGGGAAATTATAAAGGGGAATGTGTTTCGCTGGTGAAGAAATACGTCCCGATGTTGCCGCCAACGTCTGGTTGGAAAATGGGAGATCGAGTCAGGGGAAGCAAGCTTTCCGAGGGCGCTGTAATTGCGACTTTTTTCGATGGAAAAACATACAAAGGGCATGCAGCCTTCTACGTTTCTCAGGATGGAGATGGGATTACTGTTGTTGAGCAGTATAACGGGCTTCAGAAGGTGCAATCTAGAAAAATCAGATTCAGAGGGAAGTCCGACGTGAAGGATGGCGTAAACGATGGCGACTCATACTCTGTCGTCAACTAGTTTTAATATTATGACTATGCGTTGTAGAACCTTGCCCAGTGTATTTACGACCGTCTGCTCACTGTTGCTGACTAATGCTTCTGCAGTAATCGCCAATACACCATGCCCAGGTGAAGTGGCGACGCAACAGTCGCTTGCGGGTCGCTTCGATGAGTGGACGGGTGCGACAGAAAACACGCGACACCCACTGGTGAGCATCAGGCTCTCGGAGGGAAATCCATCTGAGATGGTATGGCTAATGCCAACCACCGCCAAGCGCCCAAATGTTCAATACTGGGCCCTTCCAAAATCCGATCGGCCCTACTTTATCTCCTGCGGATACGGAAGTACCAGTCTCATTCTATTTCGCCAATTGCCGAAGAACGCGTCGAAATGCACAGTCTGGATTGACAAGGATTTCGCTCCAGCGGTCGCGATAAAATATGAGTGCGGCTAGTGCCGAGCCACCTGACAAGAGTTCCCCGACGCATTTCCACAAACGCTTTGCAAGTGATTGATCGGCAAGGAGGTTTTGCAGGCCCCTATTAAATGGGGATCATCTGCATGCCGAGTTTGGCAAGGCGTTGTGTCAGGACACGCAACCCATGCTGGCGATCTCGCTGCTCGCAGTACTCCTGGCCCTTGGCGGGCATCGTGGAGATCAGGCGGGCGATCTTTTGGCCGGCGGCGTTGGCAGTCTTGGGTTTGTCCAGTCCTGAACGCATCCGGCAGAAGTAAGCGCCGAGAACAGTCCATCAGCGTCCGAGGAAGCAAGGCAAGTCCAACGCCATGGGTTGGACGCCAAAGCAGCGCAGCCACATTGACTCATCAGTTTTGTTACCGCTGATGCGCCGCACATCATCAGCCTCAGAAAGGCAGATGGACGTGAAGTCCGCCGCTATGCGAAGAAGCTGCCGGCTACGGCGGCTGAGTGGGAAGTTCTCATCGCCGCTGCGCCCGGCAAGGAACGGCCGTACACCTCGGGCGAGGAGAACAAGATGAAGCATGCCGTCGTCGTCCGGGGCGGCGGATACGCTGCGGTGCGCGACGCCTTGGCCGAAACGCGCAAGTCCGGGCAGCGTGGCGCTCAGTTCGCACCCACAAAGCAACTTGTCAGCGTCCGGTACAGCCCTGAGGTCCTGTCCTTCTTCCGTGCCACCGGTGCTGGCTGGCAGTCGCGGATGAACGACGCGCTGCTGGAGTGGGTGCACAAGAAGTCCACGCTTGCGACACGCGGTGACGCCTGACCTTCGATTGCAGCGTATCGCCCGAGGCCGGCTTCGCGGGCTGCCATCGAACCGCAGCTTGAGGGAGGGCCTGCAAAGGTTCCCGCCAATGGTTTTGGCGTCACCGTGATCTGACCGCAAATTTGGCGCCATATGGCGGATCGACTTGGGCCTGAATCTGAGGACCAGGCGCACGCGCAAGCGTGAGTTCCCGGACGCCATGGACCCGGTGCTGCCCTGGCCGTCGCTGGTGGATCTGGTGGCCAGGCATGGGCGAGCGGGTCGCCCGGGTCGCCCGCCATCGGCGGTGCAGACCAGGCTGCGCATCCACTTCATGCGGCGGTGGTTTTCGCCGAGCGTCTGCAGGTTGTCCGGCGACAACAGCCCCCGGTCTGCCACCACCACCGGCCGACGGACAACTTCAATCCGACGCGTCAAGGCAACTGCGGAACGGTTGTCCAGGCCTGCGCCGATGGCGCGCCCTGCTCGACTGCCTCTGCCAGCGCATCGTCGGCCAGATCAAGCTCCCAATGCCAGCGCCGACGCTTGCAGCCCTGGGGTAACCGCCGCATTCAGGCTGACAGCCTTCCCCGATTTGCAAGTGGATCGCGGCCAGCCCACCGCGTTGCCCACCTGCTCTTTCCGGCCGACCTGCTGCTGGTCGACGGCGACCCGACCGAGAATGTCGCGACCCTGCCGCGCAAGCACCCGCTCAGGGCGAACATGAAGGACGGCAAGTTCCACAAATCGCCCTGAGACCTGTCAGGCAGGGGCAGTGGATTTGCCCGCAGCCAGGAGACCCGCCGTGACCGCAGCGACCCCAACCCAAACCAACGCCAGCCCGATCACCACCGCAAGCCCGCTGGCGACCCCGGCCGAACCCGGGCTGATTGCGCTGTGGCCCGACGCGCCGGCTCCGAACGAGCAATGGACCTTGCGCAACGGCCTGCGGGTGCTGCGCAATGTCGCCAGCCCGGCGCTGCTGCCGGTGCTGCCGCCAGCGGGCCAGGGCAACGGCCGGGCGGTGCTGGTGGTGCCGGGTGGCGGCTTTCGCTTTCTCGCCATCGACCACGAGGGCCTGGAGGTGGCGCAGGCGCTGGCCCAGGCCGGCTACACCGCCTATGTGCTGAAGTACCGGGTGCTGCCCACGGCGGTCGACAGCGCCACCTTCGTGGCCGAGTACGACCGTTTCATCGCCTCGGCCCTGTCGCGCCCGGCCGATGAGCGCGGGCGTGGCGGCAGTGCGCCCGCGCCGGCGGTGGACGACGCCCGGCTGGCGCTGCGCTGGCTGCGCGGCCACAGCGCGGTGGCGCAGTTCGACGCCGAGCGGATCGGCTATGTTGGCTTTTCGGCCGGTGCCTTGATCGGCCGCGCCCTGGTCGAGGCCCCCGAGCCCGGCGCCGTGCCGCACAGCCTGGCGCTGCTCTACGGCAGCATGCTGGCCCTGCCGGATGATCGGCCGGCCGCCAGTCTGCCGCCGCTGTTCCTGGCGATGGCCGACAACGACCCGCTGTTTGGGCGCCAAGGCTTTGCCCTGGTCGAGAGCTGGCAGCGCGCCGGGCAACGGGTCGAGCTGCACTGGTACGAGCGCGGCGACCACGGCTTTGGCATGCAGACCCTGGGCTGCACCAGCGACGCCTGGTTCGACGCCTACCGCGCCTGGCTGGCCCGCCAGTGAGGCCTGCTTTCGGCGCACTGCTGCTGTGGCTGACCCTCAGCGCCCTCAGTGTCTTCAGCGCCTTTGGAGCGGCCTGGGCGCAGCCGCCGCAGGCGCTGCTGCTGGTCGGCGACTCGACGCTGGCCACGCGCACCGGCTACGGCGACGCGCTGTGCCAGCGGCTGGCTGCGGCCGGCGACTGCGTCAACCTGGCGCGTGGTGGGCGCAGCACCCGCAGCTACCGCAGCGAGGGGCTGTGGGCGCAGGCGCTGGACCAGCTCAGGTCCTACCCGGCCGGCACGGCGGTGCATGTGCTGATCCAGTTCGGCCATAACGACCAACCCGGCAAGTTCGGCCGCTCGACCAACCTCAACACCGAGTTTCCGGCCAACCTGGCCGGGTTCGTCAGCGAGGTCCACGCCGCCGGGGGCCAGCCGCTGCTGGTGACGCCGCTGACCCGGCGTAGCTTCAGCCGGGCCGGGGTGCTGGTCGATGACCTGCGGCCCTGGGCGCTGGCGGTGCGCCAGGTGGCGCGGGCGCAGCGGGTGCCGCTGATTGATCTGCACGGCCGCAGCGCCACGGCAGTGCAGGCGATGGGTGCGGCCGCAGCCCAGCAGTTGGGCGTGGCCCGGGCCGGCAAGGCCGACTTCGACAACGCCCATGTCGGCCCCAAGGGCGCCTGCGTGTTTGCCGACATGGTCTGGCAGGGCCTGGTCGCGCAATTGCCGGCCTGGGGCGCCCACGCCGCGCCCGCGCCCAATTGCAACCAGATTGCCGGGCCCTGAGGCCGCTGGCGCGGGTTCAGGCCGGCAGGTGAGCTTTGCGCCAAGGCTATCCTTGGCCGGCCAGCTTCACGACACTGGCAAGCCCCTGCACCGCTGAACCCCAAGGACCACCATGCGCATCGCCCTGCTCGGCGCCGGCCACATCGGCATGACCATCGCCAGTCTGCTCGCCGGCAGCGGCGATTACCGGGTCACGGTGATGGACAGGAGCGCCACCGCGCTGGCTCGGCTGGCGGCGGTCGCGGGCGTCACGGCCCTGAATGTCGACACCGAGGATGGCGCGGCGCTGCGCCGGGCGCTGGTGGCCGCGGGCGGCTTTGATGCGGTCGTCAACGCCCTGCCCTACCACCTGGCGGCGGCCACCGCGCAGG
>JANXYH010000209.1 GCA_025350145.1 Burkholderiales bacterium | reverse complement strand
CACCTCGATCGTCGGCCCCGGGCTCTGGCCGTTGTAGCCCCACAGATGCGCCTTGAAGCCGGGCGACATCTCGCGCACCACGGGCTCGGCGACAAGATGGAACTCCTTGACGCCGTTGTTCATGCGCCAGGGCAAGGTCCATCCGTTCAGGGTGACCACCGGGTTGTAAGGCCGGCCGGTGGTGGGCACCAGCGGCGGCATCGTGTCGGGTTGGGTTTGCGTCACCGGCTCGGGCAGTGCGGCCATCGCCACGCGACTGACAGAAGCGGCCGCAGCGGCGGCCGTGATGGCTCCCGCACCCCGGAAGAAGTTGCGTCTTGAAAACATCTGGTGATCCTCGGGGTTCAATGCGCCGCCGCGCCGCTGTCCGTCGCGGAGATCGCGGCAGGCATCGCCGTCATGCTGGGTGTGCCGACGGGTTTGCCAATGAGGGCCATGTCGAGATCGGCCTGCGCAAGCCAGAAATCGCGCAGCGCCTCGATGTAGCCGTTGACACTGGTGATCTGCGAGCGAGCGTCGGCAAGCAGCTCGAACACGCCAATCAGCATCCCGTTGTAGCGAAGCAGGTTCTCTTCCGAGATGCGCCTTTTCAGCGGCACGATCTCGTCGCGGAAGTGGCGCGCGATGTCGTAGCTGATGCGGTAGTTGGCGTAGGCGCCGCGCACTTCGCTTCGCGCGTTGATCGCGGTCTCGGCCGCTCGATTGACGGCCTGCATGTAGATCGCCTCTGCCTTGGCGACACGCGCCCCACCCCAGTCGAACAGCGGCAACTCGACGCTGATCGCGTAGCCACGTTGCGTCGGCGCATCGTTGTAGGTGTTGCGCACGGCGCCGACTTCGAGCACGTTGACAAAGCGAGTGGCACGGATCAGGCCGAGGTTCTTCGCGAGCTGCTCGGTAACGAGCTTGGCGGCCTGCACGTCGATGCGCTGCGCCATCGCGGCCTGCTCGATACCGGGCAGGTCGTTCGGCGCCTGAGGTAGGTCGGGCAAGCGTTCGGGCAAACGGAACTGGGTCGCCGATCCCCACAGGCCCATCAACCGGGTCAGGCGTTCGCGCGCTGCACCGCGTGCCAGCTCGGCGCGCGCGTGGTTGAGCGCGGCATCGGCGTAAAAGCTCTGCTCGCGCGCCTGCTGCAGCTTGTTCCAGTTGCCGGCCTGGGCCTGGCGCCGTGCCAACTCAGCGCCGGCTTCGGCCGCCGTCTGCACCTGCAACATGTAGCGCTGCGTCTCGTCTGCCGCCACCGCAAGCACGTAGGCCTTGCGCGTCTCGGACGCCAGCGAGAGCATGCTGAGCGCACCCGCTCCACGTGCCTGCTCGAAGCGCCGCGCCTCGATCTGGTTCACCATCGGCAGCATCAGCAGCCGCGCCAGGTTGAACTGGATGCCTCGGTCGATCTCGACATTGGCGCCCTGGGTCAGGCGAGCGAAGTTGAAGCCCGGGTTTGGCAGACGACCTGCCTGCACCATGTCGGCTTCGCTGATGCCGAGTTCGGCGAACGAAGCCTGCAGGCCTCGGTTGTTCAGCAGCGCGACCTGCACCGCATCGTCGGCCGACAAGGGCTGTTCGAGCAACTGCGCCACGCGCCGGTCGATGGCCTCCCGGTCGGTGTCGCTGCGGGCCCAGGTGACCTGCTTGCCGAGCCGGTCCTTAGCGATCTGCTCGACCGGGCCAAAGCCGCCGTCGAGGCTGAGCGATGCGCAGCCGCCAAAGGCCAAGAGCGCGAGTGAAGCCAGGGCGATTCGACCACTGGGAAGTTTGAGAGAACGAACGTTCATGGCGCTTGCCTCACTTCACTTCTTGGCCGGCATGACCACCTGATGCCGGCTTGGCAGCGGGCAACGGCTGCGAAGCTGCGGGCACAGCCGGCCCCGCAGCGTCCGGCACGCGCGCCTCGCGGGCGTAGGAGCGCCAGCCGCCGCGCTGGCGAACCAGGTCGTTGGTCTCGCGCCAGGGCATGACCTGCGGCTCTGCGAAGGTCTGGTACGCCCGCAGCGGCGAGGCATAGAGCGCGGAAGGCACTTGCGCCTTCGGGTCGGCCGGGTCTGACCGGTTGGCCTTTGCA
>JANXYH010000199.1 GCA_025350145.1 Burkholderiales bacterium | reverse complement strand
GACTGATCCTGCCGCTGCAGGCCTGGTTCAAGTGGCTGACCAAGCAGAACCACATCCTCTACAACCCGGCGGCCGACCTCGATCTGCCGACCCGGCCGAAGGCGCTGCCCAAGGGCTTGCTCAGCATCGGCCAGGTCGAGGACGTGCTCAACGGCTGCGACACCACGAAGCCCGAGGGCCTGCGCATGCGCGCGATGCTCGAAGTGCTGTACAGCACGGGCATCCACTGGCACGAGCCGATCCTTGGCGCCCTTGCCCTGGCGCACCATCAGCGCCCCGCGTTCGACGTCCACGTCGAACAGCTTCAGGCCGGCCAGCTCGAAGCGGCGAATGCCCGTGCTGTACAGCACTTCGAGCATCGCGCGCATCCGCAGACCCTCGGGCTTCGTGATGTCGCAGCCGTTGAGCACGTCCTCGACCTGGCCGATGCTGAGCAAGCCCTTGGGCAGCGCCTTCGGCCGCGTCGGCAGATCGAGGTCCGCCGCCGGGTTGTAGAGGATGTGGTTCTGCTTGGTCAGCCATTTGAACCAGGCCTGCAGCGGCAAGATCAGCCCGAGCTGGGCACTGACCGTCAGCGGCTGCCCGTTGGCCTTGCGGTGGTGGTACACGTGCCGCTGGTAGCGCTCCAGGATCGGCCGCGTGATGTCCTGCGGCTTGGAGAGGCCCCGCTCGTCCGCCCAGGCGATGAAGCGGCCGATGGCATGCCGCTGCGCCTCGATGGTCCGCGGCGAGTACGCGACCACGGCCTCCCACTCATGGAACGCAGCTTGGTAGCGCGTCAGCGCGTTGTGCGCCAAGGCCTCGGGATCGGCGCTCACGCGGCGGCGGCGCGTGGCCTTCGGCGCAGTCCTCGCCGATGCAGCGGGCACGGCCAGCTTGTTGCGCTTGACGCCGACGCCAGTGCTCATCACGCGGCAGCAGCAGCGGCTAAGGAAGGTACGGCCTTGGGGTACGACATGACCGGCGGAACGTCGGCGCCAGAGATAGGCGTTTTGCTGCTCTCGTCGGCCGGATCAGCGGGCACCCGCGCCAGTGCTGGCTTTGCAGCCGATGAGGCGCCCCGCGAATGGGCCGCAACCGGGCCGCTATCGCCCCGCAACCGCCCCGCGAGTTCATCGGTTCGCCCCGCGACTTCCACCCCGTTACCCCGCGACTTCGCCGTCGTAGGCGTGTGCTGATCGACCTCGCACAGACTGGCCACGTCGATCAGCCCGGACAGGTGCACGGTGGTGGTCGCGTCACCATCGAACAGCAGCTCGTAGGTGAAGCGCCCGCCGGCACCTTCGCTGCGGCCGATGAGGTACTCGAGCCCGACCAGTCGCTCCAGGTGCACGCGCAGTTGCGTGTCGCCCCAGCCGGTGGCCTCGCGCAGTTGCTTGCGCGTGAAGCGCGCCTCGGCGCGCGGCACCGCACGCGAGCGCATCTGCTCGCGCACGTGATCGACGATGGCGACCAACAGGCGCCGCGTCTGCGGTGGCAACTCGTCAAGGCTGCGGCCGAGCACTTCATGCGCAATGACGTTGGCGGCCTCGATGTCGGCCAAGTTCGCCTCGATGTACTCGACGCTGCGGCCGGCGACGTGCGCCGTCTTCACCTCGCGCTGATGCTGGTGCAGCAGCGCAACGGTGTCGATCAGCGTGAGGTACTTCTCGTGATCGCGCCGCGTCCTCGTGCGGTCGTCCAGGAAGGTCAAGCTGTCGGCGTAGGGGTTCACCACAGCGAGGGGTCGCAGCAGCCGCTGCGCGTTCTGGTGCGTGGTCAGGATCGCGGTCTTGGCCTCGCGCTTGGCCAGGCCGGCCAGCGTGCGTTTCTCGCGCTGCAAGGCATGGATGCGCCGCGTCTGCTCGCGGTCTTCGTCCACGGTCAGCACCAGGCAGCGGTTCAACAGTTCCTCGTCCAGGTCGATGGCCGTGGTGGTCATCATCAGCATCGTCGGGCCCTCGACGCGGTATTCCTGCGTGATGAGGTTGCCCGTCGCGGGGTCGGTGCCGGTCGATGCGATGGTGAGTTCACCCTCGGACTGCAGCAGCTTCATCGCGTAGCTGGCACGGCTCGCGCCCTCTTCCTCGGCGATGGCCAGGATGCGGTGTTTGAGGCTGGTCTGCCCCATGTAGAACAAGCTCTGCCCCGTCATCGCGCTGTACTTCGTGCGCGCCTCCTCGGGCACGAAGGCGAGCACCGCATCCATCAAGCTGGACTTGCCGGCCGCGCTGCTGCTTTGGATGACGATGGCCAGCGGCCGGTCCAGCAAGCGCGACACCGCCGCCAGGTAGCCAACGAGCTTGTTCGTCTTCTCGCCCACCACACCGCAGACCTCGAAGTCATCGACGATGCGCGTCATCAGGTTCGGCGCCTTGAGCATGGCCAGCGCCTCGGCCTGGTCAGCCTCGGTCATCGCCACAGGCGTCGGCTCCTTGGGCGCCAGAGCCTCGCGGATCGCCTCGTCCTGCAGCGCTTCGAGCTTCAACAGCGCGCGGCCGAGATCGGTCTTGAGCACGCCATCGGCGATGCTCAATTCGCTCGATGCCTGCTGCACGAAGACAGCACGAGCACGCGCCGCGTACAGGTCCAGCGTATCGACGTGGAATCGACCATCGTCGGCGCTGACCATCACATTGACCTTGAGCACGCCCACGGCCAGGTTCTTGGGCAGACCGCGCACGCGCCAGCGTCTGGCGTCCTTGCCGTCACCGAAGACGAGCACGGCCTCGCGCTCGCTCACCTGCGCGGGCGCGTCGGTGACCGGCGCGCTGGGCACGGCGGCGGCCGGCAGCGGTGGGGATTCTTTTTCAGCCGCTGGCTTCGTCGGCGGCACAGCATCAGCGGCTGAAGAAGGAAGCCCGGCCGGCGCGGTGCTTGGCTTGATGTCGCAGCTTGCGACTTCAAGCGGCTCGGCGTGCTCACGCTTCGGCGCCTGACCCTTGCCTATCCATTCGGCTTTGCGCACCAGCAGGCCCAGCGACTTCGCCGCAGGCTGCACCTTGGCCGCGTACTCGTTGGCATCCATGCCCTTGGGGAACACCACGCGGAAGCAGTCGATGCCCAGGCCCTGCAAGCGCTCGGCCGCCTTCGCGGCGCCACGTTCGCCAGCCTCGTCACGGTCGAAGGCGATCAGCACGCGCGCCGCGCCCGATGCCTGGATGGCCTCGATCAGTTCATCGGTCACACCCTCGACACCGTAGGCGCTGGTGACGTTGCGCAGGCCCGAGCACCAGAACGTCAGCGCGTCGATCAACGCCTCGCACACGATCAGTTCCTCGCTCGCACCTGGCGTCATGGCTGCGCGGTTGAACACCCCGCGCCTGGGCGAGCCCGGCAGGTACAGGTGCGCAGGCGTGCCGGCGCGCAGGTCGTTTCTGATCTTGCGTCCGTACAGGTTCACCACCTGACCGGCTGCATCGAACAAGGGGATGACCAGGCTGCCGTTCAGGTGCTCGTGCCCGCTGTCGCGGTACACGCCCAGGCGCTCCAGCCGCGTGCGGATCTCGGCGCCGGCCTTGCGCGTCTTCTCCGGCAGGCGCAGGCCCAGCGTACGGTTCGCATAGCCGAGTTTGAAGACTTCGATGGCCTCGGCCGCGGCACTGCCAGCTATGCCGCGCGACTCCAAGTAGGCCAGCGCTTCGGGGCTTTGTTTCAGGGTCGCCGCGTAATAGTCGGCCACCTGACCAAGCAGCACTGCATCGTCAGCGTCGAAGGCCACCGGCGGCGGCAGTGCTCGCACCGTCGTGCGCTTGATCGGCGCTACGTCAGCCGCCTGGCCCGCAGCTAAAGAAGAAGCCGGCAAGCCCTCGCGCAACAACTCGACAGCATGCCGGAACGATACGCCCCGCGTCTTCATCACCCAGTCAATCGGGCCACCCGCTGCCCCGCAACCGAAGCAGTGCCACAGGTTCTTGCTCGGGCTCACCATCAGGCTGGCCGTGTCGTCTTCGTGGAACGGGCAGCGCCCCAGCATGTCCTTGCCGCCGCGCTTGAGCTCGAGCCCCGATGCCTCGACCAGGCGCTCGACGCTGACCTCGGCCTTCAGCCGCTCAAGCTCCGTCTCGGGTATGCGCGCCATGGGTTCGGGCTCCTTTTGTCCGACCGCGGCGCAGGGGCTTTGCGGCGATCCGGTGGGTAAATATTTTTCTCATCGGCACTTTACTACTCAAGGTAGTATTGTCAACTACGTATCGACGAAGGAGCCCTAACCTTGGCAGCACTGACGATTCAGATGCCTGCCATGACCA
>JANXYH010000197.1 GCA_025350145.1 Burkholderiales bacterium | reverse complement strand
CCGGTGGAGCGCATCTCTGGCCCCAGGATCGGGTCCACGCCGGGGAACTTGTTGAACGGGAAGACGGCCTCCTTGACGCTGACATAGGGCGGCACGACTTCGCGCGGCAGCCTCCCCTTGGCGTCGCGCTGGTCGGCCAGCAGCCGCCCGGCCATGCAGCGTGCGGCGATCTTGGCCAGCGGCTGGCCGGTGGCCTTGGAAACGAAGGGCACGGTGCGCGACGCGCGGGGGTTGACCTCGAGGACGTAGACCACGGCCTGGTCGCCGCCGCCGTCGACCGTGCCCTGGATCGCGAACTGCACGTTCATCAGCCCGACCACCTTCAGCGCCTTGGCCATCAGCACCGTCTGGCGGCGCAACTCGTCTTGCAGCGCCGCCGACAGGGTGTAGGGCGGCAGGGCGCAGGCCGAATCGCCCGAATGCACACCCGCCGCCTCGACGTGTTCCATGATCCCGCCGATCATCACGCCGGTTTCGCTGCCGTCGGCGATGCAATCGACATCGACCTCGATCGCGTCGGCCAGGAAGCGGTCGAGCAACACCGGCGATTTCTCCGACACCCGCACCGCCTCGCGCATGTAGCGCTGCAGGTCCTTGTCGCCGTGGACGATCTCCATCGCCCTGCCGCCCAGCACATAGCTCGGCCGCACCACCAGCGGGTAGCCGATCTCATGCGCCAGGGCGATTGCCGACTCCTCGGTCCGGGCGATGCGGTTCGGCGGCTGCTTGAGCCCCAGGCTGTGCAGGAGCTGCTGGAAGCGCTCGCGGTCCTCGGCGATGTCGATGGAGTCTGGGCTGGTGCCGATGATGGGCACGCCATTGGCTTCAAGGTCGAGCGCCAGCTTGAGCGGCGTCTGCCCGCCGTACTGGACGATCACGCCGACCGGGCGCTCCTTGGCGACGATCTCCAGCACGTCTTCCAGCGTCACCGGCTCGAAGTAGAGGCGGTCGGAGGTGTCGTAGTCGGTCGACACGGTCTCCGGGTTGCAGTTGACCATGATGGTCTCGTAGCCGTCCTCGCGCATCGCCATGGCGGCGTGGACGCAGCAGTAGTCGAACTCGATGCCCTGGCCGATGCGGTTCGGCCCGCCGCCCAGCACCATGATCTTGCGGCGCCCGGTCGGTTCGGCCTCGCATTCACCGTCGGCGGATTCGTAGCAGGAATACAGATAGGCGGTCTCGGTCGCGAACTCGGCCGCGCAGGTGTCCACCCGCTTGTAGACCGGGCGCACGCCCAGGGCGTGGCGGGCGCGACGTACCTCGTGCTGGTTGCTCGCCAGCAGCCGACCCAGGCGCTTGTCGGAGAAGCCCTTTTGCTTGAGATAGCGCAGCTCGGCGGCGCCGAGATCGGCCAGGCTGCGCAAACGGACCTGGGCCTCGATCTTGACCAACTCCTCGATCTGCGCCAGGAACCAGGGGTCGATCGCGGTTTCCTCGAACACCTCGTCCAACTTCAGGCCGACCCGAAACGCGTCGGCGACGAACAGCAGCCGTTCGGGGCCGGCGTTGCCAATCGCCTCGATGATTTCATCGCGATCACCGCCATGGATCTCGTCGCGCTCGGTCAGCCCGTCGATCCCGGTCTCAAGCCCGCGCAGGGCCTTCTGCAGGCTCTCCTGGAAGGTCCGGCCGATGGCCATGACCTCGCCGACCGACTTCATCTGGGTCGTCAGGTGCGGGTCGGCCTCGCGGAATTTCTCGAACGCAAAACGCGGCAGCTTGGTCACCACGTAGTCGATGCTGGGCTCGAACGAGGCCGGTGTCGCGCCACCGGTGATGTCGTTGCGCAACTCGTCCAGGGTGTAGCCGATGGCCAGCTTGGCGGCGATCTTGGCAATCGGAAATCCGGTCGCCTTGGAGGCCAACGCAGACGAGCGCGAGACCCGCGGATTCATCTCGATCACGACCATGCGGCCATCGCGCGGGTTGATCGAGAACTGCACGTTCAAGCCGCCGGTGTCGACGCCGATCTCGCGCAGGATCGCGATGCTGGCGTTGCGCAGCAACTGGTATTCCTTGTCCGACAGGGTCTGCGCCGGGGCAACCGTGATCGAGTCGCCGGTGTGGATGCCCATCGGGTCGAGGTTCTCGATCGCGCAGACGATGATGCAGTTGTCCGCCTTGTCGCGGACCACCTCCATCTCGTACTCCTTCCAGCCGATCAGGCTCTCCTCGATCAGCAGCTCGTGGGTCGGCGACAGGTCGATGCCGCGCCTGCAGATTTCCTCGAACTCCTCGGGGTTGTAGGCGATCCCGCCGCCGGTGCCGCCGAGGGTGAAGCTGGGCCGAATCACCATCGGGAAGCCACTGCCGTTGATCTCGGCGGTGATGCGTTTTTGCACCTCCCAGGCTTCGGCCAGGTTGTGGGCAATGCCGCTCTTGGCCGAGGCCAGGCCAATCGAGGTCATGGCCTGCTTGAACTTCAGCCGGTCCTCGGCCTTCTCGATCGCGGTCTCATTCGCGCCGATCATCTCGACCCCGAACCGGGCCAGCACGCCATGGCGGTGCAGGTCCAGGGCGCAGTTCAGCGCGGTCTGGCCACCCATGGTCGGCAGCACGGCCATGCGCTCGCCCGGGTGCAGTGCACGCTCTTTGGCGATGATCTGCTCGACCACCTGCCAGGTGATCGGCTCGATGTAGGTAGCGTCGGCCGTGTCCGGGTCGGTCATGATCGTCGCCGGGTTGCTGTTGACCAGCACCACCCGGTAGCCCTCCTGGCGCAGCGCCTTGCAAGCCTGGGCGCCAGAGTAGTCGAACTCGCAGGCCTGGCCGATGATGATCGGGCCGGCGCCGATGATGAGGATGGACTGGAGGTCTGCGCGCTTAGGCATGGGTCTGCTCGCCCATCAGGGCAGTGAAGCGGTCGAACAGGTAGGCGATGTCGTGCGGGCCGGGCGCGGCTTCGGGATGGCCCTGGAAGCACAACGCCGGCCGGTCGGTGCGCGCCAGCCCCTGCAGCGTGCCGTCGAACAGACTGACGTGGGTCGGACGCAGCGTCGCCGGCAGGCTCGCGGCATCGACCGCAAAACCATGGTTCTGGCTGGTGATCGAGACCCGGCCGGTGTCCAGGTCCTTGACCGGGTGGTTGGCGCCGTGGTGGCCGAACTTCATCTTGAAAGTGGCCGCACCCGAGGCCAGCGCCATGATCTGGTGGCCCAGGCAGATGCCGAAGGTCGGAATGCCCGCGTCGATCAGGCTGCGGGCCGCCGCGATGGCGTAGTC
The DNA here is from genome assembly GCA_025350145.1 of Burkholderiales bacterium. GTDB lineage: Bacteria > Pseudomonadota > Gammaproteobacteria > Burkholderiales > Burkholderiaceae_C > Pseudaquabacterium. The sequence continues at coordinate 5,851 of JANXYH010000197.1, read as the reverse complement.
GCAGGGTTGCGGGTCGCCCGGGCCGTTGGACAGGAAGATGCCGTCGGGCGCCAGCGCCATGGCCGCCTCGGCGCTGGTCTGCGCCGGCACCACGGTCACCCGGCAACCCCGGCTGGCGAGCATCCGCAAAATATTGCGCTTGACGCCGAAGTCGTAGGCGACGACGTGAAAGCGGCCCGCAGTCTCGCCCTCGGCCTGGCCGTAGCCGCTGCCGAGCTGCCACTCGGTCTCGGTCCAGGCATAAGCTTCGGCGACCGTCACCACCCGGGCCAGATCCAGTCCGGACATGCTGGGCGCACCACGGGCCTGGGCGAGCGCTGCGTCGATCTGCACCTGGCCCAAAGTCGTGCCCAGGGCGTAGGCCGCGATGCAGCCGTTCTGCGCGCCCGCCGTGCGCAGCAGCCGGGTCAGCCGGCGGGTGTCGATGCCGGCAATCGCCACCGTGCCCTGCGCCGCCAGGTAGTCGTCCAGCGCGGTAGCCGCGCGAAAGTTGGACATACGCCGCGGCAAATCCTTGATGACCAGGCCGGCGGCATGCACCCGGCTCGACTCCATGTCCTCGGCATTGACGCCGTAGCTGCCGACATGCGGGTAGGTGAGCGTGACGATCTGGCGGCAGTAGCTGGGGTCGGTCAGGATTTCCTGGTAGCCACTCAGCGCGGTATTGAACACCACCTCACCGACAGCAAAACCCGGGGCGCCAATCGACTGGCCGCGAAACACCGTACCGTCAGCCAACGCAAGGATGGCAGGCGGCAACTCAGGCAATAGTGGGGGCAGCAAGAAGTCACTCCGAAGGTCGGGCACACGCCCGGTTCGGGCCAGGCCGCGTGGGCCGCAGGCGGCGCGGCGTGGCCGCATCTCACCGTTGGCGGAACCGTCCGGATCGACTTGCTGGGGCGTTTGGCGTGCGTGCAGGTAAACCTGTGGAGTATAGCGGTCCAGGGTCTACCCTAGCCTTGCGCTGGCCCGGAAGAAGCCCAGCGCTTGCGCTGCCGCAGCAGGGACACGGGCCGAGACGGTCATGTTGTGAGGCCGTTGGACTCTGCGATCAGCAGATTGGCGAGCCGGGTGGCTGACCTCCTCAGCCAGCCGGCTGCCATTCACCCGTTGTCCACCGCAGCGGCCACCTTCTGCCTCGCGTCAGGCACTCAAGTGCCAACCGATGCGGACATGAAAAAAGCGCTAAGTCCTTATCAGACATAGCGCTTTCGGTCTTACGTGGCCCCTTGCGGAGCCTGTTCTGGTGCCGGGTCACTGAAATTCAGCTATGGCAAATGCCGCCTGAACTCACAAGTTCCTGCATGAGTTCCTGCACTGCCAACAACGTGTAGCGCCGAATGGTCAGCCCCCCCTCAAGACTCAGCCAGCAAGGGTTCGATTGACTGTCGCTCAATCAAACTTGCCGACGAATTGCATTTCGCACCGGGGACAGCGGGGACACGCCTATAAGTCATTGTTCTGATTCACTTTTTCTGTCCCCGGATGCGCATAGTCTGTCCCCGCTCAGATCTTGTAGCGGGGACAGCCTACGGCCCGACGCCGACTTTCGCCCAGGCAGCCCGGCCTTGCATGCTGGCTTCCTTACCTTCCGCGCCAGTCGGCGCAGCCGGCCCAGCCTGCCCAGCCACTGGACCCGCCCGAAAACGTTCGTTTTCGGGCGCCCGCTGCAAGCATGCCCAAAAACCGGCTTGACGCACTTTCGGGCATGCGCTGATATTCGGGCACCGTTTACGGTCGAATCTAACCAAGGAATCCGCCATGTCCCGAGTCTTCGCCTACTGCCGTGTCTCCACCGATGGCCAGACCACTGAAAACCAGGCCAACGAGATCGCGGCGCCCGGCTTCGCGGTTGACCCGAAGCGGGTGGTGCGCGAGACAGTGTCGGGCAGCCAGGCGGCGCAGCGGCGGCCGGGCTTTGCCAAGCTGCTGGAACGGCTGGAGTCGGGCGACGTGCTGGTGGTGACCAAGCTCGACCGGCTGGGCCGCAGCGCGCTGGACGTGCGCAGCACGGTAGACCACCTGGCCGGGCTGGGCGTGCGGGTGCACTGCCTGGCGCTGGGTGGCGTTGACCTGACCAGCCCGGCCGGCAAAATGACGATGCAGGTTCTAGCGGCCGTGGCCGAGTTTGAACTTGACCTGATCCGCGAACGCACCGCCGCCGGCCTGAGCCGCGCCAAGGGTGCGGGCAAGAAGCTGGGCCGGCCTTCGGCGCTGTCAGCCGACCAGGCGCGCCAGGTGCGCGAGCAACTGGCCGCAGGGTCGGCCAGCGTTTCGAGTCTGGCCCGCGCCCTCAATGTCGGCCGCGCCACGATTCAGCGCGCCATCGCGCCAGCCTGACCCGGCAACGGCCGTCACCGGCAGGGCCTGCGGCGGCGCGCGTCAGGCCAAGCCGCTGCGGCCGGACTTTGCCGACCACAGCCCACCCAGGGCCGCAGCAAGCTGCGCGGACGCCTGCACGGCGCTTTGCGCAGGGCCTGCGCCGTCATCCGTGGCGGCCGACGGCGCATACAGCCCACGCGGCCGGCATCGGTGCGGGCTGGGCACCGTCCCCACGCCCACCAACTCGCCGACCCGCAGCATATTGCCTACGGCATCTCTCACCGCCCGGCAATCGGCGGGTGACTGGCCCGACATGCCGGGCACGGTGTCCGCCAGCTCGGGCACCGTCAGCCCACCTGGCCGGCCGGCGCGGCGCCATTCGTCGGCCCATGCTGACAGCACCAGGCGCATCACTTCGCGCGGCCTGCCGTTGGGCCGACCGGTGCCAGCGCGGCCGATCACAGTTCGTCTGTAAAGATGCTGGGCCGTAGGTGGTAGCAAGGCACTTTTTCGCCACCCATGCCCGGCAGGCGTTGGCGGTCGGTCAGCCGGCCACCATCTTCGGTTTCCAGGTGGTCGCGCGCCTTCAGCAGCTTGGCCACGGCGCGCGGGTCAAAGCCCCTGCATACCTCGTGTTCGAACACGTCGCGCAGCACGATGTAATCCACCTTGGCCGCTGCCGCATCGGTTGGCGTCATGCGCTCGCCATACTCGCGCAGGTGGTCAGCGTTGGACTTGACCGGCTTGCCGTCTTCGCCCAGCAGCCGGCGGAATCCGGCCCGATTCAGGGTCTTCGGGTTGTGGTCATCCATCGCCCGATGCCACCAGGCGAAGCGGCCTTCGCCGTGCAGCTCCAAGAACTGGCGCACTTGACGCATCATGGCCGCGTTTTCGCCGTTGTCTATGTGGCCCCGGGCCGCCAGCCAGGCATTGAAGCACTGTCGGACCGCTTGGGTGGCTTCGCCCTTCGTCCACCCGGTGATCCCGGCGCGCGTGGCCAGCTCGCCGGCCGCAGCCACCAACGCAAAACGGGTGCCGGCGCGGCGCACCTGCTCGGCCGCAGCCTCGGGCACCAGGTCAGCGCGGATGCGCTCGACCAGCTCGACCACCAGCTCGGGCAGTTCGGCGTAGTAGTCAGCGCACCATTGCAGCCAGGCGCGGCCTGCCGTGCCGTAGTGCCTGGCCGCTGCAGTGACGATGGCATCGGCCAACGCAGCAGGCCCTTCGTGCCCGTTCAGCAACTCGATGCCACCCATGCCCTGGCCGGCGTCCAGCGGCACGTCCAGCATGCGGACTTCCATGCCGGCTCGGGTTCGCTTGCCGGCCTCGGCCATGTGATCGGACAGTGACACTTCACCCGAGGACAAGAACAACAGCCGCCAGGTGCGGCGCTTGCGCAGCATCGCACCACGGGTGGCGCGGCCCTTCTCTTGCTCGTTGGCCAGCATGTAGGCGCATTCACCGGCCACCTTCGGATCAAGCTGCCCGAACTCGTCCAGGATCAGCGTGCAGTCGCAATGCTGTGCCGCGATGGCTTCCAAAGCATTGTCTGTGGTCCTCCAACGCTGCATGAAGGTGGGCCGGCCCCAGACGCTGGCGGCCACCTTCAGGGCCGAGGTCTTGCCCTGGCTTGAAATGCCCCGGAAGTGAAAGCCGCCGCTTTCGACCCCAGCAGGCCGCACCAGGGGGCCGGCAAAGGCTACGGCGATGGCAAACACCAGGCGCGAATTTCCCACCGCCAACGCGGCCACACTGCTGCGCCAGTCGGCCAGCTCGCCCATGCGGCGGAAGGTGTCTTCCATGCCGCTGTCGCTTTGGAACACGTAGCGCCGAGGTGCAGGTTCCAGCGTTGCGGCCTGGCGATCGCCACCTGCCTCGGCGCTGGCGGCCGCTTCGTCGCCGTCTGCCGGGTCGGCGGCATCGGCCGGCGTGATGCAGCTTGCCGGCAGCACGTACACCGGGCCATGCCAGCCCACCCGGTCGGTGCAGGTCACGCGGGCGTCGGGCCGGCGGGTGTCGATGTACCTGGCCACCAGGTTTCGCGCCAGGGTGCCGGGCGCCATGCGCAAGCCCATGTCCCGCAGGCGGGCCGCCCACTCGCCACCGTCGCCGCTCAGCATGGCTGACGGCATGGCCCAGGTCTTCGGGTGGCCGTCCGGGTCGCTGAATTCCAGCAGGCAACCCCAGCCGTTGTGGTCATCGGTGCGGGTGCGGGCCGTCACTTCCAGGCGGCTGCACACCCATTGCCTGGGCTTGGTGCTGCCGTCGCTGTCGACCCCGGCGAACCACACGCCCGCATCATCCACGCTGAAGGGGTCGCGCGGCTTGTCGTCGTCAGCGTCGGTGCCGTCACCGCCACCACCGCTGCGCTTGCGTCCGCCCTTACCGCCACGGCCAACGCCGGCCGGGCCGGTGGAATCGGCAGCGGCCGGTGCCGGGGCTGCTTCGGCCGAAGACAGGCCGCCAGGCACCAGGCGCAGCACCGGCCCACTGGCACCAATGATCGCAGCCGCGTCAGCGCCAGCACCGTCAGCCACCGCCCGGGCCTCGGCCGGCATGACGCCCTGCAACCCTCCAGGCGCGGCGCCGGGGCCGGGTGGCTGCACTGCATCGTCGGTGGTGCTGATCGCGGCACCTGCGCCCGATTCAGGCCGTTGCCGGGCCAGCTCAGCAGCGCGGGCCAGCAGGTCAACCGCCGCAGCTTCCACCTGCGCGGCCACCGCCGGCAAGCCGGAACGCGCGGCCAGGTCGTTGAAGTCTGAACCGCCATCAGGACCATCGGGCAAGCCCACCGGTAACACCATGGCCGCCAGCCCTTGCGCCTGACCGGTCAGCTCGGCCGCCGCCTGCGCCTTCAGCTTGCCGGCGTTGGGCCGGCCCTTGGCTTCGGTGGCGCGGTCATCGTCGCCGCACACCAGCAGCGGCAGCGCCGGCCACTGCTGGCGCAGCGCTCGGGCCACATGCACCAGGTTGCCGGAGTCAAAGCACACCACCACCGGCCGGCCCGTGGCCTCATGCAGGCTGGCGGCCGTGGCATAGCCTTCGGCCAGCAGCAGCACGGTCGCGCCATCGACCTGGCCAATGGCGTGGAACAGCCCCGTCTTGCGCGAATGCACTACCTCATCGGGGGTGCACTTGATCGGGCCAAACAGCTTATCGGTGCCATCCTTGCCGCTGGCCGCATCCTTGAGCCGCTTGGGCAACAGCCGTTGCACCGACCACAGCCGGCCGGCTTCGTCGCGCATCGGCACCACCGCCACGCCGCCCAGAAAGCGCAGCCCGAACGCCTGCACGCCCTTGCGTTTCAAGTAGGTAGCGCCGGCCTCGGGTGGCGCGGTGGCGGCGCCATCCCACAGCCTGGCGCAGCGCTGGGCAGCGTCTTCATGCTGGCGGGCCAGCTCGGCCGCTTCTGCCTCGCGTTGGGCGTGGCGCTCTTGCGCCAGGCGCTGGACCTGGGCAGCTTGCCCAGGCGTCTGCCCAGGGCCGACAGCGGGGAACTTGAAGCCGTGATCGCTGGCGATGCCGAACA
>JANXYH010000151.1 GCA_025350145.1 Burkholderiales bacterium | reverse complement strand
CAGGAGGTCGCGTTGCGACATGCCGAAGCGTGGCGCGCTCACGATGGGCGTCGCCAGATCGGCTCGGCAGCCACCACCTACGCCGGCATGCTGACCAACCCGCTGCGCGACCGTTTCGGCATCGTCGCCCGGCTGGAGTTCTATTCGCCCGAGGAATTGACCACCATCGTCCACCGCTCCGCTGGGCTGCTGAAGCTGCCGATCGAGGCCGATGGCGCGTTCGAGATCGCGCGCCGCTCACGCGGCACACCGCGGATCGCCAACCGCCTGCTGCGCCGGGTGCGCGACTACGCCCAGGTCAAGGCCGACGGCGTGATCAGCCGCGCCATCGCCGACCTGGCGCTGAAGATGCTAGATGTCGATCCGCAGGGCTTCGACATCATGGACCGCAAGCTGCTGGAGGCGGTGGTGCACCGCTTCGACGGCGGCCCGGTCGGCCTGGACAACGTCGCCGCAGCGATCGGCGAGGAAGCGGGCACGATCGAGGACGTGATCGAGCCCTACCTGATCATGCAGGGCTATCTTCAGCGCACGCCGCGCGGCCGAATCGCCACCCTGGCCGCCTACCGCCACCTCGGGGTGGCGCCGCCGGCGGCGATGGGCGGGCTGTTCGACGGCTGAGTTGGGCGGCGCAATCGCCAGCATCGGCGCGCACGCAACCAGAAGGCAAGACCGCACCTACACGACTCCGTCGCCACGCAGCCCCTTACCACTAAGGTCCGCGAGACTTGTAGGATGGGCGTGAACCAACACAACAAGGAACGACTGTGGCCATCTACGCGGTGTGGAACAACAAAGGAGGCGTCGGCAAGAGCTACCTGACTTTTCAGGTGGCAGCGGAGTACGCCCGCATCCATCCTCTGAAGAAGGTTATTGTGGTGGACCTGTGCCCCCAAGCCAACTCCTCATCAATGTTGCTGGGCGGCATGCTCACCGGAGAGTCCAATCTCCACCGCATCCACTATGCCAACCCACGTCTTACGATCTCAGGGTACGTGGAAGACCGGATTCTCAGTCCATACGTCAATCCACAGACGGGAGCGCGGTACGCCGTACAAGTGCGGCCGCTGAACGATCCGATTCCGCAAAACCTCTTTTTGATCGTCGGCGATGAGCAACTTGAGATTCAGTCCTCGCGTGTAAGCGCCGCGACCAATCCAGGACCGCAGGAGGCTTGGCGAATCGTCCACACCTGGATCAGCGATCTCATCCGAGATATCGTGGCATCTTGGAATAACGCCGATCACACGGTGTTCATTGACTGCAATCCGAGCTTCTCCATTTACACTGAGCTCGCGCTGTCAGCTTCAGATAGGTTGATCGTGCCGTTCTCAGCCGATGGCTCTTCTAAGCGAGCAGTACGCGCTGTTCTCGCTCTTGTCTACGGCGTAGCCCGCCAGCCAGGACAGCAACAGTCTGAGTTCTTTCTGAACTCGCGACGCTTTCGCATGGCCTTGCCCACGCTTTACATGTACGTCGGCAATCGGCTCACGCAGTCGAATCAAACATCTGCTGCCGCATTCAAGAGCGTTGTCAACGAGATTGGCGAAGAAATCTACGCAGTTTGGCAGGCCAATGCGAATCTGTTCTGTGTTCACCCGGGTGGCGCTCTTATTCCGACCAGCAAGCGAGTTTTTAAGCAGATGTTCCAATACGAGGTAAATGATGCCAACACCGCTTCGGTCGTATCGGGCACTTGCGGAATACCTATCTCCGGGCTTACCTCAGGCCATCGAAATGTACTTGGGAAGAACGTGATGGTTAACCAGACTCAGCTCGACAAGCAGGTTCCAAATATCCGGAAGCTTGCTGCTGCTATCGAGTGAGCCGCCAGTTAACAACAACGCGTGGAGTCGGCCAACGCCGGCTCAAGTGGCGGCTACCGCTACCAGCAACTGGCTGTCGTCATGCTGCCACCGGCCACCACCTTGTCGCCGGCCTGGTTGTAGCCAAAGGTGCCGCAGGCGTCGCCGGTTTGCCTGCCGGTGGGCGTGGCGGTGACGGTGAAGCCGGCGGCGGTCTGGCTCGTGATCGCGAGGTTGTAGAAGCCCCCGACCGAGCTGCTCGAGTAGATGCCGGTGCCGCCCAGCGTCGCGCCGACATAGGTGCTGCGTTCGGTGTAGAAGCGTTCGAGCTTCTGCGCCAACTCGATCAGAGACTGCTTGGCGTCGGCGCGCCGGCCCTTGGTCAATTGGGCGCTGTACGACGGGTAGGCCACGGCCGCCAGCAGCCCGGTCACCACCAGCACCACCATCAGCTCGACCACGGTGAAGCCGCGCCAGCGCGCCGCTGTCGGGTGCAATCTTTGCGCCATGGCCGTCACCGCTCGATCTGGATCAAGACGATGCGCCGCCCCGGTGCCGGCGCATCGTCCAGGGCAAATCGGATCGCCTGGCCGACTTGCAGCATCGCCGGCTCGCCTGGCCGGCCGTCGCTGGTCAGCACCCGCAGCCGGGTCGGGTGCAGCGCCACCGGCCGGCCCCGCAAGGTGATCTCGCTGCGTGCGAGTTGCAGCCCGCCGATCACGCCCGATATCCATTCCACGGCCGGCGCGTCGGCGACGGCCGGCGCGGCCACGATCACCGATTTGCGCGGCTCGGGCGTGGCGGCGACCGGGCCGACCGCGATCATCGCCGCCGCCCAGGCGGGCAGGCAGGCGCAGGCCAGGGCGGCCAGCCGCAGGTGTTGACGACGTTTGGTGCTGCTCATCGAATCTGCTCCCAAGAGGCGCGCCGCGAAGCGCTGGTATTGCCGCTCTCGCGCACCCGCACGATGCTGCCGGCCGAGGTGTTGATCAACTTGTCGTCGAGCTTGCGGTCGCGGCTGCGCATGATGCTGGCCGCCGCCGGCACCGCCCCGACCTGGACCCCGGAGACCGCGCTGCCGCTGAGGTAGTCGCTGGCGTCGACCAGGTTGTCGCCGTTGGTGTCCAGTGCGGGCGAGCGGTTACCGGTGATCGAGTCCAGGTCCATGATCCAGCCGTCGCCGCCGAAGGAGCAGACCGCCGTGCTCGGGATCAGGGTCGAGGCCACGACATGGCCGAAGCGCACCGTAGTCTCGGCCACCACCCGCTCGCCGCTGGACGGCAGGTTGATCTTCCAGCCCTTTTTGCTGGCGTAGTAGCTGGCCAGGCTGATGGCGTTGTCGCCGGCAATCGCCGCGTCGGTGGCCGGGCCGACGGCGTGGGTGGTCAGGCGGTAGTTGCTGCCGCTGGCGCCGATGGCGGTGGCGGACACCGACTGCGGCTGCAAATCGCTCAGCAGCACGGCGCTGCTGCCGTTGTCCCAGATGCCGTACAGGGTCTGGGTGGCGCCGGCAGCGTTGTCAGCGATGTCCAGGTAGCGTCCGGTGCCCAGGGTCACGAGGTAGCCGCCCATGGGGAATCTGGCGACGTCGGGTCGGGCGGTGAATTGCTGTCCGGCCGCCGCAGTGAACAACGGCAGCGGCGCGGCCACGGTGCCCAGGGCCACCTTCCAGCCGGCCGGGCTGGCCGCCGTGAGGTCGAACTTCCAGAGGTTGCCGTAGAGGTCGCCGGCGTAGGCGTAGTCGACGACGCCGTCGTCGTTGCGTGACACCGCCGCCACCCCGGACAGTCCGTTGGGCGTGCCAGCGCTGCCAGCGCCGGTGCTGATGCGCGTGACCGCGCCGGTCTGCAGATCCAGCAGCAGCAGCATGGCCACGCCGTTGGTGCTGTTGTAGCCGTTGCCGATGATCGCCCGCCAGACGCCGTCGCGCATCTTGGCCAGCACCGGGCGGCCGAAGATGTAGCCGGTATCGGCGTCGGTCTCGCCAAACTCCCAGCGCACCACGCTGGCGGCATTGGCCTCGTTGAACTTGGTCGGGTCGCTGATGTCCAGCGCAAACAGGCCCGGCGCGCCAGCATTCATGCCGCTGACCAGCAGGGTGCGCCACTGACCGCCGGTGAAGACATCGCCCACCGCCGGCGAGCCGTCGGTCGTGTACTGGTGGGCGTAGCTGTTCGAGCTCAGCGCCGACAACCGGTTGCGCACCGCCCAGGGCACGTAGGCAAACAGCTCGCTGCCGTTGGTGGCGTTGAAGGCGTGCAGCATGCCGTCGTTGGCACCGACAAAGATCGACGCCGTCATGGCCGCGCGGGCGCTGGCATAGGTGCTGTAACGCGAGCTCTCGATCGTGTCGCGGAAATCGCCCGTGCCGCTGCCGACATAGACCGGGGCCGAGTCGATGATGTCACCCAGCACCGTCGCCGGCCGGTTGCGGAACACCGGTGCAGCGCAGCCGGCGCAGTTGCGGGTCTCGCGCGCGGTGTTGCCACGCAGGTAGTCCAGGCGCTGGCTGCCGAAACCGTCAACCGCACCGGTGATGTCCTTGTTCAGCGCCGTGACCAGCCCCAAATCGATCTCGGTGGCGGTGGGCGCCACCGCACTCACCGGCCAGCGCAGGGCCACGCCGCGCGCGCCCAGCGCGGCCGAGGGCTTGTACGACAGGATCTGCCGTCCGCTGTTCCAGTCCTGCCCGTTCAGCACCACGGCCGAGTCCCAGTCGGCGGTGGCTGCGGGCGAGCCCGAGGCGTCGATTGCGAAGGCCAGCAACTGGCCCGACCAGTCGCCACTGGAGAAGCGCCCCTGGTAGACCTTGGAGCCGGTGTTCCACGAGCCCGAATTGAGCGACACCGCCGAGGCCGCTGCGGTCTTGGAGATGATGTCGATGCTGACGCTGCGGAAGGCGTCGCTCAAGGCGGCGCTGCTGCTGGCCAGGTAGGCGGCGTCGGTGCCGCCGAGTAAGGCCATGCGGTTGAGCGTCGCCACCGAGGCCGCGTTGGCGACCGAGTCGCCCAGCCCGACGACGTAGGTCTGGATGTCGTAGCTCCTGCCGCTGTAGCTGGTGCTGCGCAGCGAGGTGACGTTGTTGAACACGTCGTTGGCGGCGTTGGAGAAGCTCCAGGTGTTGGTCACCGCGTTGTAGGTGTTGACCATCTCGGCCAGCGAATACATCGCACCGTTGGTCTTGCCGGTCGGGTTGCCATCGGTGGCCAGCAGCAGGAAGTTGCGCTGGCAGCTCTGCGAGATCGGCGTGGTCTTGCCGGCCAGGGAATTGGCAAAGTAGCTCTTGACCGTGGCCAACGTGCCGGCCAGCGGGGTGAAGACAGCCGCGTTCTTGACCTCGGCCGAACCCGCCGAATTCGTCTCCTTGGCCAGCAGCGCCATCAGCGCGTTGTACTGGGTGGTGGAGTCGGCCGCCACGGCCTGGTTGACCTTGCCCTTGCCGGTGATGTCGGCGTAATAGCCCCAGGCGCGGCGCAGCCAGAACATGCGGTTGTTGGGCGGCGTTTGCGGCAGGTAGCCGGCGTCGGTCGGGGTGAAACCCCAGGTGCCCAGGCCACCCGAGAAGCTGCCGCCGCTCCAGCCCGTGCCCGCACTGTGGCTTTGGTAGACGTTGTAGTTGGTGCCGCCGCTGATGCCAATGCCGTAGAGCTGGGCGCCGAAGTCGCCCGAATACAGCACATCGTTGATCGCCGGGTCGTCGCCGGTCAGGGCGTAGGTCAGGTAGGCATAGCCGTTGCCGGGCTGGGGGTTCGCGATGCAGCGCAGGCCGCCATTGCTGGCCGAGAGTCCGCCGACACAGTCGTTGGTGTAGACCACCTGCGTGTCACCGCCAAAGTAGTAGGCGTAAGTGGTGTACAGCGTCGGCGAGACCAGTTCGAAGCTGGCCAGCCCCCACTGGAAGGCGTTGCGGTAGGTGGTGATGGTGCTGCGCAGCACCGAACGCGCGACGTTGCCCCGGGTGGTGTCGTCGTCTCCGGCGATCAGCTTGCCGGCCATGGTGCCGTCCATCGACTCCGAGTTGTCGTACACCACCAGCACATTGGGCTTGACCGTGGTGCCCAGGAACAGCGGTGACTGGGCAAAGTTGATGCTCTGCCCGGCCACTGGCGGCGCCGCCATGGCCGCCAGCAGCAGGCTGGCGCTGGCCAGCCTGCGCCGGGCCGCGTTCACCCGGACGAACACCGCAGCGCTGCGCGCCGAACAGGTTGACTTTGGCGGTTTCATTGTTTGACGTAGATCGATTGCAGCATCACGACCGTGGTGTCGCGCACGCCAGTGGCCCGTACCGTGATGCGGTAGGCGCGGGCCCTTTCGACGGCGGTGGTGGTACAGCCAGTGCAGGCACTGCTGCCGTCGGCGGTCGGCAGGCTGGGCATCATCTCGACGATGTAGCGCGGCTGCGAGGACAGCGCCACGTTGCCCGGGCCCAGCAGTGCGCTGGCCGACGTGCGGCTGCCGTAGGTGCGCGCCTGGGTGCTCCAGCTCAGGCCCTGCCAGCGCGGCGTGGACACCGCCCCGGTGGCGACCATCGACGGCGGCAGGCACAGGCCGGCGACGCAGGGATCGGCGAAACCGGAGCCGGCGTCCAAGTTGGCCTCGATGTCGGCCTCGGCGTCACGCAGGCCGGCCTCGGCCGCCTGCAGCGCGATGTTCTGGTCGCGGGCGTTGCCGGCCATGCGCTCCTGCACGATCCCGGTGCTCATGCCCGACAGGGCCATGAAGCCGAGCACGACCATCATCAACAGGATCACGATCAGCGACAGGCCGCGCTGCGGCGCGGGCCCACGGCTGCGGCGGGCGGCGGTGGGCGGCTGGCGCATCGGGCAGGGCAGCAATTTCATGGCACGGTGTTGCGCAACGAGACCGCCACGCTCAGCGTGGTGCGCAGCTTCTTGTCGATCGGCACGACCATGGCGCCGTCCCAGCGGTAGGGCTGAGCCTTGGTCACGCTGTTGTCGGCATTGCCTGAGAGCAGCAGGTCGATGCGGGCGCTGACGACCTGGGTCCAGTCGCTGACACCGGCGGCGCCCTGGAACTTGTCGGCGGCGTAGTCGGCATTGCTGTCCACGCCGAAGGTGATCGCCATGCGCTCGACCCCGGTCACGAGTTCGACCGAACTGGGGTTGCCGTCGTAGCTGGGATTGGTGTACGACCAGAGCGCGACTTGGCCGCCGCGACGGACGCTGGCGGCGAGGTAGTAAATCACCGTCTGCATCCGCCAAAGCGATGCGTCGTGGGCCAGGCCACGGCCCAGATCGGCGCTGGACAGCCCCGGGCTGATACCGGCCACCCCCGTCAGATGGGCGACGCTGCTGGACAGGCCCGGGGTGTCGTTGGTGGCCTGCAGCACCACCGCGCCGGCACAGTCGGCGGCCAGCAGCAGATCGCCCTTGGTGATGTTGGGCGTGGCGCTGATGCTCATTGCCGAGGTGCCGGCCGCCATCTGCGCGGTCAAGGCCCAACCGCTGCCGACCGGGCGGCGCACCACCAGCACGTCGCCGGCCGGCAGCGGCGACAGGCCGCTGACCGGCGTGCCCAGTGCCGGGCTCCAACTGCCACCGCTGCTGCGCGAGCCCCAGACCGGCTCGGCAAAGTTGTACAGCAAGGCGGTCGGGGTGTTCAGCAGGTTGGTCAGCGGCGTGCCACGCACCTGGCTCATGCAGCCGCGAAAGCCCGACATACGCAGGTCGCGGGCCATTGTGTCCATCGCGAAACGGCCGCTGTCCTGCAGGTGCGAGACCGAGTCCTGGGCGTTGAAAGTGGCCTTGCTGCCGAGGTAGACCGAACCCATCACCGCCACCAAGAACATGCCGATGACGACCGAGATCATCAACTCGACCAGCGACATGCCGCGTGCCATGGTCTGGCTCTGGCTCATGGCCGCAGGGCGATTGACAGCCGCATCGCCGTACCGCGTTCGGACCAGAACACCTTGATCGCGTAGGCCGCACCGGCGCCATCGCAGTTGGGCGCGCTGGACGTGCCGTCATCAGGGCTGGAATCGATGCAGACCACACCGCTGCCGCCGGGCAGGGCATCGGCGAGCAGGTTGTTCCACTGGTAGTGGTCCAGCAAGGCCATTCGCGAGGGCGCGCAGGGCGTGGTCGCGCCGCAATCGGCAACTGCGGTGACGCTGCTCAGGCTGCGGTAGGCGCCGCTGGCGACGCCGGCCTGGTTGGCCCGCATCCGGTCGGCCATGTCGGCGCTGAGCAAGGCGGCCTTGCTGCGCCACATCGCACTGGTGTTGGACGACAGGCTGCGCGCCTGCAGGGCCGCATAGCTCAGCGCGCAGATCGACAGCAGCAGCACCGAGGCCAGAGCCTCGATCATGCCCAGGCCGCGTCGGCGCGGGCGCAGGCCGGACGCCGAGGCGGCAGTGGCAGGAACGAGGGCCATGGCGCGGTCAGACACAGGTGTTGATGGCACTGACATCGGCGGAGCCACTGGGTGAAACGGTCACCCGGTAGCCCTCGGTCGAACCGGCGATCCGACACAGCAGGAACGTCTGGTCGGCGCTGCCGGCGAGGTAGCCGGTGGCGCGGTAGGTCAGGAGTGCGCCGCCGCTGAGCTTGAGGCTGGCCGGCAGGGCGTCGAAGCCGCGCACCAGGGTGTCGCCGCCGCTGACCGAGCCGCTGCCGTCGTCATCGGCGATCACTTCCCATCCCTGGGCAAACTCGTTGCCGGTGGCGGGCGTGCCCTTGGCGCGCAGGAACACCGAGGTGCCGCGCTTGGCGGCCTCGCTGCGCGCCAGCGCGATCGCGTTGGTGAAGGCCGTCTTGACGCCGTTGAGCTGGCTGTTGGCGCTGAAGCCGGCCAGCTTCGGCCCGGCCATCGCCAGCAGCACCTCCATCACCGCCAGCACCACCATCATCTCGACCAGGGTGAAGCCGCGCCCGGGCCAACGCCGGCCCTGGCCGAGCGGCGGGTGGCCGATCTGGTGGCCGATCTGGTGGCCGAGTCGGTGGCCGATCTGGTGGCCAAACGGGTGTTTCAAGTCGGACAGGTGGCGCATGCGGATACCCCTTGGTCTTAGGGGTATCGGCCGCGCGGGCGCAAAACCAAGGGTTGGACAGCCCGTGACGCGGTAACACTTTGCGTCGGCTGCCTCGCCAGCCGCTGTCACCCAGCGCTGTTAACCGCCGCAGCGACCGGACGCAGTTGCACCGATCCGCCCGACGCCAAGCCCTGCTATCGGCCGAGCAGGCGCGGATTCAAGGTGTAGGTGCCCGACAGCGTGGCCGCGCCGAGCACCAGGCCGGCCATTGCGTCACGAACCTGGGCGCCGTTGAAGTGCCCCTGCACGCCCAGCCGCGGCAGCGACAGCGCGTAAAGCGTGAACAGGTAGTGGTGGACCAGCGAGTCGTTGAACGGCGGACAGGGGCCGTCGTAGCCGAAATACTCGCCCGCCATGGCCGGATCGTTGGCGAACCAGCCGGTGTAGTCGTTCAGGCCCTGGCGCGCGCCGATGGCGGTCAGCGGGCCGGGCTTGCCGCCGGCGACCAGGCCACAGCCAAACTGGCCCTCGGCCAGTTCGCTCAAGCTCGGCGGCAGGTCGACCAGCAGCCAGTGGAAAAACTCGATCCTGGGCAGATCGACCGGTACCTCGCGATCGCTGCGGTTGAGGTCGTCGGAGCGGCTCGGCACGTCAAAGTCATGGCAAATCAACACCAGCGAGCGGGTCTGGGCGGGCAAGTCGGTCCAGGCCAGGTGCGGGCTGATGTTCTGGCCAGCACTGACGCCGCCCGAACCGTTCGGTCGCCCGGCGGCGTGGCGTTGCGCAATCGGCTCGCCGTTGACGAGGCTGTGGCTCCACAGTTTCATACGCAGGGGTCGGGCCGCAGGATCGGCTCAGACGCCCCAGACGATGGGCTGCGCCGCCGCCTGGGCGCGGCGCAGCATCGCCAACATCGGCCACAGCCGCTGCTGCAGGGAGACGACGCTGCCGGCGGCGTCGGGATCGGTGCTGGCGGTGGCTCGGGTTTGGTCCAGGGCCTGCTCGATCACGCTGACGGCAAAGGCCATCGCCGCCGGCTCAATGATGCCGCTGGGCTGCGGCTCGCGGCCCAGCAGGCGCAACAGCGTGTCGCCGTTGGCGCCGAGCATGATGAGGTCGCCGCAGGCCTTGCTCTTGAACTTGTAGATCACAGCGCGAGGGCTCAGGAACGGTAGATGTAGCTGCGCTGGAAGGGGTAGTCCGATTGTGCACCGCGCAATCCGGGGCTGTCGGCCAAGACCTGGCCGCTGGGGCGGGCCGCGAGGATCTGGTGGAGCGAGATCCAGCCCTGCTCGAAGCTCATTGCGCTGCCGGCCAGGTACAGCCGGTAGGCGCGCACCACCTGGGGCGCGGTCAGCTCGGCCGCCCGCGCCAATTGCGCCTCGAGCGCGTCGGACCAGGCCCAGAGCGTGCGGGCGTAGTGCGGCCGCAGGTTTTCGATGTCCAGCGACTCCAGCCCGCTGTCGGCCAGGTCGCGCAGCACCTGCGACAGGTGCAGCAACTCGCCGCCCGGAAAGATGTAGTGCTCGATGAAATCGCCGATGCCGGCGCCGAGCTGGTGGTTGCGGGTGCCACCGGCGGTGATGCCGTGGTTGAGCAGCAGGCCACCCGGGCGCAGCAGCCGCCAGAGCTTGGCGAAATAGGCCGGCAGCATCGCCCTGCCGACATGCTCGAACATGCCGACCGAGGCAATCTTGTCGAAGGCCAGGTCCTCGGGCAGGTCACGGTAGTCGAGCAACAGCATCTGCACCCGGTCGCTGAGGCCGCGTTCGGCGATCAGGCGGTTGACATGGGCATGCTGGTTTTTCGACAGGGTGATGCCGGTGCCAGCCACGCCGTAGTGTTCGGCCGCCCACAGCAGCAAGCCACCCCAGCCGGCGCCGACATCGAGAAAGCGCTCGCCCGGCTTGAGCATCAGCTTGCGGCAGATGTGGTCGAGCTTGGCCTCCTGCGCCTGCGCCAGCGACATCTGCGGCGCACCAAAGTAGGCACAGGAATAGACCCTGCGGGGATCGAGCCAGAGGGCGTAGAAATCGTCCGACACGTCGTAATGGAACTGCACCTGGCGGGCGTCGGCGTCGGCGCGGTGGCGGGCCAGCGAGCGGCCATGGCGCTTCAAGCCATGCCACCAGCGCAGCGGCCCACGCGCAAGTCCCTGGGTCGGATCCGCGCCAATCAGCCGCGCTGCACTGTCCATCAGGTCGCGCATGCTGCCGGCAACATCGAGCTGGCCCTCGACAAAGGCCTCGGCCAGGCGGCCGACCTGGCCGGTCGCCAGGTGCATCACCGACTTCAACTGCGCCAGGCGGATCGTCAGCCGCGGGTTGTCCACCCCCAAGCGCCGGCCGCCAGGCAATTCGACCGCCATCGGCAGGTCGAGCTGGGCAAAGCGGTGCTGAATTCGGGCTTCCAGGGCGGGCACGGGGCTAGGCGAATGCGGCGCAGGCCCGATTGTCGAAAGAACCGCCCGCCCGATCAAGGTGGGCCTAACCCGCAACGGTCGATGCCGTCGCCCTTCAGCCTGGCGTCGGCAGCGGCAGTTGCGGCGCCGGCTCGAAGAAGTAGGCGATGCGCGCGCGCGGCGACAACTGGCTGAGTTGTCGGGCGGGAACCTGGGCACAACGGATGCTGCGCCGGATGCCCAGATCCACGCAACTGTCCAGGTGCAAGAGTGAGGCCGGCCCATCCGGTTGCGCCGGGTCGGCCACCACCACCCGCGGTTTCATCGGCCGGCCGGTGTTGACGCTGTGCACCAGCGCAAACCGGTCGTCGGTCAGTTGCACCAGCGAGCCTGGCGGATACACCCCCAGCAGACGGATCAGGGCATTGACCATGCTCATGTCGAACTTGCTCTGGCTTTGCGCAAACATCCGCGACATCGCCTCGTGCGGCGTCAACACGGCGTTCGGATCGCGCGGATTGCACAGGCTGTCGTAGCTGTTGACCATGGCCACGATGCGCGCGGCGGTGCTCATCCGGTCGGCGCTGCGGCGCTCGGGGAAGCCGCTGCCATCGGACATCTCGTGGTGCTGGGCGAGCACCGCCGTCACGGCCGCATTCAGACCCATCCGCCCGGCCTGTGCGACCCCGGCGACGACATGGCTGCGGTAGGTTGCAAATTCGGCCTGGCTGAGGTCGCCTCGCAGGTGGCGCAGCGGCAGCGGCAGGTCCAGCTTGCCGATGTCGTGCAGCAGCGCGCCCAGCCCCAGATCGCCAAGCTCCGCCCGGCCGAAGCCGAACACATGGCCCAGTAGCATCGACACCACGCTGACGTTGAGGGCGTGCAAGCTGTCATGGTCGCCCGCGCCGTCGGGCAGCGCGCGCAGGCAAATCTCACCGCCCGTCAGCATGCCGTCGAGCAGCGACTCGGTCGCCGCCTTGGCGACCTGCGCCGCTTGCAGCGGCTGCTCGGCCAGCAACTGGCTGATCTGCTGGCAGGCGCGGGCGACTGCGTCGTAGCGATGCTGGGTGTTTGCCAGGGCGACGGCTGGGGAGGTGGCCAGCACCTGATCGGCCGACGCCCGGCCGTCGACCGGCATCGCCTCGGGCAGGCGGCTGCGGCCAGGACTCCAGCGCAGCCGTGTCGGGCCGAGGCTGCGGACTTGGCCGATCTCGTCCTCGGTCCTCAGCATGAAGCTGGAGCGGGGAAACGGATGGCCCAACCAGCCCTTTTGCCCAGGTGGATGAACATGCCCGGGCGCAGTTCGTCGATGCTGATGGTGGTGGACACGCGTAGGTCGCCTTGGTCGCCAGGCCCGCCCGCGCCCTGTGGTCACGATTTCGGCCACATCACCATGCAACTTGAGCGCCGCAAGCGACTCGCCGTCGCCCGCCAGAACGCCGCAGCCGGCAAGCCGCCCGGCTCAGCCGCCCAGGCTCTTGAGCAGGTCGCTGACTTCGGCCTGGCGGCTGAACTTGCTGCCCAGCTTGGCGAGGATCTCCAGCTCGGCGCGGGCGGCGTCCTTCTTGTCGGTCTGGACCATCAGCTTGGCCAGGCCGAGGCGGTAGATCGGCGCATCCGGCGCCAGCCGCACCGCCTTGCTTTGGGCCTCGATGGCCCTGGGCACCTGGTTCTCGGACACCAGCACGGCGGCCAGGGTGTCGAGCACCGCCGGCTGGTTGGGCGCCAGGTGGATGGCCTTCTCGATCAGCCGCAGGGCGCCCGGCTTGCCCTGGCGCAGCAGCACCATGGCCTGGTTGTTCAGGGCGATGATGTTGTTCGGCTGCTGTTCGATGGCGCTGCCAAAGGCTGCCGACGCGCCTGTCCAATCGCTGCGCGCAACCGCCTTGTCGCCGATGTAGATCGAGAACGCGGCGTCGTCCGGGTGGTCGCGGTGCCACTGGCTGGCAAGCTGGTCGGCATCGGCGGTCTTGCCGTTGTCCAGCAGTTGCCGGTGCAGGCGGATGGCCGAGGCGCTGGTCGGCTGGACCGCCAGGGCCTTGCGGTAGGCGGCGGCGGCGCCCTCGCGGTCCTTCTGGACTGCGGCGATATCACCTTCGAGCAAATAGCCCAGCGCCTGCTTGGGCTGCTGGGTCTGGATCGACCGGGCCTGCTCCAGAGCCAGCGCCGGCTGTTTCTCGCGCATCGCCAGGACGATGATCGCCTCCTGCGCCGGCTGGTGATTTGGTGACATTTCCAGCACCTTGCGCGCGCCGGCCAGTGCCGCTGCGCTGGCGCCGCCGGCGGCCTGGGCATTGATCAGGCGCATCTGCGCGTCCAGCGAGCGCGGCTGCAGGTTGACCATCCGGCCATAGATCGAGATCGCCTGCCCGAAGTCGCCGCTGGCCTGCAGAGCGCGGCCGATCCGGTCGAGGATTTCAGGGTTGTCGGGCAAGGCCGCCAGGCCGGCCTGCCCGGCGGTCAGCGCGGCCTTGTAGTCGCCGACTTCCAGCAGTGCATCGATCAGGGCCACCCGCGCGTCGACATCGTCGGGCCGCAGCCGCACCGCCTCGTCGAGCAACGCCTTGACCTCCTCGGCCGGGGCGCCGGCCTGACCGCGGATCTTGGCCAGGTTCATCATCACGCCGATGTCTTTGGGCCGGCTGGCGTAGAGGGCCTCGAAGCGGGCACGCGCGGCCTCAGGCTTGCCGTCGGCCATGTCCATCGACGCCAGCGTGTTCAGCGACGGCAGGTAGCCCGCGTCCTTGGCCAGCGAGCGCTCGAACGCCGCCCGCGCAGCGACGTTGTCCTTGCGCTGGCGCGCCACCTGGCCGCGCAGGTAGTCGGGCATGGCGTGCGCCGGCGCCTTTTTGGCCAACTCGTCGATCGCCTTGAGCGCCTGGTCGTATTCGCCGCGCTGCATCCGCAGGCTGATCAGCGCCAGGTCGACACGTCCGCCGATGTCACCCGAGGCGACAGTCTGCAATTCGGCCAGCGCCGATTCCTGGCCCCTGGCGAGGTTGGTCAGGGCGCGCAGGGCGCGCAGTTGCAGGTCGTCGGGCTTGGTCTTGGCGGCCAACGCGAAATAGCTGTCGGCGCGCTTGTTGTCGCCCATCACCAGGTGGGCCTGACCCGCCAGGGCAAAGGCCTGCGGGTCCGATTGGTTGCCATCGAGCAAGGGCTTGAGGGCGTTCAGGGCACGCTCACCCTGGCCGGTTCTGAGGTAGGTCAGGGCCAGTTGACGGCGCGCCACGGCCAGGGTCGGGGCGAGCGCGACGGCCTTGCCGAACAGCGCCTCGGCCTGGACCACCGAGTTCAGCGCCAGCTCGGTCTGGCCGGCCAATACCAGGACCCGCGGATCGCTGGGCGCGAGCCGCAGCAACTGCTGGGCCGCCTCGCGGGCACGCTTGAAGTCATGCAGGGCAATCGCCAGCATCGTCTCGTAGAAGAAGGTCGGCGGGCTCTGCGGCGAGTACCGGCGCAACTCGACCATCTGTTTGCCCGCCGCCTCGAGATCCTTCTGTTGCAGCAAGGCACCCACCAGCAGGCCCTGGACCGTCGCCTGCTTGGGGTCCAGTGCCAGCGACTTGCGGTAGGTCTGCACCACTTCGGTGATGTCGACGCCCTTGGCCGCCAGCAGCTCGCCGCGCAGCGCCCAGGCGCCGGGGCTGTCGGGAACGCGCTGGATCAAGGCGTCGACCAGGCCCATGGCGCTGTCGGTCTGGCCGTGCAGGAACACGATCCTGGCCTTCAGCACCAGCGAGGGCACATGCTCTGGCGCCCGCGCTAGGCCGGCCTCGATCGCTGCCTGCGCGGCCCTGTAGTCGGCCCCGACCAAGTGCGCGCTGGCGATCTGAATCTTCAACTCGGCGGCCGCCTTGGGATCAGACAGATCGGTCTTGGCGAACTGCAGGACCACGTCCCTGGCCTTGCCCTGGACCATCATCGCGCGGGCCAAGGCCGGCAGCACGTCGGACTCGGGCTGGTGCAATTCCAGCGCGCGACGCAGTTCGGCCTCGCCGTTGACCGGCTCGCCGCTCTCGACCAGCAGCATGCCGTAGAGCAGCCGCGCCTGGCCCGAACCTGGCTTGTCCTGCAGCAGGCTCTTGAGCTCGATCTTGGCCGAATCGACCTCGTTCTTCTGCAGGTAGGCACGGGCCGAGGCGATCCGGTTCTCTTCGCCGCCGCCACAACCGGCCAGGCCCAAGGTCAACGCCAGCAGCAGCGGCGTCAGTGCGACGGCGATGCCGGCGTGCGGCTCGAAACGGGGGCGCTTCATGGTCGGTTTTTGTCCTGTTCGGGAGGCAAATCAGCGAAACCCGCAGATTCTGTCAGCATGGCTTGTTGCGAAGGCGGGGGTGCGCCGGCTCGACCGCCACGCTGGTCGCCGCCGCGCGCAATACGCACGGCAAAGCACCGCAAATCTTGGCGCCAACCGCTCAGGCGCTGCGCCGGGGCAGGTCGTCGGCCTGGGCGCCGACCTGCCAGAGCAAGGCGGCCGTCATTGCCAGGCCCTGGCGCATCAAGGCCGGCAGCACATGCTCGTCGGGCGCGTGCTGCGAGCAGGCCGGGTAGCTGTGCGGCACCCAGACCGTGGGCAGGCCGAGGATGTCGGCGAAGGCGTCGTTGGGCAGGCTGCCGCCGATGTTGGGCAGCAGGGCCGGCTTGACGCCGGTGGCGTCCTGCAGCGCGTCCAGCGCCAGCCGCACCCAGGCGTTGTCGGGGTCGAGTCGGGTGGCGTGCATGAGCTGTGGCTCGCTGACGGCGATATCGCCATAGCCCCGTGCGGCCAGGTGGGCCAGCACGTGGGCGCGGATCTGCTTGGCGGCGGTGCCGACCACGAAACGCAACTGGACCGTGGCCCGGGCCGAGCCGGCGATGGCGTTGACCGGCTGGGCCGGGTTGCCGCAACCCAGGGCCAGCACCTCCAGGGTGTTGAAGCCGAACACCCGCTCCGCCGCACTCAGGCCGGGCTCGCCCCAGCCGGCGTCGATGGCCGGGTCGTTCGGCCCGCCGCCGACCTCGATGTCGGCCAGCGCCGCCCGCACCGACGCGGGGATGGGCGGCGGCCGCAGGCCCTCGACCAGGATCCGGCCCCGGCCATCGACCAAGCAGGCGATGGCGTTGGCCAGCACCGTGCCGGGGTTGCGCAGCAGCCCGCCCCAGTTGCCCGAATGGTGGCCGCCGTCGCGCAGGTTCAGCACCAGGTCAAGGTTGGCCACGCCACGCGAGCCCAGGAACACGGTCGGCCGGTCGGCGCGCAGGCGCGGGCCGTCGCTGGCGATCAGTGCGTCGGCGGCGAGCAGGCTGCGCTGGGCGGCGCAGAACTCGGCCAGCCCGGGCGAGCCGGTCTCCTCGGCCATCTCCAGCAGCCACTTGGCGTTGAAGCCCAGCCGCCCGCCGCGTGCCGCGATCACCGCCCCGATGGCGGCGATGTTGATGCTGTGCTGGGACTTGTTGTCGGCGCTGCCGCGGCCATACCAGCGCTGGCCGGCGTCGCTCAGGGTCCAGGGGTCGCGGCCGTCGCGCCACTGGCCTTCGTGGCCGCGCACCACATCGCCATGGCCGTAGAACAGCACGGTCGGCAGGCCAGGGCCTTCGATCCGCTGCGCGCTCAGCAGCGGCGGCGCGCCGGCCACCGGGTTGGGGTGGATCTGCCAGGCAAAGCCCAGCGCCGCCAGGCTGGGGCCGATCTCGGTCTCCAGATAGGCCCGCAACTCGGCCTCACGGCCGGGGTTCTGGCTCTCGGTGCGCTGCGCCACCCGGCGCGCCAGGGTGGCGAAGAATTCGCCTGAATCGAAGTGCGCTTGCGCGCCGGCTGCGGCCAGGGCGGCGGTCATCGCGGGCCGGTCACTCAGGCCGACTCGCCGAGCAGGTCAAAGTGCTCGACCAGCGGCGGCTGCGCAAAAAATGGCCCGACGATCGCCCGCCATTGGGCGAACAGCGGGCCTTCGCGGAAACCCACGGTGTGGTCCTCGAGCGTCGCCCAGACCACCTGCAGGATGTAGCGCTCGGGGCTCTCCAGGCCCTTTCTGACGCTCCAGGACTCGACCCCCTTGGCCTGGCCCAGGACGCTGCGCAGCCCGCGCAGGATGGCTTCTTCGAACGCGGCCTGGGTGCCGGGACGGATGCGGATTTCAGCGACTTCGAGGATCATGTTTTGTCTCCTGGGGTTGGGGTGTGGGTGCTGGCTTGTCGGTCCGACCGCGCGCTCAGGCAGCCTGCGCAAGGCTGGCAATCGCCGGCCCCATGCCGTCGCCATGGGCGACGCCGCAGACCTGCAGCGCCGCCTGGATGCCGGCCAGCGTGCCCAGGATCTGCGCCGGGTTCTGGTCGCCGAGGTGGCCGATGCGGAAGGCCCGACCGGTCATCGGCCCCAGGCCGCCGGCAAAAGCAACCTGGAAGCGCTCACGCGCGACCGTTCGCACCGCCTCGATGTCCAGCTCCGGCGCGATCCGGATGGTGGTGACCGAGTTCGAGCGCGCGCCCTCGACCGCAAAGTAGTCGAGCTCGCCGGCCTCGCGCCAGCCGCCCACGGCCGCACGCACCGCGCCGGCCAGGGCCTGGTGTCGGGCATGGACCTGGGCGATGCCCTCGTGCTCGATCAGGCCGATCGCCGCGTCCAGGGCGAAGATGATGTTCTGCGGTCCGGTGCCGCAGAACTTGCGGTACGAGACCTCGCTGCGGCGCAGCCGCCAATCCCAGTAAAAGCGCGGCTCGGGATTGCGCTCGGCCAAGGCAAAGGCGGCCGCGTCTACCGCCACGATCGCCAGCCCGGGTGGCGCCATCAGCGCTTTTTGCGATGCCGCCAGCACGACGTTGGCGCGCAGCGCGTCCATCGGCATCGATTGCACCCCCAGCGAGGCCACCATGTCGACCACGAACAGCGCCGGATGGCCGCTGGCGTCCATCGCCGCGCGGATCGCCGCCATGTCGCTGCAGACGCTGCTGGCGGTGTCGGTGTGGACCACGAACACCGCCTGGATGTCGTGCCCGCGGTCCGCGCGCAGCACCGCCTCGACCTCGGCCGGATCTACGGGATAGCCCTCGCGCCAGGGGGTGCGGACCACGCGCCGGCCCAGCCCCTCGGTCTGCACCGCCCAGGACTCGGAGAAATGCCCCGTGCCGGGAATCAGCACCGCTGGCCCGCTGCCGTCGGCGCGGGCGCGCGGCAGCAGGTTGGCGACCACCGCCTCCCAAGCGCCATGGCCGTTGGCGGCGTAGAGGAAGACATCGGCGGCCTCGGTCTGCAGCAAGCGCCGCAGACCGGCCTCGCAGCGCGCAATGTGCTCGTCCAGGCGCGGATCGCCATGGTCCATGGGCTGGCGGGCGAGCGCGTGCAGCACCTCGTCGGGCAGCGGCGTTGGGCCGGGCGAATGCAGCAGCCGGCGGCCGGGAATGCGGGGCGTCATCGTTGTCCTGGTCGGTCAATCGGTAGGCAGGCCGACGTAGTTCTCGGCCATCGCGGTCATCGCGGCGGTCGAACTGAACAAATAGTCCAGCTCCGCCGCCTGCATCTGCGCGGCAAAGCTGCCGCTGTCGGGAAAGTTGTGCATCAGCGAGGTCAGCCACCAGGAGAAGCGCTCGGCCTTCCAGATCCGCGCCAGCGCGCGCCGCGAGTAGTGGTCGATGCCGGCGTCGCTGGCGCCCTGGTAGTGCTCGACCAGACCCTGCCAGAGGAAGTTCACGTCGCTGGCCGCCAGGTTCAGCCCCTTGGCCCCGGTCGGCGGCACGATGTGGCCGGCGTCTCCGGCCAGGAACAAGCGGCCAAAACGCAGCGGCTCGGCGACAAAGCTGCGCAGCGGCGCGATGCTTTTTTCCAGCGACGGCCCGCTGACGAGGTTGTGGCGCACGGCCTCGGGCAGGCGCAGCCGCAATTCGTCGAAGAACGCCTGGTCCGACCAGCGCTCGACCCGGTCGTCGAGCGCGCATTGCAGGTAGTAGCGGCTGCGTGTGCGGCTGCGCTGGCTGCACAGGGCAAAGCCGCGCTGGTGGTGGATGTAGATCAGTTCCTCGTGTACCGGCGGCACGTCGGCGAGCAGGCCAAGCCAACCGAAGGGGTAGACCTTTTCATACTCCGTGACCGCGCCGGCCGGCAGGCTGGCCCGGCAGACGCCGTGGTAGCCGTCGCAGCCGGCGATGAAATCGGCCTGTAGCACCTGCTCGACCCCGCCCTGGCGGTAGCGCAGGCTGGGCGAGCGGCCGTCAATGCCGTGGACGCTGACGTTCTCGGCCTGGTAGACGGTGCTCAGGCCGGCCGCGCTGCGGGCCTCCATCAGGTCGCGGGTGAGCTCGGTCTGGCCATAGACCACCACCCGCTTGCCGGTCAGGCCGAACAGGTCGATGTGGTGCAACTGCCCGCCAAAGGCCAGGCACACGCCGTCGTGCGGCAGGCCCTCGGCCTGCAGCCTGGCGTTGACGCCGGCCTGGGCCAGCAGATCGACCGTGCTCTGCTCCAGCACCCCGGCGCGGATCCGTCCGAGCACGTAGTCGGCACTCTGGCGCTCGACGATGACGTTGGCAATGCCCGAGCGCGACAGCAATTGACCCAGCAGCAGACCCGAGGGCCCGGCGCCGACGATGGCAACTTGGGTTTTCATGCGCGCGGTGGTTCTAAGTCGCTGGGACGCGGATTGTGGCAAAGCCCCGGGCCTGGCCAGGCCGGCCAGGCTCACGCCGCCGCGTCCCAGACCAGGCGCTTGAGTTCGAACCAGAACGGGTGGAAGAAGCCGATGTAGCGCTGCGTCATCACCGCCACCGCCAGGCCCTGCTGCGGGGCGATCCACCAATGGGTGGCGCCCAGGCCGCCCCACTCGACGCCGGGGATGGCGTGGTTCGGGTGGTTGACCTCGGCCCCGGCTGCGGTGACCGCGCCGAACAGGCCATAGCCCTTGCCCTTGACGACGCCGCATTCGGGCAGGAAATCAACCACCGCCTGGCCGCTGCCGGGCTCAAGCTGGTTGACGCCGAGCAAGGCCAGGGTCTCGGGGCGCAGCAGTTTGGCGCCCGGCGCGCTGGGTTGCAGCGCGCGCAGCAGGGCGAGGCTGTCGGCCAGCGTCGTGACCAGGCCGCCGGCACCGCCCTGGCGTGCCACCGGCACCGGCAGGGCGCCGGGGTAGCGCAACATCGGCAAAGGCAGCAGTGGCGCAGCGGCCGGGTCGGCGGCGGTCCTGTCGGCGCCGTAGAGCGTGGCCAGGCGGTGCTGCTTGGCCGCTGGCGTGTGGTGGGCGGTGTCGACCATGCCCAGCGGCGCAAAGATGTGCTCGGCCAGGTAGTCGCCAAAGCGCTGGCCGCTGTGCAGCTCGACCAGCCGGGCCAGCACGTCGGTGGCAATCGAGTAGCCCCAGCGGCTGCCGGGCTGAAAGGCCAGCGGCAGCGGCGCCAGCGCGTCCATCAATTGCGCCAGGTCGAGGCTGTGGTCGCGCACGCCGTTGGCGGCATAGGCCTGGAAGATCAGCCCTTCGGGGTCCATCAGGCCCAGGGCCAGGCCGCTGCTGTGGGCAAAGAGCTGGCGGATGGTGATGGCAGCCAGCGCCGGCTCGGTGTCGTCGATGTGGCTGGCGCCGGGGCGCAGCACCCGGCGCCGGGCCAGCGCCGGGATGTGCGCCTCGATCGGGTCGTCGAGGCCGAAACGGCCCTGCTCGCAGAGCTGCAGGGCGGCGCAGGCGGTGATGAGTTTGGTGCTGGAAAAGGCCCGGTGGATGTGCTCGGGCAACAGCGGCGTGGCGCTGGCGATGTCGGCCCAGCCGACGCAGGCCTGGTGGACCAGCTCGCCGTGCCGCAGCACCCCGACCGCCACCCCGGCCAGCAGGCCCGAGGCTACCCAGTCGTGCAGCCGGGCGTCCAGCGGCGCGAAGCGGGTGTCCGCCTGGCTCATGCTGGCAGCCGCTGCCAATGCCCGGCGTGCTGCACAACCCGCTCTTCGGCCAGCAGCTTGTCCAGGTGCGCGCGCAGCGAGCGCAAGGCCATCGCGTGCAGCTTGGCCGGGGTGTCGGCGTAGACACTGGCCAGCAATTCGGGCTCGGCCAGGCCCTGATCGGCGCCGTCCAGCGCGGCCAGCACCTTGGCCTCGCGCGCCAGGCGGTGGGCGATGGTCTTGCGCACCAGCTCGTGCGGTCGCTCGATCAGGAACCCGTGGCCGGGGGCGAGCCAGTCCAGCTCCAGCGCGAACAGGCCTTCGAGCGCCCGCAGGTAGGCCACCATGTTGCCGTCGGGCGGGTTGATGACGACGGTCGAGCCCTGCATCAAATGGTCGCCGGTGAACAGCAGCTTTTCTTCCTCAAGCAAGTAGCAGAGGTGGTTGCTGGCATGGCCGGGGGTGTGGATGACGCGCAGCGTCACGCCGGGGGCCAATTCGAGCCGGTCGCCATCGACCAGCACATGGGTCGGCGCGAAGCTGCCGTCCTGCCACTCGGGGTGATCGGCGACGCGGCCAAAAGTTGGCGCACCACTGGCCCGGGCGATGGCCTGCGCCGCCGGCGAATGGTCCTTGTGGGTGTGCGTGACCAGAATGCGGCTGATCCGCCCGGGCGCGGCGGCCAACAGCGCCTGGATGTGGCCGGCGTCGTCCGGGCCTGGGTCGAGCAGCGCCCAGTCGTCGGCCGCGCCGATGAAGTAGGCATTGGTCCCCGGCCCGGTCATCATGCTGCCGTTGTCGGCCGTGACCCGCAGCACCCGCGGCGACAGCCAGACGCCCCGGCCGGGCACCAGCGCGGTGCAGACCTGACCTTGGCCGTCGGGGTCGAGCCGGCCGATTTCGGCATAGGCCCAGTCGTGGATATTGGCGACCGCGCGCTTGCCGTCGGCCGACAGGCCCAGCCGCGGGCGGTTGGTCGGCACCTCGGTCTGGGCCCGGGCGGCCGCCAGCGCGGCGGCTACGTCGGCGAAACCGGCGAGCTGCTGCAGCGTGTGGCTGGTGACATTCATCAGCTTCAGGCCACGCGCCTTGTCCAGCGCCTGCGCCGGTGTCAGCCAGAGCAGTTCGACCGTCTCGGTGGCGTCGTGGCTGGCCTGCTGTCCGGCCGGCGCGCGGGCGATGAAGAAGCGGGTGTCGAAGACCTTGGGCATGCCCTTGGGCGTGATCCAGTGGCTGAAGTAGTGCAGGCCATCCAGCGCCAACCGGGCGCCAAGCTGGGCGCAGACATCGGCCAGGCTGGCCCGGCCGGCATGCAGGGCCTGGCGCAGGGCGGTCAGGGCGGCGGCGTCGTGGTCCACCAGGGCGATGGGCTGCAGGCCGGCATGGCCGAACAGCAGGCCGGCCTCCTCAAAACACTCGCGCACGGCGGCGATCCAGTAGGCCAGGCCGCCCTCGGCCAGGCCGAGCCGCAGGTTCGCGGCGCTGCTATTCAGGCCGTCGCAGAGCCCGGCGAGCTGGCGGTCGGCGGGATCGAGCAGGCCACCGGGGAAGACCGCCGCGCCGCTGTTCTGGTCGCCCGGCTTGTCGGCCCGCCGCAGCAGCAGCACCTGCGGACCTTGATCCGTGTCGCGCAGCACGATCAGCGACGCGGCCTGGCGCGGCAGCACCGCAGCGGCGGCGGTGGGAGCAGCAGCGCCGCTCATGCGCCGGTCTCGCTGCGGGCGATGCCGCTGGCATGCAGCGCGGCGATCTCGGCGGCGCTGTAGCCGGCCTCGGCGAGCAGCGCGTCGGTGTCGGTTCCGGGCTTGACCGGCGGCCGCGGGGTGTGCGGCAGGCTGCGCGAGAAGCGCGGCGAGGGCGCGGCCTGGGTGATGCCGTTGACCTGGATGAAACCTCCCCGTGCGGCGGCATGGGCATGGGCCGGCGCCTCGGCCAGGGTCAGCACCGGCGCAAAGCAGGCATCGCTGCCTTCGAGCAGGGTGCACCACTCGTCACGGGTCTTGGCGGCGATGGTGCTGCTGATCGCCTGGCGCATCTGCGGCCACAGCTTGCGGTCGTACTGGCCGGCGATGAAGCGCGGGTCCAGGCCGATCAGGTCGACCAGTTCGGCAAAGAACTTGGGCTCGATCGGGCCCAGCGAGATGTACTTGGCGTCGGCGGTCTCGTAGGTGTCGTAGAACGGCGCGCCGCCGTCGAGCAGGTTGACGCCGCGCTGGTCGATGTCCCAGCGCCCGGCTGCGCTCAGGCCATGGAAGATCGACATCAGGGTGCCGGCGCCGTCGACCATCGCCGCATCGACCACCTGCCCCTGGCCCGAGCGCTGGCGCTCAAACACTGCGGCCAGCAGGCCAAAGGCCAGCAGCATCGCCCCGCCGCCGTAGTCACCGATCAGGTTCAGCGGCGGCACCGGCTTGGAGCCGGCCGGGCCGATGGCGTGCAGCGCGCCGGTCAGGGCGATGTAGTTGATGTCGTGCCCGGCCGCCTGCGCCAGCGGGCCGTCCTGGCCAAAGCCGGTCATGCGGCCATAGACCAGGCCGGGGGCGCGGGCCATGCAATCTTGCGGCCCCAGGCCCAGGCGCTCGGCCACGCCGGGGCGCCAGCCCTCGATCAGCACGTCGGCCCGCTCGACCAGGCGCAGGGCCGCATCGCGGCCGGCCGGCCGCTTGATGTCCAGGGCAATCGAGCGGCGACTGCGGCCGCTGACCTCGAAGCGGGTGTCGGTCGCCACGCCCAGACCGCTGGGCTCGATCCGGTCGATGCGCAACACCTCGGCGCCCAGGTCGGCCAGCATCATGGCGCACAAGGGCCCAGGGCCGATGCTGGCAAATTCGACGACGCGCAAGCCGTAGAGCGGTCCCATGCGGGCTCCTTGGGGGGAATAGAGCCGGAAGTGTGCCGCAGGCCGGCGCTGCGGGATGTCGCCGGAGTGGCGCGGCGCTGTCGCTGGATTGGCGCGCCCTGTCGCTGGAGTGGCGCTGCCCTGTCGCGGGAGTGGCGCTGCCCTGTCGCCTACACCACAGCGCGTTCAGCGGCTGAGCGCGCCGTAGACCAGGTCCTGCACCTGCTCGCGGTAGTACTTGCGCAATTCGCCGGGCGCGGCGGTGCCAAAGGCCACCACCAGTTGCTCCTTCGGGTCGCAGAAGAAACCGGTGCCGTTGGCGCCGTTCCAACTGAACTCGCCCGGGTTGCCGGGCACGGCGGCCAGACCTGGCTGGAGGCGCACCGCCACGCCCAGGCCGAAGCCGTAGCCGTCGCGGTGCGGCTCCACCGCCGCCACCCGGTTCAGCACCTTGGCACCGAGGTGGTTGCTGGTCATGAGGCCGACGAATGCCGGGCTGAGCACCTGCACGCCCTCGAGCGTGCCGCCGTTGAGCAACATCTGGCCGAAGCGGAGGTAGTCGCCCATGCTGCCAAAAGCGCAGGCGCCGGCGCAGTCGAAGCTGGGGGGTTTGTCGATGGCGGCGATGGCTTGCGGCTTGCCGTCCAGCGGGTTGGTCGCGAACGGCCGGGCGACGCGGGCGCGCTGCGCATCGCTGAGGCGAAAGCCGGTGTCGGTCATCTTCAGCGGGTTCCACAGCGTCTCGGCCAGGTGCCCGCCCAGCGACTTGCCGGTGATTTTCTCGACCACCGCGCCGAGCACGTCAAAGGACAGGCCGTACTCGAACACCGTGCCCGGCTGGTAGACCAGCGGCAGCTTGGCGATGGCCTCGGCAAATTCAGCCGATCGGCCCATGTTCTGGGCCGTGCCGCCGCTGGGCCAGAGCGCCGCGATCGGGCTGCTGCCGTCGCTGCGGCCGCCGTAGGTGATGCCCGAGGTGTGGCGGAACAGGTCATGGATGCGGATCGGCTGCTGCTGCGGCTCCAGCCTGAACTTGCCGTCGGCGGTGGGCACGCCGACCTGCATCTCGGCGAAGGCCGCAAAGTAGTCGGCCAGCCGGCTCTGCAGCGGCAGCCGCCCCTGCTCGGTCAGCGCCAGGGCGCCGACTGCGGCCTGGATCTTGGTCATCGAGGCGAGCTGGAAGATCGTGTCGGTCGCCATCGGCAGGCCCTTGCCGGCGTCGGCCATGCCGAAGGCCTTGAAATACACCAGCTTGCCGCCGCGGGCAATCGCCACCACCGCGCCCGGCACGCGCTTGCGCTCGATCTCGGCGGCAAAGAAGGTGTCGATGCGGGCCAGCCGTTGGCTGGAGAAGCCGGCCGCCTCGGGCGCAGCCATGGGCAAAGGCTGGGCCAAGGCCTGGCTGGCGCAGCCGAGCAAGGCGGCGGCGGTCAGGCTGGCGGTGATTGCGCAAGTGATGGCGCTGGTGAGGGTTCGAATCGGCATGGTGGTGTGCATTGGGTTGTCAGTGGTTTAGAGGCAGGCGGCTTACTCGCCAACGATCTTGCGCTCGCGGATCAGTTTGCCCCAGGCGAGTGACTCCGCCGCGATGGTGGCGGCGAGCTCCTCGCGCGTGCCGGGGGCCGGGCTCAGGCCATGCTTGGCGAGGTCGTCGCGCAGCTCAGGCGTGGTCAGCACCTTGACCAGCTCGCGGTTCCAGCGCGCCAGGACAGGCTGCGGCACCTTGGCCGGGGCGACAAAGGCGTACCAGTTGGTGGCGTTGAAGCCGGGGTAGCCGGACTCGGCCACGGTCGGGATGTTGGGCAGAAACGCCGGCCGGCTCAGCCCGGTCGAGGCCAGCGGTATCAGCCTGCCCGACTCGACATGCGGCTGGGCCGTGCTCCAGGTCGAGAAGTAGGCCGCGACACGCCCGCCGAGCAGATCGGCCAGCGCCGGCGCGCCGCCCTTGTAGGGCACGTGCAGGGTCTCGATGCCGGCCACCTGGTCGAGCAACTCACCCGCCAGGTGCGAGGCCGAGCCGGCGCCGGTCGAGGCGTAATCGAGCTTGCCGGGGTGCTTGCGGGCGATGGCGATGTACTGCGCCAGGGTCTTGGCGCCGACCCCGGCGTGGACCACCAGCACGTTGGGAAAGCTCATGCCCATGGTCAGCGGCGCCAGGTCCCGCTGCGGGTCGTAGCCCAGCTTGGTCAGGTGCGGCGCGATTGCCAGCGGGCCAACCGAGCCGAGCAAGATGGTGGCACCGTCGGGCTCGGCCCGGGCGACGAACTGGTGGGCGATGTTGCCGCCGGCACCGGCGCGGTTGTCGACCACCACCGTCTGGCCGAGGTTTTCTTGCAGCCTGCGCGCCACCAGCCGCGCCGCCGTGTCGGCCGCGCCCCCGGGGGCAAAGCCGACCACCAGGGTCAGGGTCTTCTTCGGCAGATCCTGGGCCGAGCCGGCCAGCGGCGCGAACCCGCTCAGGGCAAGCAGCAGGTTCAGCGCCAGGGGCAGGAGTGGCCGGCGGGGTGTTGGCATGTCGAGAGCCCTGAAAGGGTGGTTGGCGGCAGGGCGGACGCGGCGATGTTCGCATGGCCCCCCGCAGCGGCCACCTACCATCGCGCCAGCCCCCGAAACCCGATCAGCGCGCCGACCATGCTCCATTTTTCCCGCCGATTGCCCCAGTTCCTGACCTGGCTGTTGCTCGCCGCCCTGCCATCGATTGCCCACGCCGACCTGCAGGACGAGATCCAGGTCTACGACGATGCGATCAACGCGCCGGGCGAGTTCGGCGTCGAGTTGCACGCCAACACCACGCCCAGCGGCCGGGCCACGCCCGAGTACCGCGGCGAGCTCACGCCGCACCACGGCCTGCGGCTGACCCCGGAGTTCGCCTGGGGCCTGAGCCAGACGCTGGAGGCCGGGCTGTACCTGCCCAGCGCCAGCGACGCCCAGGGCCGCTGGCGCCTGGCCGGCCTGAAGCTGCGGCTGAAGTGGCTGCCCTGGCAGACGCAGGACGGACGCGGCGGGTTTGGCGGCGTCAACCTTGAGCTGTCGCGCGTTGGCGCCCGCTACGCGGCCGTGCGCAGCGCGCTCGAGGCCCGCTTCATCGCCGGCTGGCGCTCGGCCGAGTGGCTGGCGGTGCTCAACCCGACCCTGGGCAAGGGCCTGTCCGACGCTGCCAGCCATGACCCGGTCGAGCTGCGCTGGGGCCTGAAGCTGTCGCGCCGCGTCGCCGAAGGCCTGTCGCTGGGCCCGGAGCTGTACGCCGCGCCCGGCAGCCTGGCCAGAACGCTGCCCTGGCGCCAGCAGGACAACCGCCTCTACCTGGCGCTCGACCTGGACCGCAAGCCCTGGGTCATGAACCTCGGCCTGGGCCGCGGCCTGACCGATGCGGCCGACCGCTGGACCGTCAAGGCGATCTTCGAGTTGCCGGTGTGAGCGCCGGCCGGCGTCGCGCCGGGCTCAATCCGGCGTGATGTTGTGCGCCCGGATGAAGCTGCCCCAGCTCTGTTGCTCCTGGCGCAGCGAGGCGGCGAACTGCTCGGGCGTGTCGAACACCGGCAGCAGCGCCTGCTGCTCCAGCCGCGCCGCGCTGGCCGGATCGCGCATCGCCCGGGCCAGCTCGGCCGCCACCTTCTGCACCAGCGCTGCGGGCGCCTTGGCCGGCAGCAGCACGCTGAACGAGGTGAAGGCGCTGATGCCGGGCGTGCCGGCCTCGGCCAGGGTCGGCGTGTTCGGCAGCAGCCGGGTCTTGTCGGTCACCGCCAGGGCCAGCAGCCTCCCTGAGTCGATGTGCTGGCGCACGCTGGCCAGATCGGTGAGCATGAATTGCAGCCGCCCGGCCAGCAGGTCGGTATACGCCGCCCCGGCGCCCTTGTAGGGCACATGGCCGAACTGCGCGCCAGCCGCCGCCTCGATCATGCGCATGCCGATGTACAGCGGGCTGCCGACACCGGCGGTGCCGTAGAACAGCTTGCCCGGCTCGCGCCGGCCGCGCTCCAGCAACTCGGCCAGCGTCCTGACGCGGGCCTCGGGGTGGGCCACCACCACCATCGGCGCGATCACGCCGCGGCCGACCGGGGCGAAGTCGCGCTGCACGTCGTAGCCGAGGTTCTTCAGCAGCACCGGGTTGATGCCCAGTGAGGAGTTCGACGCCACCAGCAGGGTGTAGCCGTCGCCCTCGGCCTTGGCCACCAGCGTGGCACCGATTGCGCCGCTGGCGCCGGGCTTGTTCTCGACCACGAAGCTCTGCTTGAGGTGCTCGGTCAGGGCCTGGGCCAGGATCCGACCATAGACATCGGTGCCGCCGCCCGGCGACGAGGGCACGACCAGGGTCACCGGCCGGCTGGGCCAATCGGCAACCGCCGTCTGGGCCTGCGCGCCGGACAGCGCCAGCAGCGGCGCGACGACGAGCAACTGGCTGAACAAGCGGCGTCTGGACATGGCGGGGGCTGCGGCAAGGAAGGGTTGGGGTAGCGTAGCAGCCCAACCCGCCGCGCCACCCTGGCCACCGCCCACAGACCAATCCCCAACGCCGACCATGACCACCACCGCCGCCAGCGCCAGCGCCGCCCTGATCGAGGATCTGGTCGACGCCAACCGCATCCTCGCCACGCAGAACATCTTCGACGCCTTCGGCCATGTCAGCGCCCGCCATGACGGCGACCCGCAGCGCTTTGTGTTGTCGCGCAACCTCGCGCCGGGTCGGGTGGCGGCGGCCGACCTGCTGGACTTCGCGGTCGAGTCCGGCGAGCCCATGGCAGCCGATCCCCCGCCGCTGTACCTGGAGCGGCACATCCACAGCGAGATCTACAAGGCCAGGCCCGAGGTGATGGCGGTGGTCCACCACCACTCGCCCGCCGTGCTGCCGTTTGCCATCGCCCGCGGCGCACGGCTGCAGCCGGTCTGCCACATGGCCGGCTTTCTTGGCGGCGCCGGCCAGGGCGAGTCGCCGCCACTGTTCGAGATCCGCGACCATGCCGGCCCGGCCAGCGATCTGCTGGTGCGCAACCGCGCGCTGGGTGCGGCACTGGCACAGCGCCTGGGCGCCGGGCGGATCGTGCTGATGCGCGGCCACGGCGCGACCGTGGTGGCCGAGTCGCTGCGGGTGGCGGTCTACCGGGCGATCTACGCCGAGCTCAATGCCCGGCTGATCCTGCAGGCCCTGCCGCTGGGCCCGCTGCAGGCGCTCAGCGCCGAAGAAGCCGATGCCACCCGTTTGACCAACGAGGCCCAGGTGGCCAGGCCCTGGGCGCTGTGGCGCGAACAATCGCGGCGCGCCACGCCAGCCTGAGCCGGGTTGGCGAGAATCCAGCCATGGATATCTTTGCGCAAGCCAAGGTCGATTGCCACAACCATGTGCTGGACCCGGCCCGCTTTGCCTACGCCGCTGACGTGGCCTACCGCCCGGCGGGCCAGGAGATCGGCAGCCAGGCCCAGCACCGGGCGGTGATGGACGCCTATGGCGTGCGCCATGCGCTGGTGGTCGGGCCGAACTCGGGCTACGGGCTGGACAACCGCTGCCTGCTCGATGTGCTGGCGCGCAGCGCCGGCCGATTCAAGGGCATCGCGGTGGTGCCGCTGCAGGCCGACCTGGCGCTGCTCGCC
This sequence comes from Burkholderiales bacterium, assembly GCA_025350145.1. Lineage (GTDB taxonomy): Bacteria > Pseudomonadota > Gammaproteobacteria > Burkholderiales > Burkholderiaceae_C > Pseudaquabacterium. The sequence continues at coordinate 60,418 of JANXYH010000151.1, read as the reverse complement.
GGGCTGAAGGCCGCCGGCGTGGTCGGCATCGCCTTCAATGCCACGTTTTACGGCGTGGCCCACTACGCCCTGCACCCGGCCACGCCGGCCCTGCTGCGCCACTTGGCCGAACTGGACATGTTCATCAATGTCCAGGTCGAGGGCGATCAGATGGCGGCGCTGGCCGCGCTGCTGGCGGCCAGCGGTGCGCGCATCCTGATCGACCATTGCGGCCGGCCGACACCGGCAGCGGGCCTGCACCAGCCGGGTTTTGCGGCGGTGCTGGGCCTGGCCAAGACCGGCCGCGCGGCGGTCAAGCTTTCCGGCCTGCAGAAGTTCTCGGCCCAGCCCTGGCCTTATGCCGATGCCAGGCCGTTTGTCGATGCGCTGATCGACGCCTACACCCTCGATGCCTGCGTCTGGGCCTCCGACTGGCCCTACCTCAAGGCCGAGCAGCGGCTGGACTACGGCGTCAGCCTGAGGCTGGTCGAATCCTGGCTGCCCGACCCCGCCGACCGCCAGCGCCTGCTCTGGGACACGCCGCGCCGGCTGCTGGGCTTTTAGCGATGGCCGTGGACCGCCGCCTTTGGCTGCTGGCGGCCGCCGGGCTGGCGCCAGGCTGGGGGCGCGGCCAGGGTGCCAGCCTGAAGCCGCTGCGCATCATCGTGCCCTTCCCTCCCGGCGGCAGCACCGACATCCTGGCCCGGGCGATTGCGCCGCGCATCGCCCTGCCCGGCCAGACCGTGTTGATCGACAACCGGCCCGGTGCCGGCGGCTCACTCGGTGCCGACTTCGCGGCCCGCGCCGAGGCCGACGGCAACACCCTGCTGATGGGCCACATCGGCACGCTGGCGGTCAATGTCGCGCTCTACCCCCGGCTGCCCTACGACCCGCTCAAGAGCTTCAGCCCGGTGGCCGGCGTGGCGCGGGTGCCGAACCTGCTGGTGGTCAACGCGGCCTCGCCTGTGCGCAGCCTGGCCGAGCTGGTGGCGCGCGCCAAGTCCAGGCCGGGCCAACTCAGCTACGCCTCGGGCGGCAACGGCAGCGCCGCCCACATCACCATGGAGTACCTCAAGTTGCGCACCGGCATCTTCATGGTCCACATCCCCTACCGTGGCACCGCACCCTCGGTCACGGATGTGCTGGGCGGCCAGGTCGACGCCACCTTTACCGGCGCGCCGGCGGTGCTGCCGCAGGTCCGCGGCGGCCGGCTGCGCGCCCTGGCGGTGTCCAGCGCTAGCCGTATAGCCGGCCTGCCCGAGGTGCCGACCGTGGCCGAGAGCGGCTACCCGGGCTGGGAGGCCGACCAGTGGTACGGCCTGGTCGCCCCCGCCGGCACGCCGGCCGAGCCCCTGGCGCGGCTCAACGCGGCCGTCAACCTGGCCCTGGCGCAGGCCGCACTGGCGCAGCAATTCGCCAGCGAAGGCGCGCTGCCCATGCCCGGCACGGCGCAGGCCTTTGGCGCCCTGATCGCCAGCGAAATCCCGCGTTGGCGCGAAGTCGTCAAGGCCGGCAACGTGACCGCGCAGTGACGACTGCGCACCCCCAAAGGAGAACCGCCCATGGCCACCGGCACCGTCGATTTGCAACGCATCCTGCGCACCACCCCCGACAAGGTCTACCGCGCCTTTATTGACGCCCAGGCCCTGGCCAAATGGCTGCCGCCCTATGGCTTCACCTGCGAGGTCGAGCATCTGCAGGCCGAGGTCGGCGGCAGCTTCAGGATGTCGTTTCGCAACTTCGGCAGCGGCCACAGCCATTCCTTCGGCGGCCAGTACCTGGAGTTGGTGCCGGGCGAGCTGATCCGCTACACCAACCGCTTCGACGACCCCAACCTGCCCGGCGAGATGCTGGTTCGGGTGGTGCTCACGCGGGTGCTCTGCGGCACCGCTCTGGCGGTGACCCAATCGGGCATCCCCGAGCAGATCCCGGTCGAGCTGTGCCAGCTCGGCTGGCAGGAGTCATTGGCGCAACTCGCCAACCTGGTCGAGCCGTCGATTCCCGGCTGAGCCTGGCCAGCAGCGACGCTGGAAGGCAATGCCGGGCGCGAACATCTGAGCTTGTCTACATCAATCTACTGAAGGTACGATATACTTAGATAACAAAGTTAACTTTCCCCACGCGGGAGTTGCCGTGGACCCCGTCAGGAACCCATTCGCCCCAGGAGCGGGCAGCAGACCACCGGAGCTGGCCGGCCGCCAAGCGATCCTGCAGGACGCGCAGACTGCAATCCAGCGAGCCCTGCTCGGTCGGCCCGCGCGGTCACAGATGCTGCTGGGGCTGCGCGGGGTTGGCAAAACCGTGCTGCTGAGCGCGATCGAGGAGATGGCCGAGAACGCCGGTCATGTGACTTCGGCGATTGAGGCGCCGGAAGGCAAGTCGCTGGCTGAATTGCTGGTCCCCAGAATCCATCACGCACTGCGCAAACTTTCAACTTCTGCTGCCGCCAAAGCCATGGCTTATCAGGCATTGCGGGCGCTTCGGTCATTCGTCGCAACATTCAAGTTGGGGTATGAGGGCGCGTCCATTTCAGTGGATCCCGAGACTGGTATTGCCGACAGCGGTGATATCGAAGCGGATCTGCCCGAACTGTTTGTGCGGATCGGTGCTGCGGCCAAAGCGGCGGGCAAAGCGTGGACTCTGCTGATTGATGAAGTACAGTATCTACGGCCAACCGACCTGGCCGCACTGATTGTCGCGCTGCACAAGGTCAACCAGCGAAACCTGCCGGTCCTGTTTTTCGGCGCCGGACTACCGCAGGTTGCGGCACTCGCAGGTGACGCGAAATCATACGCCGAACGGCTGTTTCATTACCCAGCGGTCGGCGCCCTGCAAAATAGGGACGCGATCACCGCGATTCGGCAGCCGATCACCGACGAGGCTGCAAGCATCAACGACGATGCACTCCAAGAGATTCTTCGCAAAACCCAAGGCTACCCCTATTTCTTGCAAGAATGGGGCTACCAGTGCTGGCAGCTTGCCGAAAATTCTCCGATCGAACTGCGCGATGCCATCCAAGCGGCTGATCGCGCCACCAAGCGGTTGGATGACGGCTTCTTCAAGGTACGCTTTGATCGGCTCACACCCAAAGAACGTGAGTATGTGATTGCCATGGCCAAACTCGGGGCCGGCCCGTACCGTTCGTCCGATGTGGCGCTGGCGCTCAACGAGACCCACCAGAGCTTAGGCCCGCGACGCGCCCAGATCATCAACAAAGGCATGATTTACAGCCCTTCACATGGCGATATTGCCTTCACTGTGCCGATGTTCAATGAGTATCTGGTGCGCAACTATGTCATCAATCCCGCGAAGTCTTGAAGGTCGCAGTTTGACAGTGTCATCGAGTTTGTGGCGGGTTTTGCAACGGCCTTCGGCAGCAGCTTTGACTTCTGGCTCAGGTTGGAATCGATCAGGTCGACCTGCCCCTTCAGGATCGCCGCCCAGCGGGTGGCCGAGCCCTCATAGGTCAGGGTATGGAGTCGGATGTCGGCCTGCTGGCGGCCGAGCGGGCGCGCTATGAGTGGCTGGATCCGCGAGGCGCGGATCCAGCCCGATTGAGCCCGGCCATGCGGTCAACCTGGCCTCAGGCAGCGGCGGCGCTGGCGCTGCTCTGGCTGGCCGCCTGCGCGGCGCCTGCAGGTCAGCCCTCCGACCCACAGTCGGCCACCGGCAGCCTCGCCATCACCGACACGGCGGCGGCGGCCCTGGCGCCAAGCGGCGCGCTGCGGGTCGGCGTCTACCTCGGCAGCCCGATCTCGCTGGTGCGTGGTGGCGACGGGCTCGACCGGGGCGTCAGCGTGGCGCTGGGCCAGGCGCTGGTCAGGCCGGCCATCCCCGGCCGAGCGCCGAGGCCGGGCGCTCAGGCCTTGGCTGGATTGGCGTTGCGCGAGGCGATGATGCCGTCGTAGTCGCGCGCCTCCAGGCCCAGCGCCTGGGCCATCTGCTGGCGCACGGCCTCGGGCTGGCCGGCCTGGAAGACGTAGGTCGTGTACATCAGCCACATCCGCGGCCGGGCCTTGATCTGCGCGGAGCTGAAGTCGTTGAGCACCTGTTCGCGGTCCATCATCGGCAGCCGCAGCGCCCGGTTGCCGGCCGGGTCGCGGATCAACCCCTTGGGCTCGGCACCGGCGGCGACCGCGTCAAGTTCGTCAAAAAAGCGCCGCCGCATTGCGACCACACCGCGGTCGCTGGCGCCCAACTGCTCCAGGCTGCGGTCGGCGATCCGGCCCTGGCCGACCCAGGCGAGGAAGTCTTGGTTCATCACATGGGTGTCGATCCAGCGGCCCTGGGCGTCGTAGAGCGGGCCCTGCCAGGTCGGGATGCCGGCCTGCACATAGGGCTGGCGCTCCTGCGGCACGCGGATGTACTTCCAGGTGATCGACAAGGTGTTCTCGTCGTCGATCGGCACCCGCCATTCGAAGTGCTCGCCAAGGAAGAAACCGTTCGGCCAGAGGCAGACCCGGCCTATCGTCCAGGCGTCGTCGCGCACGTCGCTGTCTTGCTTGGTGCGGTGGTAAGTGAAGCCGTGCTCGAACTCCTTGAAGTCGAGCCTGAGGTGGGTCGGCCCGAGCTGCATGTCGCCGGTGCGCAGGCGCTTGCCCCAGTTCTCGTGCATCCACTCGAAATGGACCGGGTCGATCGAGTTCTCCTGGCACTGGAACCAGTTGCAGGGCACCTCGCTGACGACGATCTGGCTGAAGCCATTGGGCCAGGAGAAGGCCTCCCAGTCGGGCAGCAGCGGCGCCGGCTGCGGGCCCAGGTAGGCCCAGACCAGGCCCCCCAGGGTCTGCACCGGGTAGCTCTTGATGGCGACCCGGTCGCGGCCCTTGCGCTGCGGCGCGACGGTGTCCTCGAACGGCTGCTGGATGCATTTGCCGACCTCGTTGAAACACCAGCCGTGGTAGTTGCAGCGCAGCCCGGACTGCTCGACCATGCCGTGGCTCAGGTCGGCGCGGCGGTGGGCGCAGCGCCGGTCGATCAGGCCAAAGGTGCCGCTCAGGTCCTTGTACAGCACCAGGTCCTCGCCCATCAGGCGGATCGGCTTGGTGCTGCGGCTGTCGAACTCGGTCATGCCGGCAATCGGCATCCAGTAGCGGCGCAGGTACTGGCCCATCGGCTGGTCGGCGCCAACCCGCGTCAACAGACGGTTTTTTTCTTCGCTGAGCATGCTCGCCTTTCAATCGCCCCAGGCCGCAAAGCCCGCGCCCACGCCGGTGCCGGCCGGCGTGCGGTACAGCGGCTGGTAGTCGTGCCAGCGCAGCCGCAGGTGCTGCAGCGCGCCGGCCACCGTGACCCAGTTGAGGATCTCGGACGAGCCCGAGTTGAGCGCGCCGCGCGGCAGGCTGCGCAGGCTGGCGTGGTCGCCGCTGGCCAGCGCCGCCAGCACGCCGCGGTCCAGCGCCTCGTCGACCACGAAATGGCTCAGCCCGCCCGAGGCGACGATGGCCACACGGGCGGCGCTGGGGCTGGCGGCGATGGCCCGGGCCAGCGCCTGGCCGAAGTCGTGGCAGCGCGCGGCGCTGGGCACATTGGGCGCGTAGTAGGTGTTGAGCAACACCGGCAGCAGGGCCATCGGGCGCCCGCCAAACAGCCGCTGGACGATGAAACCGTAGGCATGGCCGAAACCGCTGTGGCCGCCGCCCTCGACCTGGGCGCAGGCGGCGACATCGAACTCGGCGTCGACCAGGCGGTGGATCAGGTCCAGCGCCAGTTCCGGCGCGCCCGGCAGGCGGTGGCTGTCGTCCATCAGGTAGCCGCGCGCCAGGGTCTGCAACCACTCGGGGTTGCTGCGGTCGGCGAGCTTGTTGCTCATCACGACCTGCTCGCCGTGGAAGATGGCAATCGCCGGCTGGTTGCCAGAACTGAACAGCTCGCGCTGGTCGTCGCCGACGATCAGCACCACATCCGGCGCGGCGGCGGCCAGTTCGGCCGCGAGGCGGTCCAGCGCGGCGCTGCAGTGGCGCTCCTTGGCGGCCAGGATCTCGGGCGTCAGCACATCGGCCGAACGCGGCCCGAGCTCGGCCAGCAACTCGGCGTAGTTCATCCGCCTGCCGTCCGACAGGTTCAGCCCGGTGTTGGCGTAATCGACCGCCGCGCGGTGCTGCCATTGCGCGGCGTCCAGCGCCAGCAGCGGGGTGTGCGAGGCGGCGAGCCCGAGAACGATCTTGGCCATGGTGGTGACGGTTGTGTGCTTGTGCGGTTGTGCGGTTGTGAGGTCGTGCGGTTCAGTCGGCGACCACCGCCACCACCTCGATCTGCATCAGCATGCCGCCGGGCAGATCGAGCACCTGGGTATGCCGGGCCGGCCGGTCCTGCGGGTCGGGAAAGCAGCCCAGCCACTCGGCATTGAGGGCAGCGCGGTGGTCGTTGTGCTTGACGAAGGCGCTCACGCGCACCACATCGTCGAGGCTGACGCCGCCGTTGCGCAGCAGCGTGCGCAGGTTCTGGAACATGAACTTGGCCTGCGCCGGGGCGTCGGCCGGCAGGCTGTCGGTGGCCGGATCCTTGCCCATGATGCCCGACGAGAACAGCATGTTGCCGACCCGCGCACCCATCGGGATCGGCGCCGTGCCATGGCTGACGCCTTCGACCTCGATCGAACGCTTGCGGCGCGGCGCTTGGCTCATGGGGGCTCCGATTTTCAGCAAAAAGGGTTGAGGTTCAGGCGCCTTGGTCTACGCCCAGCCACTGCGCGATCAGCGCCGGTTGGGCCAGCAGCGCGGCACTCTCGCCGCTGTGGACCACGGCACCGCGGTCGAGCACCAGACAGCGCTGCGATCTTGCCAGCGCCAGTTCGTACTTTTGCTCGACCAGCAGAATCGCCATCGCGTTGCCACCACGGCCGTCGCCACCCTGCTGCATCTTGTCGATCGCCGCCAGCATTTCCAGCACCACGATAGGCGCCAGGCCCTCGACCGGTTCGTCGAGCAGCAGCAGCCGCGGGTTCGTGACCAGCGCCCGGCCCATCGCCAGCATCTGCTGCTCGCCGCCCGAGAGCTGGTCGCCATGGTGCTTGCGCCGCTCGTGCAATCGCGGGAACAGTTCGAACACCCGCGCCATGTCCCAACTGCCGGGCCGGGCCAGGACCTGCAGGTGCTCGGCCACGGTCAGCGAGGCGAACACCTCGCGCTGCTGCGGCACCCAGGCGATGCCGGCCCGGTTGCGCCGGTGCGGCGGCCAGTCGCCGATGTCCTGGCCGGCGAACATGATCTGCCCGGCATGCCGCTGGGTCAGGCCCATCAGGGTCTCGACCAGGGTGGTCTTGCCGACGCCGTTGCGGCCAATCACGACCAGGGTCTCGCCGGCCGCGACCTGCAGGCTGACGCCGTGCAGCACCCGCGCCGCGCCATGGCCGGCGTGCAGATCCTGGACCGCCAGCAGCGGTGCCGGGTCAGTGGCCAAGGTAGGCCTTTCGCACCGCCGGGTGGCTGCGGATTTCGTCCGGGCTGCCTTGGGCCAGCAAGGCGCCGCCGGCCAGCACCGACACGCGCTGGGCGTAACGGAAGACGATCGCCATGTCGTGCTCGATGAACAGCACCGTGGTGCCGGCCGTCAGCGTCGCGAGTTGCTCAAACAGGGCATGGCCCTGAGCGGTCGACAGGCCAGCGGCGGGCTCGTCCAGCAGCAGCACCTGCGGGCGCAGGGCGTAGGCCAGGGCCACCTCCAGCAAACGCTGCTGGCCATAGGGCAATTGCCGGGTCGGGGTCAGCGCCACCGCGCCCAGGCCGAAGCGGGCCAGCAGCGTCTGCGACTCGTCGATCTGCGGCGCCAGTTTCGGCAGCGCGCGCAGCGACGGCCTGGCCAGGCCGTCGCGCTGGCACAGCGCCAACAGCAGCGACTCCAACGGGCTCAGGCTGGCGAACAGGCTGTTGATCTGGAAACTGCGCACCAGGCCGGCCTTGACGCGCTGCTGCGGCGTGCTGCGGCTGATGTCGCGGCCGTCGAGCAGGACCCGGCCCGCGCTGGGCGCCAGCAGCCCGCTGACCAGCGCCACCAGGGTGCTCTTGCCGGCACCGTTGGGGCCGATCAGGGCATGGCGCTCGCCCCGCTCTACCGACAGGTCCAGCCCGGCGAACACCGTCAGGCCGCCAAAGGATTTGGCCAGGCCGCAGGTCTGCAGCACCACCTCGGCGCTCATGGCGGGGCGGGGCGCCAGCGCCGCAGCAGGGCTTGCACGGTCGGCACGATACCGCCGCGAAAGAAGGCGACGATCAGCACCAGCAGCAGGCCGATCCAGAAGTACCAGTAGACCGGGTTCAGCGCCGCCAACTGGTCGCGCAGCACCACAAACACCAGCGCGCCGACAAAGCCACCGTAGAGCACCGCTGCGCCGCCTATCACCAGGATCACCAGCAGGTCGGCCGAGCGCTGGAACGACATCGCCTCGGGCGAGACGAACTGGGTGGTCTGGGTCAGCAGCGCGCCGGCCACGCCGGCAATCGCCGCCGAGATGCCGAAGGCCCAGACCAGGTCGCCGGCCACCGGCGCGCCCAGCATGGTCATGCGCCGCGGGTTGTCGCGCGCACCCAGCAGGGCCAGCCCCCAGGCCGAATGGACCAGCGCCCGCACGCCCGCCGTCACCAGTGCCGCCACCGCCAGGGTGTAGAGGTAGGCGGTGTGGCCCTGCATGTCAAAGCGGAACAGGCCCAGCAGCGGGGCTATGGTGATGCCCTGCAGGCCGTCGTCGCCGCCGGTCAGGGCGGTCGAGCGCTGGACGAAGTCGTAGAGCAGCAGGTTCAGCCCCAGCGTCACCATCAGCAGGCCGACGCCGTGCAGGCGGCGCAGGATCCGCCCGGTCAGCAGGCCCACCAGGCCGGCCACTAGGCCGGCCACCAGCAGGCCCGAGATCGGCTCGGTCCAGCCGGCCTGGCCGAGAAAGCCGGCGCTGTAGGCGCCGATGCCGAAGAACGCCGCATGGCCCAGCGAGGCCACCCCGCGGTAGCCCAGCACCAGGTCCAGCGAGAGCGCGAACAGCCCCCAGATCAGCACCTGGCCGAGCAGGCCGAGGTTGCTGCCGGGCCAGGCATACAGCGCCAGCCAGGCCAGCCAGAAGCCGATCTCCCAGCCGCTGATGCGCTGGCGGCGGACGAGGAAGGCGCTGGCCGCGTCAGCCATGGCCGAGCCTGCGGCCGAGCAGGCCCTGCGGCCGCCAGAGCATCACCACAACGGTGGCCAGGTAGATGATCGAGCCACCGGCGGCCGGCAGGTAGTACTTGCTGGCGACATCGGCCAGCCCCAGGCCGAGTGCCGCCAGCAGCGTGCCGGCGATGCTGCCCAGGCCGCCGACCGACACCACGATCAGCACGTAGACCAGGTAACGCAGGGCAAAGTTGGGGTCCAGGCCGAGCAGGCCGGCCGAGAGCGCGCCACCCAGGCCGGCCAGGCCACCACCGATCGCGAAGCTCAGCGCGAACACGGTCTGCACGTTCAGGCCCGAGGCCGCGGCGACGCGCCGGTTGTCGACGCAGGCGCGCACCATCGCGCCAAAGCGGGTGCGCTCGACCCCGAACACAATCGCCGCGCTCAGCAGCAGGCCGACCCCGACCAGGAACAGCCGATAGCGCTCCAGCCCCAGGCCGCCGACCTGGACTTGGCCGGTCAGCCAGGCCGGCAACTGCACCGGCTTGAACGCCGGCCCCCAGACATAGGCGACGCTGGACACCGACATGAACACCAGGCCGATGGTCAGCAGCACCTGGGTCAGATCGTCGGCGGCATAGAAGTGGCGCAGCAGCAGGCGCTCAAGCAGCAGCGAGAACAGCCCGGTGGCGACAAAGGCCAGCGGCAGGGTCGCCAGAAACGGCCAGCCCCAGGGGCCCAGGGCGGTGGCCATGACATAGCCGCCGAGCATGCACAGGCTGGCATGGGCGAGGTTGACGAAACGCATCATGCCCATCGTCACCGACAGGCCGATCGCCATGATGAACAGCAAGAAGCCGTAGGCCAGGCCGTTGAAGAGCGTGGTCAGCAGCGTCACGGCGGACTGCGGCCGGGCAGGGTCAACGCGGCGACACGTCCTTGATCAGGTCGAACTCGATGTTCTGCAACTGCCCGTCGCGCCGCTCGACCCGGCGGATGTAGGCGTTCTGCACGATGTCGCCGTTGAGCTTGTCGATGCTGATCGGCCCGCGCGGGCTCTCGAAGGCCATGCCGCGGACAGCGGCGACGAACCGGTCGGGGTCGAATTTCTGCCCGCTCTGCGCCTGCAGGCCGGCGTAGAGCACCTGCATCGCGTCCCAAATGGTGGCGTGGGTCATGGAGATCCGCGGCGATTTGCCGAACTCCTGCTGGTAGCTGGCAACGAAGGCCTTGTTCGCGGCCGAGTCGTGGCTGGGCGAGTAGTGGCCGGCGCTGACCACGCCGAGGGCGGCGTCGCCGGCCGCGTCCAGGGTGCTTTCGTCGGGCACGTCGCCGGTGGTCAGCAGCTTCAGCGGCGTGTTCTTCAGGCCGGCATCGGAGTAGGCCTTCAAAAATCCCAGCGACAACTCGCCAATCGGCATGAAGACAAAGGCCGCGTCGGCGCCGGCGTCCTTGATGCGCTGCATGTAGCCCGAGAACTCCGGGCTGCGCACCGGCACCTTGACCACGCCTGTGATCGTGCCGCCGGCCTCGCTGAAGGTCTTGCTGAAGGTCGCCTCGGCGTCCTGCCCGGGGCCGTAGTCGGCGACCACGATCACCACCTTCTTGATGCCGCTCTTGGCCGCCCACTGCGCCAGCGGCCGCACCGTCTGCGGGATCGAAAAGAAGGTGCGCAGGTAGTAGGGCGACTTCTCGCCGATGATGCCGTGGGTGGCGGCGCCAGTGACGATCGCCGGCACCTTGGCCTCGGTCACCAGCGGCGCGATGGCCAGCACGTTGGGGGTGAAGTCGGGGCCGATCAGCACCTGCACCTTCTCGCGCACGATCAGCTCCTGCGCCAGGCGCCGCGCCACATCGGGGTTGGGCCCGGTGGTGTCACGGCGGATGAACTCCAGGGTCTTGCCGCCGGGCGTGCTGCCGTAGGTCTTCTGGAACAGCTTGATGACGTTGTCGGCCGACACCCCGCCCAGCGCGCTGATGCCGGAATAGCTGATCAGCACGCCGACCTTGACGCTCTCCTGGGCCTGGGCCGGGGCAAGGCTGGCGGCGGTGGCGACGGCCAGGCTGGCCAGGGCCATGGTCCAGCGGCGGGTCAGTGGGCGGCGGTCCATGGCGTGTCTCCAGCGTATCGGTAGGGGCGGCAGCCGGGTGAAGCGGCGCCGCAGATTCGGCGCATTGTGTTGGCCGATGCCCCAAGCGGCCAGCAGTGAAAGCCCGCAGACGCGGGCCAGGCTCGGGCGCCTGCCGCCGCGACAATGGCGCGATGCCTTCGTCCGCGCTGCCCGCCGCGTCCTGCGCCCCGGAAATTGGCCGCTTCATGGCCCGTTTGCAGGCCAGCCTGGCCGACGCCAGCTTCGTCAAGCTGGCCCTGAGCCAGGCCAGCACGGCGGCCGGCGGCGTGCAGCGGGTGCTGGCCCGGCGCTTGCACCTGCGTGGCCAGGACGCGCTGTCGTTCACCCTGCGCCATGCCAGCAAGGACATCACCCTGAACCTGCCGCTGCCCGAGGCACTGGCCCGGATCGAGCAATGGCTGGGTGGCGAGTTTGGCCACGCCCACCTGCACAGCCGCAGCCACGACGTGCAACTGGCGATGACGCGCAAGGGCGCCTGGCAGTTGCGCTCGGGCCGGCTCGGCGCAGCGCCGGCCGAGCCCGCCCCGGCGGCTGCGCACAACCGCGAACGCGCCTACCCGCTGACGCTGGCCACGCCGTTTCTGGCGGCGCTGGGGATTGCCGACGACCAGCAGCGGCTGGTGCCGGCGATGGCCCGCAAATGGCGGCAGATCAACAAGTTCGTCGAACTGCTGGGGCAGGCGGTCGAGGACAGCGGCCTGGCCGAGACCGCCCGCAGCAGGCCGCTGCGGGTGCTGGACTTTGGCTCGGGCAAGGGCTACCTGACCTTTGCGGTGCACCACCACCTGGCCAGTCTGGGGCTGTCGGCGCGGGTCACCGGGGTCGAGTTGCGCCAGGAGCTGACCGATCTGGGCAACGCCGCCGCTGCGCAACTTGGCCTGCAAGGGATCGATTTCGAGCCCGGCGACATCCACCAGCGCCCGGCCGAGCCGGTCGACATCATGATCGCCCTGCACGCCTGCGACACCGCCACCGACGTGGCGATGCACCGTGGCGTGGTCAGCGGCGCGGCGCTGGTGATCTGCTCGCCTTGCTGCCACAAGGAGCTGCGCCCGCAAATGCGCCCGCCCGAGCTGCTGGCGCCGCTGCTGCGCCACGGCATCCACATGACCGAGCAGGCCGAGATGCTGACCGATGGCCTGCGCGCGCTGCGGCTGCAGGCCCAGGGCTACGACACCCGGGTGTTCGAGTTCATCTCGCCCGAGCACAGCGCCAAGAACAAGATGGTGCTGGCGGTTCGCCGCGCCGAGCCGCTGGCGGCGGCGCAGCGCGAGCTGCTGCTGGCCCAGGCGCAGGCGCTCAAGGCCGCGTTCGGCATCACCAGCCACAGCCTGGACCGGCTGTTCGCCGGCACGGCGGCCTGAGCTGGCGCCGGCTCAGGCCGTTGTTGCGGCGGCGGCAGCGGCCAGCTTGTCGGCGGTCTGGGTGTCGAAGTCCGACGCCTCGTGGCGTTCGCGCAACTGGCTGGCCGGGTCGCCCATCACCCGGTTGACCATGCGACCGCGCTTGACCGCCGGGCGCTGGGCGATCTCGTCGGTCCAGCGCTGCACGTTCTTGTAGTCCTGCACGCTGAGGAACTCGCCGCCGCCGTACATCAGGCCCTTGGCGAGCGCGCCGTACCAGGGCCAGACAGCGATGTCAGCGATGCTGTAGTGCGCGCCGGCCAGGTAGGGGCTGACGCCCAAGCGCTGGTCGAGCACATCGAGCTGGCGCTTGACCTCCATCGCAAAGCGGTCGATCGCGTACTCGATCTTGCTCGGCGCGTAGGCAAAGAAGTGGCCAAAACCGCCGCCCAGGTAGGGCGCGCTGCCCATCTGCCAGAACAGCCAGGACAGGCATTCGGCCCGCTCGGGCTGGGTCGTCGGCAAGAAAGCGCTGCCGAACTTCTCGGCCAGGTGCAGCAGGATCGCCCCGGACTCGAACACCCGCAGCCGGGTCGGGCCGCTGCGGTCAACCAGGGCCGGGATCTTGGAGTTGGGGTTGGCCGAGACAAAGCCGCTGCTGAACTGCTCGCCCTCGCTGATGCGGATCAGCCAGGCGTCGTACTCGGCACCGCTGTGGCCCAAGGCCAGCAGCTCTTCGAGCATCACCGTCACCTTCACGCCGTTGGGCGTGGCCAGCGAATAGAGCTGCAGCGGGTGGCGACCGACCGGCAGGTCTTTGTCGTGGGTGGCGCCGGCAATCGGCCGGTTGATGGTGGCAAACCGGCCGCCGCTGGCCTTGTTCCAGGTCCAGACGGGCGGCGGTACGTAGGCGGATGCTTCGCTCATGGGGTAAGGGGTTCCAGGCTGTGGTTGGGGGTGGTGGGCGGGCGGCGGGCGGGGGGGTTGGGCACGAACGGGCTGGCCCGTGCCTCGGGCCCGGCGTGAATCTTCGTTGAAATCGAATCGACCCTGGCTTGGCAAGGTCAGGCCAGGCTGTGCAGCGGGCTCAAAGCTGCACCCGCGTGCCCAGTTCGACCACCGCGTTGTCTGGCAGGTGGAAGAACTCGACCACGCTGCCGGCGTTGCGGCTCATGGTCGCGAACAGGCGCTCGCGCCAGAACGCCATGTCGGCGCTGGGCGCGGGCACCACCGTCTCGCGGCTGACGAAGTAGCTGGTCTCGAACGCCGACAAGGCCAGCCCGGCGGGTGCGGCCAGCGCCAGCGCCTGCGGCACATCGGGCGTGTCCATGAAGCCGAAGTGCAGGGTCACGCGCCAGAACGTGCCGTCGCCGGGAATGCACTGCACCTGCGCGCGTTCGCTCTCGGGCACCCAGGGCACATCGTGGAACTGCACCCGCAGGACCACGTTGCAGGCATGCAGCACCTGGTTGTGCTTGAGGTTGTGCAGCATCGCCTGCGGCACGGTGCTGGCGTCGGCCACGGCGTAGACCGCAGTGCGCTCGACCCGGTGGATCGGGTGATCGGTCTGGACGCTGAGCGACTGGACAAATTCGTCCAGACCCAGGCCGTCAGCGCGGATGCGATCGATCAGCAGCCGGCGGCCGGTCGCCCAGGTGCTCATCAGCACGAACAGGCTCAGGCCCAGCGCCAGCGGGAACCAGCCACCGTCGAGCAGCTTGACCGCGCAACCGGCCACCAGGGCGATGTCGACCAGCAGGAAGAAGGTGGTCGCGCCGACTGCCACCGTTGCCGGCAATCGCCAGCCGTTGCGCACCACGAAATAGGTCAACACGGTGGTGATCATCATCGTCAGCGTCACCGCAATGCCGTAGGCGCCGGCCAGCGCGGTCGAGCTGCCGAAGCCCAGGGTGGCGGCCAGCACGCCGACCAGCAGCGCCCAGTTGACCGCCGGTACGTAGATTTGGCCGACCGCCCGCGCGCTGGTATGCAGCACCGCCATCCGCGGCAGGTAGCCCAGTTGCAACGCCTGCTGGGTCATGGAATAGGCGCCTGAGATCACCGCCTGCGAGGCGATCACCGCCGCCGCTGTCGACAGCAGCACCGCCGGCAGCACCCAGGCGGCGGAGAACAGGTGGAAAAACGGGTTCTCGATGGCGGTCGGGTCGCCGATCAGCAGTCCGCCCTGGCCGAGGTAGTTCAGCGCCAGTGCCGGCAGCACCAGGCCCAGCCAGGCGATCTGGATCGGCCGGCGGCCGAAATGGCCCATGTCGGCATACAGCGCCTCGGCACCGGTCAGCGCCAGCACCACCGCGCCAATCGCCGCCAGCAGCGGCCAGGCACCCTTGCCCGCCAGGGTGGCCATGAACTGCGCGGCGGCCAGCGGGTTCAGCGCGGCCAGGATCGCTGGCTGGCGGGCGATCTGCAGCACGCCGGTGACGGCCAGCGTGGCGAACCAGATCACGATCACCGGGCCGAACACGCCGCCCACGGCGCGGGTGCCGAAACGCTGGACCAGGAACAGGCCCAGCAGCACCAGCACCGAGATTGGCACCACATACGGCTTGAGCGCCGGGGTGGCGATCTCCAGCCCCTCGACCGCACCCAGCACCGAGATCGCCGGCGTGATCACGCTGTCGCCGTAGAACAGGGTCGCGCCGAACACCCCCAGCAACAGTAGCCCCTGGCGCAGCGCCGGGCGCCGCCGCACCGCGTGCGCGGCCAACGCGGTCAAGGCCAGGCCACCACCCTCGCCGCGGTTGTCGGCGCGCAGGATCAGGACCACGTACTTCAGCGTCACCACCAGCATCAGCGCCCAGAAGATCACCGAGACCGCGCCGATCAGATTGGCCGGGTTCAGGGCCACACCGGTGGCCGGCGAGAACACCTCCTTGATGGTGTACAGCGGGCTGGTGCCGATGTCGCCATAGACCACGCCAATGGCCGCCAGGGTCAGCCCGGCCAGGCCCTGATGGCCATGGTCCGCCTGGCCGGCGCTGGCGGCAGGCAAGTGGCCTGGCGACGGGATGGCGTTGCTGGCGCCTGTATCGGTTGCGGAGGCGGCGCTTGCAGGCGAATCGGTCATGGGCATGGGCAGAGGTTGGGGGCAGGTCCGGTCGGCGCGATTCGAGCAGTTCTTGCCAGGCAGGGCAAAGCATTCGCACCGGGGCCCGCATCGGAAAACCTGCTGGGGAACAATGGGCCATGCCCTTTGCCGAAGCCATCGTCCAGGCCAGCCTGGCCAGCGGGCGCCTGAGCTTGCTGCCGCTGCTGCCCGAGCATGCCCCGGCGATGGCGCGCTGGCTGCTCGACCCGGCGATCTACGCCTACCTGGACGACACACCGCCGGCATCGGCGCAGGCCTTGGCCGAACGCTGGGCGCGCTGGCAGACCCGGCGCTCGCCCGACGGCCAGGAGCTTTGGCTGAACTGGGCGGTGCGCCTGGACGACCCGGCTGCGGCCGACGGCGGGGCGCTGATCGGTCATGTCCAGGCCACGGTGCTGAGCAGCGGCCAGGCCTGGATGGCCTGGGTGTTCGACCCGGCTCACGCGGGCCGGGGCCATGCCCGGTCGGCCGTGCTGGCGATGATCGACCACCTGGTGGCGGCCCATGCGGTGCACACCGGCATGGCCTCGGTCGAGGTCGACAACCTGCGCTCGGTCAGGCTGCTGCAGCGTCTGGGCTTTGTCGAAAGCCCGGTGCGTGGCGAACGCCCCAGCGAGCGGCTCTATCTGGCCGGCGTCAGCGCCCGGCCCTGAGCTATAGGATCGCACGATGCACTTCACTCCCGCCGCCAGCCCGCCCCGGGCACCCACCGCCAGGCAATGGAGCCTGGCCTTTGTCGGCAACCAATTGCTGCTGCCCGAGGCCGCACCGGCCGAGGCGCTGTTGCAGCCCGCCCCGCCGCTGCCCTGGCACGCCGAGGCCGCCAGCCAGCATTACCTGGGCCGACTCGACGGGCTGGACTGCTGGGCGCTGCAGTTGGCGGCGCCGCCGCCGGGCTGGCAGGCTGGCCCGCTGCGCGCCGCGATGCTGCGCCTGGACCCTGCCCTGGCCGGCCTGGCCGGGCGCGCCGCGCAGGTCCTGGAATGGGACCGCGCGCACCGCTTCTGCGGCGTCTGCGCCACCCCAACCCAGGCCCAGGCCGGCGAGCGCAGCCGCAGTTGCCCGGCCTGCCGCCACGTCGTCTACCCGCGCATCAGCCCGGCCATGATGGTTCTGGTGCACCGCCCGGGGCAGTTGTTGCTGGCGCGCTCGCCGCACTACACGCCGGGCATGTACAGCGCCCTGGCCGGTTTTGTCGAGGCCGGCGAATCGCTGGAGGAATGCGTCCACCGCGAGGTTCAAGAAGAGGTTGGCGTGCGCATCACCGATCTGCGCTACTTCGGCAGCCAGAGCTGGCCGTTTCCGCACAGCCTGATGGTGGCCTACACCGCCCTGTGGCTGGACGGCGAGATCGTGCCGCAGCCGGTCGAGATCGAGGACGCGCAGTGGTTTTCGCTGGGCCGGATGCCGCCCGTGCCGCCGCGATTCTCGATCGCCGGGCATTTGATCCGGGACACGCTCGCGCACCTGTCTACCGCCGCTTGAACTGGGCTTGGGCCAGCAGTTCAGGGCGCTGCGGTCGCAGGCTGCATCAGTTCGGCGACCCACGCCAGCGCCTGGTTGGCCAGGCCCGCCCTGCGGGCGCGGGAAGTGGCCTAACACCTGGATCGGGGGTTGCTGCTGGCACCTGCCACCGGCAGCGTGGCGGCGCATCAAAACCGCAGCCCGGACGACAGGCGCCAGGCGTCCAGCGAGGAAAAGTTCTGCTTCGGATCGCGCGCCAGGCGCACAAACCAGCTCGGCCAGTCCAGCCCCAGCGTCCAACCCCAGGCGTCGATGGCGCCGGTGTCGCCCTGGCCGCGCTTGCGCAGCAGGTCGACCGTGGCGCGCATACCGCCGACCGGCCAGCGCCCGCCCAGGTGCCAGTGCTTCTGGCCGGTGTGCAGGCGGTCGTCAGCAATCAGCGTCAGCGCGGCCTGGCGGCCACCCTCGCCTTGCCAGCCCAGCGCCAGCGTCAGAGCGTCGTTGGGGTCGAAATTGAGGTTGGCATAGGGCCGCAGGTTGGTTCGGCCTATGCCGAACTGGCCATACCAGGGCGCACCGACCTGCAGCCCCAGGCTGCCGCCGACAAAGCCGCCGCTGGCGTACTGCAGCGAAGGCAGCAACTGCCATGGCACGGCGGCCTGCGCGTCGGGCGCCCAGGCCGCATCCCAGCCGAGCCGCCATTGCCGGCCGAAGCTGGCGTCGCGGTAGACGCCCAGCCAGAGGCTGCGGTTGTCGCCGCGCCAGCGCAGGTTGGCGTCGTCGCCTGCCAGGCTGCCAGCGGCACCTGACAAGCGGTAGTGGCCGAGGCTGAGCTTGAGCTCGCCGGCGCTGGCGGCGTCGTCGCCAGCCTGGGCCGCCGAGGCACAACACAGGCCGGCGACCACCAGGCTGCAGAGGCTTTGCCGCCGCGCGCTTTCGGTCATGTCCGTATCGTTTCTTGGTTTGCGCCGGCCTGGCGCCCGGCGGCCGGCGACTCGCGTCTGGCGAACCAGACATACAGCGTCGGCAGCACCAGCAGCGTCAACAGCGTCGCCGAGACCAGACCGCCGATCACGACCACCGCCAGCGGGCGCTGGGTCTCGGCGCCGATGGCATGCGACAGCGCCATCGGCAGCAGGCCGAGCATGGCCAGCAGGGCGGTCATGAGCACCGTCCGCAGCCGCGTCAGGCTGCCCTGCAGCACGGCCTCGGTCAGGCCCATGCCGGTGGCGCGGAGCTGGTTGTAGTAGCTGACCATGACCACTCCGTTGAGCACCGCCTGGCCGAACAGGGCGATGAAGCCTATCGCCGCCGAGACCGACAGCGGAATGCCGGTGAGCGCCAGGGCGACGATGCCGCCGATCATCGCGAACGGGATGTTGGCGACGATCAACAGCGCGCTGCGCAGCGACTTGAAGGCGTCGAACAGCAGCAAAAAGATCACCAGGATGGACAGCGGCACGACCCAGGCCAGGCGCTGCATCGCGCGCTGCTGGTTCTCAAATTCGCCCGACCAGATCAGTTCGTAGTTGGCCGGCAGCTTGAGTTCGCGCGCCAGGGCCGCCTGCAAATCGGCCACCACCGAGCCCATGTCGCGGTCGCGGATGAAGATGCCGACTGCGGCGATGCGCTGGCCATTCTCGCGGGCAATGTTCATGGCGCCGCTGCCCTGGCTGATGTGGGCCAGTGCGCGCAATGGCACCTGCGCGCCGGACGGCGCCGACACCAGCAGGTCGGGCAATTTGTCGAGCGTGCGCAGCGACGGATCCAACCGCAGCACCACCGAGAAGTGGCGCTCGCCCTCCCACAACTCGGAGCTGGCCTTGCCCGCCACGGCGGTCTCGATCACGTCCTGGATGTCGCCGACGTTCAGGCCGTAGCGCGCGGCGGCGTCGCGGTCGATCTCGATCTTGAGCTGCGGCAGTTGCCCGTCGCGGTCGATAAAAGCGCGCATCACCCCGGGTGTAGCGCGGGCCAGCGCGACCACCTTGGTGGCCAGCGCGCCGAGCTGAGCCAGGTCATCGCCCTTGACCTTGACGACGATCTGGCCGTCGATCTGCGAGATGCTCTCGAGCACGTTGTCGCGGATCGGCTGGGAGAACGAGACATCGATACCGGGCAGCTTGCTGCAGGCCTCGTCCATCGCTTCTACGAGCTTGGCCTTGGTCATGCCGGCGCGCCATTGGCCCTCGGGCTTGAGCTCGACGAAGGCCTCGAAGCCGTTGAAGATCTTCGGGTCGGTGCCGTCGTCGGGCCGGCCGACCTTGCTGACCACGGTACCGACCTCGGGCACGCTGCGCAGCGCCATGCGGATGTTGCGGGCCGACAGCTTGGCCTCCTCGGGCGAGACCGACGGTGGCAGCGTGGCATTGACCCAGATCGTGCCCTCGTCCAGCTCGGGCAGGAACTCCGAGCCCAGCCGGGTGCCCAGCGCCAGCGCGCCGGCCAATGCCAGCAGGGCCAGGGCCATCACCAGGCGCGGGCGATGCAAGGCGCCTTCGAGTGCCGGCGTGTACAGCCGCTTGCAGGCCCGCACCAGGGCGTTGTCGTCGTGCGGGATCTTGCTGCGCAAGAGCTTCAGGCACAGCAGCGGCACCAGGGTCAGCGCCAGCGCCAGCGAGCCGACCAAGGCCGAGGTCACGCTCCAGGCCATCGGGCTGAAGATCCGGCCCTCATGGCGCTGCAGGGTGAAGATCGGCAGATGCGCGGCGATGATGATGACCATCGAGAACAGGGTCGGCCGGCCGACCTCGATGGTCGCCCGCAGCACCGCCTTCAGGCGCTGCGCCGCCGACTTCATCTGGGTCTCGTTCAACTCGCCCAGGCGGCGGAAGATGTTCTCGACCACGATCACCGCGCCGTCGACGATGATGCCGAAATCCATCGCCCCCAGCGACAGCAGATTGGCCGGGATGCCGACCGCCGTCAGGCCGAGGAAGGTCGCCAGCAGCGACAGCGGGATCACCGCCGCCACGATCGCCGCAGCGCGCAGGTTCTGCAAGAACAAGTACAGCACCAGCGTCACCAGCAGCGCGCCTTCGCTGAGGTTGACAAACACCGTCGCCAGGGTCTTGCTGATCAGCCAGGTGCGGTCGTAATAGGGCACGATCTGCACGCCCTCGGGCAGGCCGCGCTGGTTGAGTTGCTCGATCTTGGCGCGCACCCCGGCCAGCAGTTTTGACGGGTTCTCGCCCTTGCGCATCACCACGATGCCGTTGACGATGTCGTCCTCGCCGTCCTGGCCGACCAGGCCCTGCGGCGGGAGCTGGCCGACCCGCACTCGGGCGACATCGCGCACCAGCACCGGCGTGCCGTTGACCTCGGCGATGACCACCCGTTCGATGTCCGCCGACGACCTGAAGCTGCCCAATGAGCGCACCAGGAACTGCTGCCGCCCCTGCGTCATCGCGCCTCCGCCGGCATTGGCATTGGCGCGCTGCAGGGCGGTGTAGAGCTGGCCCAAGCTGAGCTTGCGGTCGCGCAGCCGTGCCAGGTCGGGGTTGACCTCGTACTGCTTGATCGCCCCGCCCATGGTCACCAGGTCGGCCACGCCGCTGACCTGGCGCAGCGCCTTCTCGACCACCCAGTCCTGCAGCTCGCGCAGCTCGCGCGGGGTGTAGCCGTCGCCACGCAGACGGAACCGCATCACCTCGCCAATCGCGGTTGAGGGTGGCGGCACATCGGTCTGCACCCCGGGCGGCAGGTCGACCGAGCGCAGCCGCTCAAGGATCTGCTGGCGGGCGCTGGCGTCAGTCACCTTGTCGTCGAAGGTGACCATGGTGAAGGTCAGGCCGTACTGGGTGTGGGTGAACAGCCGCACCGTGTTCGGGATGCCGGTCAGGGCGATCTCGATCGGGATCGTCACCTGCTTCTCGACCTCCTCGGCGGCCCGCCCCGGGTACAGCGCGATCACGTTGACCTGGGTGTCCGAGACATCGGGAAAGGCCTCGACCGGCAGATTCTGGAAAGCGACCGCACCGGCGCCGATGAACAGCGCCAGGCCCAACCAGACGAACAGCGGCTGGCGCAGCGCGAACTGGACCAGTTTGTTCATTGGCCAGGCCCCGGGCAGCAGCGTTCGACCACCGCTCTGGAACCGCAAGTGGCCATCATGGCGTCACGTCCAGCAACTGGTTCAGGTACAGCGCCCCGCCGACCACCACCTGGGCATCTGCTGGCAGGCCCTTGACCACCGCCCAGTACTGCGGCCCGGCAGCCCGCAGTTGCACCTCGCGGCGCTCAAAGCGGCCAGGGCCTAAGCGCACGAACACCGACTGCGCCGTGCCGCGCAGGAACACCGCATCGGCCGGCAGCCGTGGCAAGCTGTCGGCGACGCCGAGCTGGGCGCTGACGAACATCTCGGCCTTGAGCTTGCGCTGCGGGTTGGCAACCCGGGCCCGCAGCTTGACGGTGCGCGAGGCCGGGTCGACCGATTCGCCCAGCGTCATCACCACCGCCTCGAAATGCTCGTCGGGCCAGGCGGCGGTGGCGAGTTGCAGCTTTTGGCCCGGCTTGACCAGGGCCAACTGGCTTTCGTCCAGGTCCAGCGTGGCCCACAGGCTGCGCGGATCGCTGAGCGTGAACAGCGGCGCGCCGCCGGTGTCGGTGCGGACCTCGGCGCCCGGGTTGCTGTTGCGCTCGACGACCACGCCGGCCAGAGGCGCCTTGAGGGCAAACGACTGCGACACCGCCTCGGCGGCGATGCCGTACTGCGCCAGCCGGGCCCGGCCGCGGGCGACTTCGGCGGCAGCGCGCGCGGCGTCGGCTTCGGCCTGATCCAGATCTTTGCGGGCGATCACCCCGGCATCGGCCAGCGCGCGGCTGCGCGCCAGCGCCTTGGCCGTCAGCGCCTGGTCGACCTGGGCCTTGTGCAGATCGGCCTGCGCCGCGCCGACATCGGCCGAGCTGATCTCGGCCAGCACCTGGCCGACACCGACCGGGTCGCCGACCGCCGCGCGCAGGCGCTCGATCCGACCAGCGTAGGGGGCGAACAGGCGGACCGTGCGGTCTTCGTCCCAGGCCAGGCGGCCGGGCAGCGTGACCTGAACGTTGGCACCGGCCAGCAACGGTGCCACGCGCAGGCCGGCCGGATCCTGGGCGCCGGCAAAACTGACGACCGCGCCGGCAATCGCCGGTGGGGTTTCGGTCTTGGGCGGGACCGGCTTGTCGCAACCGGCCAGCCAGAGTGCGCTGGCCAGGCAGAGCCAGCCCAGGTTTGAATGCGGTAGGTTCATCATGGTGCGATCAGGCCATCAAAGCTGCTGCGGGCGGCGACGATTTCGGCCTGCGCCTTGGCGGCCTCGGCATCGGCGTTGACGCGCTCGATGCGCACCGCGCGCAGGCTGCGGCGGGACTCCAGCAGCTCAAGCGCGCTGCTGGCACCGTGGCGCCAGGCCAGTTCGGCGCCGCTGGCGACACGCTCGGCAGCGGGCTCCAGTTGTTCGACCACCAGCCGCTGGCGTTCGCTCGCGGCCAGGGCCAGCGCCTGGCTGCGGGCCAGGTCGCCCAAGGCCGTCTCGCGGGCCCGCCGCAAGGCCTCTTGCGCAGTCGCCAGATCGGCCTGGGCACGCGCCGCTTCGCCTTGGTAGGCATGGCGGCTGAGGAGCGGGAAATTGACCGACAGCGAGACCGTGTTGCCGGTGCCCGCCGGGCTGGCGGCGCTGTTCGGCCAATGGTCGAGCTGCATGCCGACGCTGATGTCACGGGTGGCCAGCGAGGCGGCCAGGTCGCGGGCAAATTCGGCCGCGCGCACGCGCGCCAGGGCGGCGACGATGTCGGCGCGGCGGTCCGGCGCCGGCTCAGCCTTAGCCTCAGCCTCGGCGGTGGCCGGGGTGTAGGGCGGCGCGGCGGCGACGGCGGTTGCCAGATCGGCCGCGTCGGCAGCGCCGCCACCGAGCGCCAAGGCCAATTGCAGCGCCAGGCTGCGGCGGTCGGCATCGGCCTGGGCCAGATCGGCCTGGGCGCGGCTGTCGTCGAGGGCAAAGCGGGTCGCGTCCAGCGGTGCGGCGTCGCCGGCCTTGACGCGCTGCGCGAGCAATCGCATCGACTCGGCGTTCAACGCCACCGACGCAGCGAGCTGTTCACGCCGGGCGGCGGCGGCGCGCAGGTCGAACCAGCCACGGCTCAGCGCCAGCCTGGCCTGGCGCTGGGCTTCGCCGACATCAGCGGCGGCGGCGTCCTGCAAGGCATCGGCCGCCGCGCGGCGCAACCCCGGCTTGCCGCCGCGCTCGACCAGTTGGTCCAGCCGCAGTTGGTGGTCAAAGGTTTTGGCCCAGAGCGTGCCAGCGCCCAACCCGCCGCTGCCGAGGTTGCCGGCGGTGATGGTCAGGCTCGGGTTGGGCCGCTGCCTGGCGGTGCGGGTGTCGGCCTGCGCGGCGACCAGCGCGGCGCGGGCGGCGCGGACATCGGGATGGCAGTCGCTGACCCGGGCCAGGGCAGCGGCGATCGTCAGTGTCGACCACGGCGCCAGCCCCGGTGGCGGGCACGCCAGGCTGGGCTGGAGCAGCGCTAACAGGCCGGTGAGGACGGCGGCACGGCGGACGAAGGGGTGGCAGGCAGGCACGGCAAAGACAGCTCAGGTCGGTAGCTCAGGTCGGTAGCTCGGGTCGGTAGGTCAGGCAGGCTACGCGGCCAAGCTATCGACAAGCTGTCCGCGCGACTGCCCAAGCCCGGACAATCGCCGTCCGATGCTGCTGCTGGTCGAAGACGACGCCACGATTGCGCGCGAGCTCTCGCAGCGCTGGCGCGCGCGTGGCTGGGCGGTGCACACCGCCGCCACGTTGGCCGAGGCCAGTGCCGCCTGCGACGGGCCGACGCGGATCGCCCTGGTCGTGCTCGACCTGGGCCTGCCCGATGGCGACGGCCTGACCTGGCTGGCCGGCTTGCGCCAGCGCGACCGGCAAACCCCGGTGCTGGTGCTGACCGCGCGCGACCGGGTGGTCGACCGGGTCCAGGGCCTGCGCCAGGGCGCCGACGACTACCTGGTCAAGCCCTTTGCCACCGATGAGCTGGAGGCCCGGGTCGAAGTGCTGCTGCGCCGCAGCGCGAGCCTTCTGGGCAGCGCCGCGGCCAGCAACCCGCCGCAGCGGCTGGGCTTCGGCACCTTGCAGTGGCTCGGTGACCAGGGCGAAGCGACGCTGGCCGGCGCGCCGCTGGCACTGTCGCCGCGCGAGTTCGAGGTGCTCGGCCTGCTGGCACTGCGCGCCCCGAAATTGCTGCCCAAGCGGGCGCTCGTCGAGGCCCTGGCCGAGCGCAACCTGGAGTTGAACGACAGCGCCGCCGAGCTGTACATCTCGCGTCTGCGCCGCAAACTGGCCGGCTCTGACCTGGAGATCCGCACCCTGCGCGGCTTTGGCTACCTGCTGGCGCTGCGCCGCGCCGACGCCAAGGCACCATGAAACGCAAGGCCTCGTCCAGCCTGCTGCGCCCGCTGCTACAGCGGCTGATGGCGCCGCTGCTGGTGATCGTCGCCGCCACCGGTGCCCTGGGCTTGGCCAGCGCCCAGTGGCTGACCGACCGCACCTTCGACCACTGGCTGCTGGACGCGGCCCAGGCGCTGGCCCGGCAGGTGCAGTTCGAGGCCGGCAGTGCGCAATTGCAGTTGGGCGACGACGCCCGCGCCATCCTCGCCTACGACGTGGTCGACCGGATCTACTTCGGCGTGGTGCAGGGCGGCCGCCATGTCGCCGGCCAGCCTGGCATACCGGCGCAGGGCATGCGCAGCACCCAGCACAGCGGCGGCAGCACCTACGACGCCGCCTACGACAGCCGGCGCGTGCGGGTGGCTGCCGTGAGCGTGGCCAACCCCGGCGGCGAGCCGGCGACGGTGCTGGTGGCCGAGACAACGTTCAAACGTGACGGCGCGCGTCACGACCTGCAATGGATGCTGCTGCCGCTGACGCTGCTGGTGCTGACCGCTGCGCTGGCGATCGTGCTGGCGCTGCGCCGTACCCTGCTGCCGCTGCAGGCCATCGCGCAGCGCTGGAACGCCTTGTCCCAGGCCTCGCTGCAGGCCATCAGCCTGGACGACGTGCCGCGCGAGCTGCTGCCCTTTGCCACCGCCTTGAACGACCTGCTGGCGCGGATTGCGCAGATGCTGGCGCGCGAGCGGCGCTTCTCGGCCAACGCCGCACACCAGATCCGCACCCCACTGGCCGGGCTGCAACTCGGCCTGTCGCGGGCAGCGGAGGCGGCCGACCTGGCCTCGGCGCGGGCGGTGATCGCCGAGTTGCAGGCCACCACCCAGCGCAGCGCCAGGCTGCTGCAGCAACTGCTGGTGCTGGGCCGGCTCGACCCCGAGGCGGCCCACGATCTGGACCACGAACCGACCGACCTGGTGGCGCTGGCCCACGATGTCGGCGCGACCGAAATTGACGCCGCGCTGGCCCGCCAGATCGACCTGGAACTGGTCGCCCCCGCGCAGCCCGTGCGCATCGCCGCCCAGCCCGACCTGCTGGGCGAGGCACTCGCCAACCTGGTCGACAACGCCCTGCGCTACACCCCGGCCGGCGGCAAGGTGATGATCAGCGTCGAGGCCGAACCGCCGGTCCTGCGTGTCGATGACAGCGGCCCCGGCATCGCGCCGAACGAACGCGAGGCGGTGCAGGAGCGCTTCGTCCGCGGCCAGCATGGCCGGCTGCACGCCCAGGGCAGCGGCCTGGGCCTGGCGATCGTGCGCGAGATCGCCGACCTGCATGGCGCAGCCCTGGTCATAGGCAGCAGCCCGCTGGGCGGGGCGCAGGTGGCGTTGCGGTTCGCCCGGCAGCCGCCGACGCTGGACGACCGGCCAGCGGCCAGCGCGCGGCGCGGCAACCTCAGCGGGTCGACAAAGCCCTGAATTCCTTCACCAGGAAGTTGTCTGCGGGGTAGACACCGCAGGCATCTGGCGGCCCGTCGAAAGCCAGCAACAGCAACTGCTGGCCCGATTTGGGGCGCCTCTCGGCGCAACGGTCTGGACCCGCGGCGACCACGATGGCGCCGCCCTTTTCGGTCCCCTTGTAGGCTTCGAGCACGCTGAACACCGCGCTGCCGTCGGCGTTCAGCGTGGCGATCTGACCGAAAGCGGCCAAGTGCGCCAGGGCCAGGGTGTCTTTGGCGGTCTTGAGCCGCATCTCGGACGAGAAGCAGTCGCAGGCCCAGGCGCCGCTGGGTCCGAGCATTGCCGCAAACCCCAACCAAGCCGGCAAGAACAGTGGCAAGAACAGCGGCAAGTACAGCGGCACCCGCAGCAGCGCCCAGGCGCGTCGGGCGACCGGGACCAGGGTCATGGCGCCAGGGTCGCGGTCGACCCGGCCGGCTCAGGCCGGGCAAGGCGCTCGCGCAATTCGCGCTTGAGCAGCTTGCCGCTCGGGTTCTTGGGCAGGGCATCGACCAGGATCACCCGCTTCGGGCATTTGTAGCCGGCCAGCTTGCCGGCACAGGCGGCGATCACGCCCTCTGGGGTCAGGCTGGCACCGGCCTTGGCCACGATCACGGCGGTGACGGCCTCGATCCAGCGCGGGTCGGGCAAGCCGATGACGGCGACCTCGCTGACGCCGGCAATGCTGTAGATCGCCTCCTCGACCTCGCGGCTGGCGACGTTCTCGCCACCGCTCTTGATCATGTCCTTCTTGCGGTCGACCACCGTGATGTAGCCCTCGTCGTCGAGCGTGGCCAGGTCGCCGCTGTGGAACCAGCCGCCGGCGAAGGCGGCGGCGCTGCGCTCGGGGTCGTCGAAGTAGCCCGACAGCAGTTGCGGCGAGCGGTGGACGATTTCGCCGACCTGGCCAACCGCGACGTCGCGCATCTCGTCGTCGACCACCCGGGTCTCGACGTTGAGCGCCGGTTTGCCGGCCGATCCGGCCTTGCGCAATTGGTCCTCGGGTTTGAGCACGGTGGCCACCGGCGCGATCTCGGTCTGGCCGTAGAGGTTCCACAGCCGAAGCTGGGGCAGGCGGGCCTGGATCTCGCGCAGTACCGCCACCGGCATGATCGAGGCGCCGTAGTAGCCCTTGCGCAGTGCCGACAGGTCGGTGGCGTCGAACGCGGCCGAGCGCAGCAGGCCGATCCAGACCGTGGGCGGGGCAAAGAACGAG
Organism: Burkholderiales bacterium; assembly: GCA_025350145.1. GTDB lineage: Bacteria > Pseudomonadota > Gammaproteobacteria > Burkholderiales > Burkholderiaceae_C > Pseudaquabacterium. Next base: position 33,243 of record JANXYH010000151.1, on the reverse strand, counting down.
GTCGTGCGGTTGGCCGCCATCAGCGCCAGCAGCCTGTCAGGGGTCGGCGTGCCGGTGATGAGGTTGCTCGCGCCGACGTAAATGCCGGGGCCGAAGAAGACATCGAGTTGGGCGCAGTGGTACAGCGGCAGGGCGTGCAGGATCGCGTCACCCTCAGCGATTTCGGCGTCGACCAAGCAGGTGACGTATTCGGCGATCACCGCCGCGTGGCTGAGCATCGCGCCCTTGGGCCGCGACTCGGTGCCGCTGGTGTAGATGATCTGCAGCAGCATGCTGTCGTCCAGCCTGGGCACGGGCGTCGGCAGCGCATGCGCGAGCAGGGCTGCGAAGTCAACCGTGCCCGGCAGCGGCGCGCTCGAGTGCTCGCTCGGCAAACCGACCAGGCGCCGGACGGCCGTGCCCCGCGCGGCCTCGGCGCCGAGCGCGGCAAAGTCGCCATCGACACACAGCAGGCTGGCGCCGCTGTGGCCGAGGATGAAGCGCGCCTCGTCGGCGGTGAGCATGAAGTTGATCGGCACGATCACCGCGCCGAGTCGGGCCAGGGCAAAGCGCAGCGCCGCAAAGCCGTGCGAGTTGCGCGCGATCACCGCCACCCGCTCGCCCACGCCCAGCCCTTGAGCCGCCAGACCGGCGGCCAGGCGGTTGCACACAGCGTCGAATTCGCGGTAGCTCCAGTCGGTGGCGCCGCATCGGATCGCAAGTTTGTGCGGGTGGCGGGCGGCGCTGCGGCGCAGCAGGTCGCCCAAGGTCTGGCGCTGAAGTTGGGGGTGCATGTTGCAGGGTCAGTTGGGGGGGAACCGGGGTGCCGGCGCAGGCTATCTGAACACCCGCAAGCGGCGGTCGGCATAGCCCAGGCGCAGCACCATCGTGCCCCGGTCGCCGACCCGGGCATCGTGCCAGCGCATCGCCGGCTCGCCGGTCTTGACCGTGCACTCGACCAGCCGACCCTGGGCGCAGGCCTGCAGGGCCAGGTCGGCGTCGGCAAAGGGGATCGTTTTGAAGCTTGGGTCGGCCATCCGCCGGCCCATGCGGGCGCTGAACTCCGCCGCCTCGCCGGTGTAGTCGATGCCGTAGGCGCGGCAGTAGTCGCCCATCTTTTGCTGCAACTCGGCCAGCAACCAGGCCGAGTCGCCCTGCTGGAACTTGTCGGCAAAGGCACGCAGGTACTGCGCCACCAGGGCCACCGCCTTGGCGCCGCTCCAGTCAAACGCCGGCAAAGCCGCCCAGGACCAGGGGTGTGGCCAGGACGGCAGGGCAAATTTGCCCTGGACCGAGGCGCCAACCGGTGCAACTGGGGCACCCGGTGCAGTCGGCGCAGTCGGCGCAGCCGGCGTGGCGATGCTCAGACGCAGCGTCGACAGCCGGTCGCCCGGGTCTACGCCGGGCTGCTCGCCGACCGCGAAGCCGGCCAGCGTGAGGCTGGCGAAGAGCTCGTCGCCGGGCTCGGACTCAGCCTCCTTGGGCGCATCCGTGCGGACGATCTGCAGCGTGTTCTCGCCCTCGACCAGGAACTCATGGATCGGCAGGGCAGAGAAGGTCGAGCGGCGGTGGCGGAGGTTGGCGACCGCGATGTCGTTGACCAGGAAGCGGGCGTCGATGCCGGCCACCGTCATGGCGGCGTGGATGATCTTGTTCATGTCGCGGGCGCCGGCGGGTAGGTGTAGACAGGCATGGCAGCGAACACTTCTTGCTCGTAGGTGTAGTCGGCCTCATCGGTCGAGCCGATGAACACCGAAATCCTGACGACCACGGCTTTGAGATTGATCGCGCCCTTCTGGAAGGACATCGCCGACTCGGTACTCAACTCGCCCTCGACAACCAGGCCAGAGTCCACGGCCAATACGCAGCCGATCTTCCGTCCCACCATGGTGACCGTGCCAGTCGCCATGCCCGTCAGGCCGACCACACCGCCGACCGACTTGCGTGCGGGGGCGCTCGACCATCTGCCATCGTCCTTCTTCTCGGATTGCCAGCTCAGGCTGCCCTTGACGCTGCCCTTGAGGGTGAGCGACACCTTCAAGTCCACAGCCAACCACTCCAGTGTGAGGCGCTCGACGACGACGCTGATGCCGAACGCCGCCGTGGCGCTGCCCGCCACCGGCGCTACGCTGGCGGTGATTTCACGGTGGCGGCTCAGCCGCGCGCCGCCCTTGCCGACCTTGCGCGACCATTTGGCCGAGCAATCGATCTGCAGGAACTGCAACTGCCAGGAGGTGCTCCAGCCGACCGCCACCTTGACCCCCGGCCCGGCCTCCCACAGCTCCCGGAAGTGGTCTATGGCCTTGAGGATGCTGGCGCAGGACTCGGCGAACTTCTGAATCCCGTCCAGGCCGATTTCCTGGCCGTTGTGCTTGAGGGTGAACTCGAAGCCGCGCTGGGTCAGGTAGTTGAGGGCGCCGGAGTGCTTCTTCTCCGCTTTCAGCGCCCAGGCTCCGCCGTCGCGGTAGCCGGCGCTGGAGACATCGCCCTGGTCCCAGTCGGCGTCGATGCGGGTGGACGTCTTCGACGGCTTGCCGTCCGCCCCCTTGAACTCCGACTCCGAGGTCTCGACATAGCCCAACGCGGCCTGGCCGCGGGTCACTTCGGATTTCGTGTAGCCGTCCTTGGCGGCCTGCTTCTCACCCTTGTCGTCGACCAGCGATTCGCCCGAAGTGGCTTTCGTCTTGCCTTCGGACTTGCGTGACACCCCGCCCAGCGGCGGCATCTTGAACACCAGCGCCAGTTCTTCCTCGGAGTGCAGGGCGACCGTGGTCGACAGCGTCTGCACGCAGGCACCACTGGCGCGGATGCCGCAGGAGGTGCTGCTGACCGTCACCGAGGCCGTGGCGTCGTCCTCGATGAAGGTCCAGAGCAGCCGCACTGCGCCCAGGATCGGGCCGCCATCGATCCAGAGCTTGCTCCGCTCGACGCTGGTACGCAGGCGAAAGGCCTCGAAGGAGGCCGAGCTGCCGGCCACCGTCTGCGGCTTGCAGATCGCCTCGTCGCCGTCAGCGGGTTCGATCCGGATCGAGGGGTGGCCGTGCTGGCCGCAACTGGCGGCATAGGTCGAGCGGACCTTGATCGTGGCCGGATTGCGGCGCAGGCGCATCGACTTGGGATCGCTGCCCTGGCCTTCGCCGGCATTCTGAAACGGCCTGACGCCGCAGACCACATCCACCGTCTCGCTGCGCGGCATGCCGCCTTGCACCACCGGCAGGAAGACCGAGGCCGGGGTGCCGCCTTCGGTGCTGACCGTGACCTCCATGCACTCCAGGTCGCAGGGCACGGCGGTGGCCAGCGGGGTGGGCACGGGCTTGCCGCAGGGCAGCGTCTGGGCAGCGGGCGTCGCCGACGACGACAGCGCGCTGCTGAAGGAATCGCGCACTGCGGCGGGTATGGGATGGGCGTCGTCCATGGCGGCTCAGATCGGCTGCGGTTCTGGCGCGAAGATCGCCGCCTGCGGGTGCTGCTGCCGGCACCAATGCCACAGCTGGTAGACCTTGGCCGTGCCGCTGCGGTTGGCGTCGTCCAGGATGGCCTGCGGCTCGGGCTGGCGCAGTGCCGCCTGGCCAAAAACGATCAAGGCCAGCACGAACAGGCCGATGTTGAGTTCCTCGGCGATGCCCAGTCGCTGCGCATGGGCCACCGCCGCGAGCAGGGCCGCCGTCCGCCGCTGCCGCTCCAGCGCCGCATAGGCATCGCTGTGGGCGCACAGCAAGGGATCCAGGCGCGAGACGAAGTCCTGTCCACGTGTCCGGCCGATGGCGTCGATCTGGGCTTGCGCAATGAACATGGCAGGAAGCTGCGGTCGGGTGCGGACTGCGCGGCTCAGGGAATCATGTGGGTCATCTGCCCCGGGTTCGTGACCTGGATCACCCCCGCCCAGATGCACATCAGCTTGCAGGTGTTGTCCAGCGCCGGCATGTTGGCGATCAGCACGGTCGGCGCGCCGGGTATCCAGGGCGCCGGGGTGTTGGGCACGCAGGGCATCGGGGTCAAGGCCCCCATCGCAGCGGCGGTGGCTGCGGCGACAGTCGGGTTGGCCGGGCTGCGGCACATGCCGAAGGGCATGATGTTCATCATCGGCTTGTGGTCCATGATGTTCGCCGCCGGCTGGTTGCCCGACATCACCCGGTTCAGCGGCAACACCATCAAGGTGCCCGGCGCTATGCCCTGGCTGCACATCAGTTGCGCGGTGTTGACGACTTGAATGGGCATGGTGGGCCTAGAGGTTCAGCGTGTGGTCGGGCCAAACTCGCTCAACGCGCCCGGCGGGCCACCGCGAGAATTTTCCAAGTTCCTTGCTCCAGCAGCATTTTCAAGCTCAGACGATACACGTCGGGCTCGAGTCGGCCAAGCACAAGTTGGGCAGTTGCCGAGTTTCCGTTGATCTGAAGGTTACTTACAAAAACCGCGCCCAACCAGCCATCTGAATAATCTTGGGCCTGGATAAAATAATCGGCATTGAGACCGTCCGCGCTCTCCATCTTCTTCTTGATTTCCTTGAGCAGAGCCTTCGCCACATACTTGGCCATGAGCGCCGGTTGGTCGGCCAGTGGATCTTGATTGGCGGCCAGGCGGGCCAGATACCAGCTATAAAACTCGAGCGCCACACGTTCGGGCCCCGGCGCCGCTCGAGTGGCATGACCGGAGCCATTGCCAGTGTCGGCTTGGGCCAGCCCAATTCCTGCTATGCCCATGCCGGCAATGAGCATCACTCGAATGAGCTGCCGGCAACACAGCACTATTACCCGCCGCGCCACCGCCGGAAAGTCTGGCGCGCTCACAACACAGGCGCCGTTGTTCATGCCAGTTGTACGCCGTGCAGTAGCGTCTTGCCCGGCGGCGCTGCGATCACCAGTTGGTAGCGGTAAATATCGAATCTTGGCTTCAGTTTTCGGTAAGTCGGTCCGGGGTACAAGCCATGGGGTTGATGAAAGTCGGAAATCCAAATTCTCCCGTTGTACATTGTCATGTGACCATGGGGATGGCCCGGGATCGGTTGAATAATCGCGACATCGCCCGGCGTAAAATGGGTGATAGGATGGTCGATTGACTTGAAACCCACCCGCAGCAGACTGCTGCCATAATCCTTAGCCGAGAAGTGATGAATAAGCTTGACGCCACCGGCTTCGATCGCCAATCGGACAAATTCAGCGCAGCGCCCAAGGCTGTGAGGCTTGGCATGCTGGTTCAAATAGGCCACAGATTTTTCAGCGGCCCACATCGCGCATCACCCAAAAAGTCAGAATCCGCCTGCCGATTACCCTGAAACGATTATCCGAGCTGTCAGTCCCGGGCGCCTCAGCCAGCCCTGCCACGTCGCCGCTGCCGTATCTCAACCGCCGCCCAAGCCATGGTGCGGCCGGTAGGGATAGCGGCCAGGATGGTGATGGTGGTGGTGGCCATGCACATGCCGGTGGTGCGGGTGCAGGGCATGCTCGTGGCGGTGGTGCGGGTGCAGGTGGTGGGCGTGGTGCGGGTGGTGGCCGTGGTGGGCGTGGTGGTTGTGCGGATGGTGCACACCATGGTAGGGATGGTGGGCGCCATGGTGCGGGTGGTGCCTGCCGTGGTGCGGGTGGAGCTTGCCGTGGTCGGGATGGTGCGACCCATGGTGTGGGTGGCTGATCCCGTGGTGCGGGTTCTTGCCCGCATGCGGATGGTGGGGGTGGTGGCCGTGGTGGCCATGCAGGTGGTGGTGCAGATCAGCGGGCGCGTTCATTGGCAACTACTCCTGTTTGAGGGACGGTGTCATGGACCAGTGGGGGGCGAGCGCCTTCAGCCGAAGGCGTAGCTGAACTCGCCGTCGGTAACACCGACGTCGACTTGGGTGATAGGTTCGCCCAGCATCATCCGGTTCAAAAACTCGCGGCTGATCTCGGGCAGCATGGTATTGGTCAGGATAGCGTCGATCATGCGCCCGCCGGACTCGCTCTCGGTGCAGCGCGAGACCACCAACTTGACGACCTCGTCAGAGCAATTGAACGGGATCTTGTAGCGCGCCTCGACCCGCTTCTTGATCCGCCCCAATTGCAGTTTGACGATCTGGCCCAGCATCACGTCGGACAGCGGGTAGTAGGGGATCGCCACCAAGCGGCCCAGCAGGGCCGGGGGGAAGACCTTCAGCAGCGGCTCGCGCAGCGCCTTGGCCATGCCCTCGGGCTCGGGCATCAGGTCAGGGTCCTGGCACATGCCGGCGATCAGTTCGGTGCCGGCGTTGGTGGTCAGCAGGATCAGGGTGTTCTTGAAGTCGATCCGGCGGCCCTCGCCGTCCTCCATCCAGCCCTTGTCGAAGACCTGGAAGAACAGCTCGTGGACATCGGAGTGGGCCTTCTCGACCTCGTCGAGCAGCACCACCGAATACGGCTTGCGCCGCACCGCCTCGGTCAACACGCCGCCCTCGCCATAGCCGACATAGCCCGGCGGCGCACCCTTGAGCGAGGAGACGGTGTGGGCCTCCTGGTATTCGCTCATGTTGATGGTGATCAGGTTCTGCTCGCCGCCGTATAGCGCCTCGGCCAAGGCCAGCGCGGTCTCGGTCTTGCCGACGCCCGAGGTGCCGGCGAGCATGAACACGCCGATCGGCTTGTTCGGGTTGTCCAGCCCGGCGCGCGAGGTCTGGATGCGCTTGGCGATCATCTCCATCGCGTGGTCCTGGCCAATCACGCGCTGCGCCAGCAGGCTGGGCAGCTTGAGCACGGTCTCGATCTCGTTGCGCGCCATCCGCCCGACAGGGATGCCGGTCCAGTCACCGACCACCGCAGCCACCGCCTGGTAATCCACCGTCGGCAGGATCAGTGGGCTCTCGCCCTGCAACTCGGCCAGGCTGGCCTGCACCTGGCGCAGCCGCTGCATCGTCGCCTCACGATCACCGGCGCTGATCGCCGTGCCGGCGTTGGCCTCCAGCGTGCTGCCGGTGCCTTCGACCGGCAATTTGCCATCGCGCAGCTTGGCACGCAGGGCCAGCAGTTCGTCGACCAGCGTCTTCTCGTCGGCCCAGCGCTTGTCAAGAATACCCAGGCGATCACGCTCGACCGCCAGCAGCGACTGGACATTGGCCTCGCGCTCGCCGATGGCGATGCCTATCGCCTTCTCGCGCTCAATGATGCCGGCCTCGGTTTGCAGGGCTTCGATCCGCTTGCGGCAATCGTCGACCTCGGGCGGCGTGGCATGCAGGCTGACCGCGACGCGGGCGCAGGCGGTGTCGAGCAGACTGACCGACTTGTCGGGCAACTGCCGCGCCGGGATGTAGCGGTGCGAGAGCTTGACCGCCGCCTCCAGCGCCTCGTCGAGGATCTGCGCCTGGTGGTGCTTTTCCATGGTCGAGGCGACACCGCGCATCATCAGGATCGCCCGCACCTCGTCGGGCTCATCCACCGTCACCGACTGGAAGCGCCGGGTCAGCGCCGGGTCTTTCTCGATGTGCTTCTTGTACTCGGCGAAGGTGGTTGCGCCTATGGTGCGCAAGGTGCCGCGGGCCAAGGCCGGCTTGAGCAGGTTGGCGGCGTCACCGGTGCCGGCCGCGCCGCCCGCACCGACCAGGGTGTGGGTCTCGTCGATGAACAGGATGATCGGCTTGGCGCTGGCCTGGACCTCGTCAATCACCGAGCGCAGGCGTTGCTCGAACTCGCCCTTCATGCTCGCGCCGGCCTGCAGCAGGCCGACATCGAGCGCGCGCAATTCGACCTCCTTCATGCTCGGCGGCACGTCGCCACGGGCGATGCGCTGGGCAAAACCCTCGACCACGGCGGTCTTGCCGACGCCGGCCTCGCCAATCAGGATCGGGTTGTTCTGGCGTCGCCGCATCAGGATGTCCACGACTTGGCGGATCTCGTCGTCGCGGCCGACGATGGGGTCCATCTTGCCGCTGCGGGCTTGCGCGGTCAGGTCGGTGGTGAACTTCTTCAGCGCCTCCTGCTTGCCCATCTGCGCCGGCGCGATCGCGCTGCTGGCCTCGCCCGGCACGGCCCCGCCGCCGACGTTGGAGCCATCGCGCGCGCCCAGCGTCTCTTCGGGCGAGCCGTTGACCAGCTTGGCAAAGTTCTCGGCCAGGTCGTCCGCCTTGAGCTTGCGGAACTCGCCCGAGATCGCGAACAGGGCATTGCGCAAGGTCGGCGTCTTGATCGCGCCGAACAGCAAGTGGCCGGTGCGCACCGCGCCCTCACCGTACATCAGCGTGCCGTAGACCCAGCCACGCTCGACACTGTCTTCGATCAGCGGCGAAAAATCCGAAATCGCGGTGGCGCCGCGCGGCAGCGCGTCCAGCGCGGTCGTCAGGTCACTGGCCAGGCGCGAGGGATCGAGCCCGTAGTGCCTGAACAAGCGGTGCATGTCGCTGTCCGGCAACTGCACCAACTGGTGCAGCCAATGCACCAGTTCGACATAAGGGTTGCCGCGCAGTTTGCAGAACACCGTCGCACCCTCGATGGCCTTGTAGGCCATCGGGTTGAGTTTGCCAAACAGGGCAACCCGGCTGATTTCACTCATGTGTTCACTCCTCCAAAGTAAGCGTAGCAGTCCGTCTGTTGAAACTTGGAACCGGGCTCAGACGACCTGCAGTTCAAGGTCGTCGGCATCGGTGGCGGTGCGTCTGCGGCCCAGCCAGGTCGTCTGGCCCAACTGGCCTTGCCGGCCCAGGCGGGTGCTGGGCACGTCGTCGCGCTGCAGCACCAGGCGCAGCGTGCAGCCCAGGCCATGGCCGCTGTAGTTCAGCACCCAATCCCGCAGGCTGGCCATGCTCGGCTGGCCGGGCAGGAAGCGTTTGAACTGCGCCAATGTCAGTGGCCCCAGCCGGACCATGAAGCTGCTCTGGCAGTCCCAGACCCGCCGCCCGACGACAGCTGTTCGACCCAGTTGGGCGCTGGCCTGGCCCAGGCCGATCCGGGTCTGCGCGTCTGCCGGCAGGCGCAGCCAGTGCGGGTGCCACTGCAGCACCTGGGCCGGTACGCGAAAGAAGTTGGCCAAGAGGATCGCCAGGCCCTCGGCATTGCGTGCGCTGCGCGACAGCAGCCCGGCGGCGGCGAACTTGGCCGCGTCAGGCACCTGGTCACGGCGCCGCAGCGACAGCATGCCGTAACCCGCCAGCGACCCGACCCAGCGGCCAAAGTTGTCGCAGTCGGCGCGGTCCAGGCTGACGGTCGGCTGGGCCTCGGCCCAGGCGCGGTAGAACTGGGTGAACAAACGGTGGTGAAAGACGTTGAGGAAATGCACCAGCGTGTGGTCAGCCGATTCGCCGACGCGGCGCGAGCGCTCGCGTGCAATTTCGGTCAGATGCAGGGGCAAGGGGCCGTTCGGGCCGGTCAGGCCTTGGAACCGCACCGACAGCAGCGGCACCCCGCCCGGCCCACCCGCCGGACGGAATGCCCGCAAGGTGGCCGGCGCAAAGTCCAATTCGGGCTCCTGGCCGATGCGGAACGCGTCGTCGGCCAGCACCAGCGAGGTGCCGACTCTGGGCTTGTCGGGATAGGCGCATTCGAGCAGCCGCACCGCCTGGAAAAAACTGTAGCGGTGGGGCGCCTTGGCCAGAGCCTGCATCAGGCTCAGGTGATCGATCGCAGGCCGATTCTGGGCTTCCACCGCTTGACCTCGCCCCTGGTCTGCGACAACAGGACCAGTTGCACAAAACTGTTGAGGCTGGCGTGACGCGCCAAGAAGCGCTCCAGCACTGTGCCCAGGACCATGATGTTGCTGCCCTCGAACGCCTGCTCATCACAGGTCAGCGCCACTGCCACGCCGCGCCCGAAGGCAATCGGCCCGGGTACCGGAACCCGGCAAATTGACGCCTGGGCCGATACCGAGACCAGCCCGTCGACCTGCTTGTGCAGCGGCGACAAAGGGTCCATGCCGTACAGCGACAGCAGCTCGCGCAGGCCCTCGGCACCCTTACGCTCGGCGCCGTCGACCAGCGAGAGGTAGTTCAACTGGAGGTGGCTGAGCATGCGCCAGGGCGTCTCGGCCTCGACCGCCGGCGCCATCGGCCGGGTCGGCAGGCGCACGCAGCGGATGCTCTGTACTGGCAGGCTTTCCTCGAAGGAGAACAGGTCGGGTGCGCGTGGATCGAGGGTGATGGGCAGGTCACGGTTGGAGCACAGCGTGTTCACCGAGAGGTGCGTCACCTGGCCCGACAGCGGCGACTCCTGGCGGTCGACCAGCGAGAGGTAGACCTCGGTCCCGACATAACCCGTGCGCGCGCGCGCCGTCTGCTCCTTGGTCAGGTAATGCGGCACGCGCCGCAGCGCGTAATAAGCCTGGTCGGACTCGTTGGTCTGGTCAAACTGGTTGTAAATCGGGTTGAATTGCCTATTGCGGCGCACCCCGGAATCGTCGATGCCCGCCACCTGCTCAATCGCGAAGATCTCGAAGTTCATCTTCTGGCCCTTGTCGGCAACCAGCGGATGCTCATGTTGGCCGGGCTTGACTTCGATCAGGTCGGCTTGCTTGGGAAACAGATTGATGGCCGGTACGCAGTGCAGCATGAAATTGCCGGCAGCGACCGTCTTTTCCAAAACGGTGTCGACCCGGTCCATCACGAACAGCAGCTCAAATTCGTCAGAATCGATCTTGGCCAAAATCTGGTTCAAGCCGTTGAGATGCGCAAACAGATAGCGCTCGGGCATCGCCGAATACTCTCTCAACAGCCGGTAGCCAGTGAAACTCTGAGCCACCGCAGGGAGCAGCGCCTCGTCATCCCGCAGGCCACCCGGTTCGAGCGCATCGGCGGGCAGATTGCCAATCCAATGCGCAGACCGCTTGTTGGGCTGGTGGACGGCCACCGCAATGCACTGGGCAAAGAGTTGCTCGTAAACGCGATAGGCAACGTTGTCGCTGCCCGCCAGGTAAAGCGTCAGGGTATCGAGCGCCAACTTGTCGGCGGTCAACGCGGCTGTCACTTTGAAGCGCAGGCGCAGGCAGGCGCGGGCGCGCGGCGCCACTTCGAGGGTCTGGGCCGACAGGTCGGTCACATGCCCCTGGTAGCGCGCCTTGACCAACTCCAGGGGCCAGAGCCGCACCTCATGGCCAGTGCGGAAGGTGCACGGGGTGCGCTCACCCGGCGCCAGCCGCGACTGCATGGTGCTCATCCGGGCAACCTTCGGTCCTGCCGCCAGGCCGGGATCGTTCAAATCCGGCGTCAACTGCACAATCATCATCGACGGGACCGGTGAAAGGTATCCCGGAAAGACCATCTCCAACAGGTGTTGGGTGAATTTTGCGTATTCGGCGTCCTGCCGGATATGGATGCGTGCAGAGAGGAATGCAAAGCCTTCGAGCAATCGCTCGACATACGGATCCGGACATTCACCACCCGAGGCCGCATCGCTCAGCGCCAGGCGCCTGGCAACCTTGCCGTGCTCCTTGGCAAACTCCGCCGCCGATTCGCGGATATGCTTGAGCTCCTGCTCATAATAGTCAAACAGCTTGGCGTGCATGGTGCGAAACGGCGGGCTTCAAAACGGCTCAGTTGAGCGCGCTTTCAACCACCCGGGTCTGGCCGCTCTCAAGATTGATGTCGGTGCGCATCATCAATTCGATCGGCACCGGCTGGGACCAGAGCTGGGCCTCGATCCGAAAGACAATCACGTTGTGTGACATTTCATCGTTGGTTTCGGCATGAACCCGCACGGTGGCCGGAATAAAGCGCGGCTCGAAATTGATCAGCATCTCGCGCAGGGCGCGCGACAACTCCGCCACCCGGATATTCGAGGCCGGGCAGCCTGACAACGCCGGCAGGCCATAGTTCAAGACCGAGCGCGCGACCTCTGGGTAATCGCTCAAATCTGCGTCCAATTGGGTCGCATTGAACAGCCAGTTGACATCGCGCAGCACCGATTGGCGCAGCCGGTCCATCGACAGCGCCCTGGCTTCGGCCGGCTCCTGCTTCTTGGCCGGCTCGTCATCGGTCAGCCGATCCAGCAGCGAGGGGTAGAGCCTATCCTTGGCCGCGACTTCAGCCATCGGCAGACGCCTCGGGTTCAGCCCCGGCCGTGATGGGGTTATGTAACTCGATCAGGCGCACATCCATGAGGGCGAACTCGGAGCGATCCGTGACCAGCACCCGCTGGCCATGCCCCACCCAGACCTCGTCGGCCAGTGCGGTCCAAGCGGTGCCTCGGGACATGCGCAGGCTGTCGTCGCTCAAGTCCTCGGCGCCGGGATAGCGTGTCGGCAGCAGCGCGACATTGCTGCCGCCGCTGGTGAAGGTCAGGGTCACCGGCGTCCAGACAAGGTCGCGCAGGTCGGCCGGTGGGTCGACCTCGACGCGGGCCAGGCGCTGCAGCGGTATCCAGTAGTACTTGCCATTGAGCACCGCCTCCAGCACCGGGCCAAGGCGCGAGTCCGCGTCCGCAAGCCATTCGAATGGCTCGCCATCGATGCTGCCGGCAGTGGCTGGTGCGGCATCCATGGCCTTGGCACGCATCGCCCGCGCCTGGTCCAGGTGGCCCTGCGCCTGCAGCCGGTTGGCTTCGAGCAGCCAGGCCAGCCAGTCCTGCGGGTCGCCCAACACCAAGGGCGTGCGGGTGCCGGCAAAGACGCTGCGCCTCAGCAGTTCGCAACGCAGCGCTTCGCGGTAAGTCTGGACCAGAGGCAGGGCATCGGCATCCAGACCCTCGATCACCTGAAGCTGTGAGCCCGCCTTGGTCCAGGCGGCTTGCAGGCAATAGACCTGGAAAAGAAATATCCGCAGGTCCACGCGCTGCGGTTCCTTGCGGATCCTGGCCTGAAGCTCGGCCAACTGCGAGAGCGGATCGGCCGAAGTGAATTGCAGGTTCAAGGACGCGGGCATGTGGGGCAGGCCTTGCAGAGCGGTACAGAACGGGCCGCTCAAGGCCCGTAGACATTGGCGCCAGCGGATGAATAGGCTTCATGGCCCCAGGGTGGCCCCGGGGCCATGAAGCTTGGCCTGGAATGGCGGGCAACGTTCAGCGCCGGCCAGGCGCAGGCCCTTGCCCCAAAATTCGCAGGGCAGGCCCGGCGCGTCGCGGCCTCAGACCTTGACGTGCTTCAACACATCCCAGCCAAAGTGCTTGGCGGGGCCGCCGCTGCCATCGGCCTTCTGCTCGGTGTAGTCAACCTCGATTTTCGAATAGCTCAAAGTAACGTTCTCGGTCTGTACGGCCTCGCCGCCCGAGCCACCGTTCGAAATACTCGTGACCAAGATATCGGTCAACTTGATCTTGAGGTATTCGAGCGGCTTTTCACCTGCCTTGCGCGCGGTCAGCAGCGCGCTGGGAATATGCTTGCCACTGGCGCAGTGGTACATCAGAGCCGTTGAGGAGACATCGACATGGTGGGTCAGGCTGAGGTCGTGGAAAACTGCCTTGCCGGCGCCATGCCCGCCACCTTTGTGTCCGCCGCTCTCTTGGTTTACCCCCCAACTGAACGCCAGAACGTCGATCTCATTGGCATGCTTGTCGTCCTTCGATTCTCCGGGGATACCTTCGATCTTGATGAAAAAGTCTACAGACATTTCAAACTCCTAAAAGTCAATCACAGCAACATTCCGGCCCGCCCTCGCGTGGCCGGAGCTTTCAACCTGCCTTGGCGGACCGCAGCTTGGAAACCAAACTCAGGGAAATGTTCATGCCCTCCAGTTGGTAATGCGGGATGAGGCGGAACCGGGAGGAATAGAAACCGGGATTGCCTTCGACCTCCTCGACCACCACCTCGGCACCGGCCAGGGGCCGCTGGGCCAGTGACTCCGGGCCGGCGGTTTCGGGGCTGCCGTGCACGAACTGCATGATCCAGTCATTCAATTCGCGCTGCATCGAGGCGGCACTGCCAAACTCGCCGACCTTGTCGCGCACCATGCACTTCAGGTAATGGGCGAAACGGCAGGTCGCAAACAGGTAGGGGAGCCGCGCCGCCAGATTGGCGTTGGCCGAGGCGTCGGGGTCGTCGTACTCGGCCGGCTTTTGCAGCGACTGGGCGCCGATGAAGGCCGCCATGTCGCTGTTCTTGCGGTGGACCAGTGGCATGAAGCCGTTCCTGGCCAACTCCGCCTCGCGCCGGTCTGAGATGGCGATTTCGGTCGGGCATTTGGCATCGGTGCCGCCATCATCGGTCGGGAAGGTGTGTACCGGCAAATTGGGAACCGCGCCGCCTGAGTTGACGCCGCGGATCGTCGTGCACCAGCCGTAGAGCTTGAAAGCGCGGGTGATGTTGGTCGCCATCGCGTAGGCCGAATTGGCCCAGACGTAGCTGTTGTGCTGCTCGCCTTCGACTTCTTCTTCGAATGCAAATGATTCGATCGGATTGGTCTTGGAACCATAGGGCAGGCGCGCGAGGAAGCGCGGCATGGCCAGGCCGATGTAGCGTGAATCCTCTGATTCGCGGAACGAGCGCCACGCCGTGTACTCGGAATTCTCGAAAATCTTGGTCAGATCGCGTGGGTTGGCCAACTCGCGCCAGGAGTCCATCTGCATGGTTGTCGGGCTGGCGCCGGCGATGAACGGCGCATGGGCCGCAGCGCAGGTCTTTGACATTTCGGTGAGCAACTCGACATCCATCGGGCTGTGGTCGAAATGGTAGTCGCCGACGATGCAGCCATAAGGTGCGCCGCCAAGCTGGCCGAATTCTTCTTCGTAAATCTTTTTGCAAATCGGGCTCTGGTCCCAGGCGGTACCCTTGTAGCGCTTCAGCGTCTTGTGCAGATCGGTCTTGGAGATGTTCATGACGCGGATCTTGAGCTGCGCGTCGGTCTCGGTGTTGTTGACCAAATAGTGCAGCCCGCGCCAAGCCCCTTCGAGCTTGGTGTATTCCGCGTCGTGGAGGATCAGGTTGATCTGCTCTTCCAGCTTTTTGTCAAGTGCGGCGATCAACGAGGCAATCGTCGCAAAGACATCCGACGAGACCAGTGCGGTACCCACCAAGGCCTGTTGCGCGAGGGTGTGCACGGCCGACTGCACGGCCGACTTGGCCTGGTCGGTCTTGGGTTTGAATTCTTTTTGCAGCAACGCCGCAAAATCGTCCAGCTCGCTGACCGCCAATGCGGCAGAGGAGGTTTCTTGCTGAGTGGCCATCTGTGTGCTCCAGGATGATTCGATAGCGGTGGCGTTGCGGTCCGTGCGGGTCAATTGGCAGGCGGATCGGTCGGCTTGGGCGCGGAGGCCAGCGACTTGAGCAATTCGGGATCGTTCAAGACCTTGCTGATCAATTCTTCGGCGCCGACCTTGCCGTCCATGTAGGTCAGCAAATCCTTCAACTGGGTGCGCGCGTCAAGCAGTTTCTTCAGCGGCTCGACCTTGCGTGCGATCGCCTCGGGGGAGAAATCCTCCATGCTGTCGAAGGTGATGTCCACGCTGAGGTTGCCCTCACCTGTCAAGGTGTTGGGCACGTTGAACGCGACCCGTGGCTTCATCGCCTTGAGGCGGTCGTCAAAATTGTCGACGTCGATCTCAAGGAAGGTGCGCTCGGCGACCGGCGCGAGCGGCTGTGCGGGCTTGCCCGAGAGGTCAGCCATGACACCCATGATGAAGGGCAGTTGGACCTTTTTCTTGGCGCCGTACAACTCCACGTCATATTCGATCTGGACCCGCGGCGCGCGATTGCGACCGATGAACTTCTGACTGCTGCCTGTGGCCATGTTTGTTCAGCTCCAAGAGAGATGCGTTGACGAAATGAAAGACCCAGCCGTGCTCATTCTGACGGCGGATCCAGCGAAACCCCACCCAACAATTCGATCCGATCGCGCGCATCGGGCATCAATTCCTTGACGATCGCGGCGAAGTCCATCTGCAGCAGCTTGACCGCACGGTCGACAAACATCGGCGCCGGGCTGCTGGGCTCGCTGCGACGCAGAAAATCGGCGACCTGCTTGAGCATTCTCACGGCGTCCGCCCGCGAGGACAAGCCACCCATTCGGGTTATGCCTGCCGCCGCTGCCGATGCACCTGCGCCCTGCGCATCCAACGGGCTGCCCATGCCAGATTCGGGCGCGGCCTCGGTCTGGCCAGCATCGCCATCGCTGGACGCACCGGTCTCGGCCAACGAACCGTAGTAGTCGTTGAGGCGACGCAGGACTTGCTTCAGGCCATCCAGGTCTGGACGTTCACCGGTCTGGGCGCGAAAGTTCGACTCGAGTTCGGCAATGGACTTGAGCGCCAGCGCCACGCCTTCGACCCTGGCCGCGTTGGCCAGGGGCTCTCCGGTCGCCCAGGCAGCAGCCAATTGCGCTGTGGTTGGCGGGGTCGTGTCCTCGGGTGCAGGCAACCGGCCGCTGGCCAGGTCGAGGTCGCGGCAGTTGAAGCGGCCGACTGCGCGCGATTCGACAATCGGCGCCCGCCGAACGCTGGCGACCAGGCCGGTGGGCGAATTCAGGTAGGCCAGCGCGTTGAGGCGCTCGATCGGGTCGTTGTTGTCGTCCGCATCCAATTGCGGGTAGACGCCTTCCCAGAAATCCTGGGCCAGCCGGGCAATCAGTTGCAGGCCCTGGCCCAGACCGGCCAGGCCGTCGGTGGCCAGCGCGGCGCGGGTCAGGATGCAGGCGGCGCGCAGGTCCTTGCTGCTGGCCAGCAGCGCTCGGCTGGCGGCGCTGACCTGTGACCAGTTGGGCTCTTCGCCACCGACCATCTCCTGGGTCTTGGGATCGGGCGTGCCGGGGGTGCCGGCGGCCAGACGCTCGAGGTCGGCCAGGGCGGTGTATTCGGTGTTCTCGCCCACCGGATTGGCGTCCGAGATGGCTGCGGCCAGTGCTTCGATGTCAATCACGCGGCAGACCTTGTTTGAACGTCCCGAGCATCCCATCCCCCAGCATGGCCGCGCATTCTTGGCGCGTTGTCGGCTGGCAGTCTAAGGGCAAGAATCGCCTCGACAACAGCGCCATCATCAATTTGTCGGCTGTGGGCTTGCGGCTGGGGCCGAAGCCGACCAGGCGGCCGGCCATTGCCCGGTCAGGAAGCCGCTGAAGGCGTCGGCGGTGACGAGTTCGGCAGCGCTCAGCACGGTCGCGGGTACGCTGTCACTGCCCCAGGAGAAGAACACCGCAGCGGCGCCGTTGGCTAAGTCGCAGGCCCGGGCCACGGCCTCGGGCGGAGCGTCGCTGGGCAACTGCTGCAACTGCGGGCCGCCGTCGCCAGCATCGCCATGCGCGGCGTCGGCGGGCGGCAGGGCCAGGGTCAGCACCATGGCATCGAACTGCTCCAGACTCAGGCGCGGATCGAGTGCCATCAGGGCCTGGTCTTCCAGCTTTTGCCACGCCTCGTCGACCGCCTGCACCAGCCGCGCCGCGCCAGTGCCGGCAGGGCAAGGCGCCGCCACCACGAGCGGAAAGTGGCGCCCGACGCGGTCGACGCTGGCAAACCACAGCCCGACCCAGCCGGTGTCGCCGATCAGCCCCGGGGCCAGGCGAAACCGCCAAACCGGCGCCGACAAGTAGGCGTTCAGCCAGCCCGCGCCCAACTGCTCACGCGCGGTGCGCACCCCCTCCTGCATCCAGGCATCCCAGGCCTCGTTGAACTCCCAGGGCAAGCGCCGACCAACGAAATCGCCCTGGCTGGGCAACTTGCCGTAAAAGCCAAACGCCATCACCGACCTCAACCCGGGCAATGGAACGAGGCCAGTTCAGGCAGGCGCAAGGGGTTGCGCACGCTGCCCGACCGCAGTTCGAACTGCAGCTTGCGGTCGCCGATGGTCAGGCCGATCAACATCCGGTCTGAAGTGCCACCTTCAGCCCGCGCCGCGTCCATCAGGCGGAACAGCGCCCAGGTGCCGTCAAAGTTGAGAAAACCGGTCTCAACCCCCTTGGTGTTCTGCACCGCCAGTCGAATCTGCGGCGCCGGCCGGCTGCTGGGCCAAAGGATGCGCACGCCCTGGCCACCGGCGGTGGAGGTGAGCGCGGTCTCGGCGTCGTCGACCTTGAAGACCACCTTGCCGACGCCGTCGTCGGCCTTGGTCAGGATCAGGTCGGCCTGGACCTGCGGGCTGGGCGAGCCTGCCGGGAAGAAGGCGTCGCGGATCACCGCCGCACGCTGGAAGTTGGCCACCGAGGTCTCGTCCAGTTGGGCCACGCCGTCGGACTTGACCACGCGCCATACCGGCCCGCTCATGTCGACGACGCCCGTCAAGCTGGTCTTGGCAAAACCGTCGAGCACGCCGCCAGGCTTGAACATCGCGTTGAAGTCGCCCAGCGGCACCTCTTTGGTCAACTGGCCGCGGGCAAAGGGGTAACGGCCCTCGATGGCCGGCCGGCATTGGCCCGTCACCGCGCCGGCCAACTGCTTCTGAATGCCGTCCTTGACCGCCTGCGCCGCCTGGCCACCGCTGCTGGCCACCAGACCACTGAGGATGACGCTGACCGGCGGGGGCATGCGGTCGGCTTCGCTTTTGATCCGCGCCTTGATCAGGGCGTCGGACTGCGGCGTGGTGCCGCGCGCCGCCGCCTCTTGGTTGGCGCGCAGGAACACCTCGTACTCCTTGAGCACGGCCAGCACGGCGTCCAGCGGCGCGGGCGAACCGGCCGGCGCCTGGACGATGCGGTGGAGTTGCTCGAAGTGCTTCTCCACCATCGCCTCGGGCTTAAGCTCGGTGGTCGCACTGGCGGTGGTGGTGTCACCGAGCAGCTTGTCAATGCCCTCGCGCACCGAACTTGCGGCCCGGTCGAGCAGCTTGGCGCCGGCCTGCTCGACGCTGCTGACCGGGGTCGAGGCCAGCTTGGTCTCGCGGCTGACGGCCTGCAGCAATTGCCGCAGCGGCGAGTCGCCGGCCGACAGCAAGGTCATCGCCTGAATGCTCTGCTGCAAGTCGGCGGTGCGCACCAGCGCCAGGTCGCCAAGCATCTCGTCCCAGACCTTGATGTACTCGTTGAGGTACAGCCGCTGCACATCCTCCAGCAGCTTGGGCACGCGCGCCAGACCGCCGCCACCGGCCTGCGGCCCCAGCACCCAGGCCTCCTCGTCGGCCAGCCGCGTGACCATCAGCTTGGCCGAGCCATGAAAGGCCTTGTTGTAGCCCTTGAGGGTGTACATCGCCGCGACGCCGTCGGTCAGCGGCTTGTTGGAGTTGCGCCGCAGGACCAAGGCCGCAGACGGGCCGGCGGCTTCGTTGAGCTTGAAATCCGGCAACCCACTGACGCCGATGCGCCGGATCCGGCTGTAGGCGCGCTCGGCCAGCGAGGCCACGGCCAACTGCCGCCGGGCCTCGTCGACCACGCCCCGGTTGATCGGCAGCACCGACTCCAGCGGCTTCAGCGCCAGCGCCGCGCGCAGGTGCCCGGACAGCGTGGTTTGGTCGGCGCGCAACTCCGCACTGCGCGCCCAATCCGCGGTCACCCAGGCCTCCAGTTCATCGGCGTTGAGGTGCTTGGCGTCGTACAGCATCAGGTAGGCCTTGAGCGCCTCGTAGCGCACCTCGGGCGAGCTCGCTTCGCGGATCTGCTGCTCCAGGCGCAGGGCCACCCGCGGCAGGAAGGCGTCGCGCAGCAAGTTGGCATACGAACGGGCGGTCTGCGAACCCAGCTTGGCGCCTTGGTACAGCCCCAAGCCCTGGGTCAGGTCGACATGCCCATCCGGGCTTGACACGCCGCCCGGCATGCTGCCCAGGGCTTGCAGTGCCGGCAGGGCGATGCGCACATCGCCCTGCGGCAACTTGGGAATCGCGGTGGCCAGTTTGGCGGCACTGGCGGCGGCCTTTTCCACCTCCGACACCAGCGCCTGGTTGCGCACGAAGCTCACCGTCCAGCCCGCCGTCAGGAGCAGCGTGGCCACGCCCAGGACACTGAACCCGGCCAGCGCCAGGCGGCTGCGGCGGCGTTCGATTTCCGCGTTGCGGCCACCCAGGTCGGACTCGTTGAAAACCACGTCATCGAGCAATCGGGTCAGGAAGTAGCTGCGCCCGGCGCCGCTGGCCGGCGCGGCGGCTTGCCGCTCCAATCCGAAGGCGCGCGAGATGTTGCCCAGCACCCGGTCGATCGGGCTGCCTTCCTGGGTGCCGCTGGTGAAGTAGACGCCGCGCAGCATCGGTTCCTCGGCAAAAGCCGAGGTCTGGAAGACATCGTCGAGGAACGATTTGCACAGCCCCTTGATGCCGGCAAACTGCTGCGGAAATGCGAAGATCGCGGCCCGCCGCGACGGATCGCGCTCTTCCTCCATGCGGTTGAACAGCCGGCCGTTCAGGCGCTGCATAAGCGCATCGAATTCGGCCTCGAACTGCGCGGTGGATTTCTCGACCTTGGCGGCTGGGTCGAAGTCGAAGCTCATGCCCCAGACCTGCATCCGCGCCTCGCGACCCATGTCGGCGCAGAACTCGGTGAAGCCGGCGATCAGGTCGCACTTCGTGACCATGACGTAGAGCGGAAAGCGCAGCCCCAAGGTCTTGTACAACTCCTGGATGCGGGCGCGCACGTCGCGGGCGTAGGCGGCGCGCTCCTCGGCGGTCTGGGTCAGCAGGTCAGAGATGCTGAGGGTGATGATCGCGCCGTTGAGCGGCTGGCGCGGACGAAAGCGCTTGAGCAGGTTCAGGAAGCCGGTCCAGGCGGCGGAGTCGACCTCTTGGTTGCTGGTTTGGGTGGTGTAGCGCCCGGCGGTGTCGAGCAACACCGCCTGGTCGGTGAACCACCAGTCGCAGTTGCGTGTGCCGCCAACGCCTTTGACCTCGACCCCCTTGCCCGCGGCCGCGCCGCCCTTCTCGGCCAGCGGAAACCGCAAGCCGGAATTGACCAGCGCCGTGGTCTTGCCCGAGCCCGGCGCACCGATGAACATGTACCAGGGCAACTGGTAGAGGTAGTTGCGGCCGCCGGACTTGTCCTCGAAACGCGCGGTCTTGAGCGTCTGCACCGCCGTGTCGAAGCGCTTTTTCAGCTCCTCGACCTCGCGCATCGACATGGCCGCGTTGCCGCTGTCGCCACCCGCAGCCAGGGCCGCGATCATGGCCCGGTTGGCGCGCCAGTCGCGCCAGCGCTTGTAGCCCTCCCAGGCGGCAAAGCTGGCACCGATCGCGAAGATCAACCCCAGCCGCGACAGCACCGACTCCAGCGGCCGATGGTTGGCCACCGTCACGGCGTCGCCAACGAACCAGACCAGCATGCCGATGACCAGCAAACCGAGGATCGACAGCACCCAACGGTTGCTGAAGAATTGTTTGAGCTTTGCCCACATGGTGCGGTGTCCTGGATCAGGTCAGACGGCGAAACGCAAGCTGATTTCGACTCGCCGGTTCTTGGCGCGGCCCTCGGCCGTGTCGTTCGGGGCAATCGGTCTGGCCTCGGCCGCGCCCTCGGTGCGCACCCGGCTGGGGTCGGCCAGCTTGGCGTTGATCTGCTTGGCCACGCCTTGCGCGCGCTCCAGCGAGAGCTCGTAGTTGGACGGAAAGCGCAGCGAGCGGATCGCCTTGTCGTCGGTGTGCCCAGTGACCACGATCGAGCCCGGCACCGCATCCATCGCCTGGGCGATGCGGTGGATGAGGGCCACCAGATCAGTCTTGATCTCGGCCTTGCCGGGGTCGAAGAGGTTGTCGCCGCGGATCACCACATGGCTGAGCTGGGCATCCTCGGAGACTTCGACCTGTCCAGCGGCGATTTCCGCCGCCAGCAGCGGTGCCAGGCGCGGCGCAGGCGGCGCCGGTGGCGGCGGCGGGGCATTGGCCACCACCGGCGGTTCGTACTTGCCCGGATCGGCACGCACCCCCGCCAAGGCCGCGAAGACCGGGTCGGACTTGGCTGCAAGCAGCATCGTGTAGGTCACGAACACGACAAACAGCAGCAGGCCAACGCCGGCCAGCACCAGCCAGGGCGGCACCCGCCGCACCAATGGCTTGGGCGTGCGCTCAACCCCGTGCCAGTGACCGGACAGGTCGCGCTCAGGCTCACCGCGCTCGCGCCGGATCGCGGCATGGACCCGGTCGCGCAGCGCCTCAAGCTGGCTGCGACCGTTGTCGATGACGTGAAAGCGCCCCTCGAAACCCAGCGCCAGGCAG
The DNA here is from genome assembly GCA_025350145.1 of Burkholderiales bacterium. GTDB lineage: Bacteria > Pseudomonadota > Gammaproteobacteria > Burkholderiales > Burkholderiaceae_C > Pseudaquabacterium. The sequence goes on along the minus strand of JANXYH010000151.1, from coordinate 11,361 downwards.
GCGTAGAGCAACTCCAGCAGGTCCAGGTCGCGGCGCGGAGAATCGAGCACGTTGTCCAGGTACTGGAAGAACTTTTCGCCGCCAAAGGTCTCGCCGTGCAAGGTCACCAGCAGACTGCGCTGCGACCAGCCCGAGCTTTCGCCCCAGGGCATCAGGCTGACGGCTTCGTCGAGCATGGTGCACAGGCAATAGCGGGCGATCTGGATCTGGTCGGCCTTGCAGTTGGCCTGACGCGCACCGCGCTCGAAGTCGCCAACCGCACGCAGCAGGTCTTCGCGCAGCCCGGCAGCGTCGCGGTGGGCCAGGGTCTTGCGAATCGTCGAAACCGCATTGAGCAGCGGCGATGCCTGGGCCAGCAAGGGATTGGTGCCGACCAGATCGCCACTTGCGGCCTCGCCCTCGCGCGGACTCGGCGCCCGGCTGCGGGTCTCGCCGCCGTCGTCTTGGCGTGGCGACTCAGGGACCGGCGCGGGCGCCCCCGAGCGCCGACCGCCGGGTCGCGGGATCATGATCGTGGCGTCGGAGTCCGGCGGTTCTGGCAGTGGCGGTTGGGACATGGGGGGTGACCGGTTCGGTGCGGACGATGCAATGGGCAAGCCAAAGGGCAAGCGATGGAGCCGCCTGGCACGGCGACGGCGATGGCGATGGCCTCATCGCGCGGCTGTCGTCAGGGGCGCAGCGCCCACAACTCCAACTGCAGCCCAGGAAATTCGCCAGAGAAGTGCAGCACCATGGTGCGCGTGACCTCCAACGACTTCCAGAAGTCGCTGTGCCGGTCCAGCTCGAAGTAGACAAAGTCGGCGAAATACGGCATCCGCGGCGGCGCCATTGGCAAGGGCCGGGGTGCGATGCCGGACAGTGCCAGGGTGGAGATCTCCTTGATCTTCTCGGGCGGGCCGATCTTGAGCTCTTTGGGCAGGCGCAGGCGCAGGGACTCGCCGACCATCTGCGCCTTGACCGCCAGCACGAACATCGCCGTGCGCAGCAGTTCCAGCTCGGGCACGGTGCCCACATACAGGCCCTTGGCGCGCTCGACCAGCGGGATCTTGACCGCCTTGGGATTGATGATGTCGGTCAGCAGTTCGCGCAGGTCGGCCAGCAGCGCCTCAAAGCTGCTGCGCAGGTCGTCGTGGCGGTAGGGTGCGTGGTCGCGGGCGCGCCGCTTGCGGCCATCGGAGAAGGTGGCCAGTTCACCCGCCAATTGCAGCAGCACGCCGTAGAGCGCCTCAGGGTGCAAGGGCTGACGCTCGACCAGGTGCGAGAGCCAGGGGTCAAAGCGGTTGGCCACCTGCAGCGTCAGCAACTCTTGGACTTGGCCGAAGTCGTTCTGCGACGCCTGGCTCAGTCGCCCGGCCAGGGCGTCGGCCCGGTGGCGCACCAGATTGCGCGCCTCGACCAGAAATTCATGCAGCGCCGGTTGGGCGCGGCAGTCCAGCGACGGCGCGATGTACTGCTCGTCCAGCGTGACCTGGCCATTGCTGCGTTTCTCCACCACCTTGACCATGCCCAGGCTGCAGAACGCATCGCGCGGATCGCCCTCGACCAGGTAGCGCAGGTTCAGCTCACCGAGCTTGGTTTCGGCCGCGTCCTGGCGCCCCAGCACCGCGTCCTCGAGGCTCGCATCCTGCGCCACATAGCGCACCAGCATCGCCTGCGGGCCGCCGTCGAGCGCACTGTCGGGCATGCCTGCGCGCTGTGCCGGCAAGGCCAGGTAGATGATCGCGTCGCGGACATTGGCCGGCAACTCCAGCGGCGGCGGCGCGGCGTACTCCTCGGGAATTGAAAAGGGCGTGCCGTCCGGCAGCACGCCACGCGCCGACTTGAGGCTGACGCGACCCATCTTCAGCGCTTCTTGGTCGATCTGCAGGCGACTGAAGCCCCAGGCAAAGGCCAGCGCACCTTCGACACGAGCCTCGACCAGCATCTCGACGGAACGCTCCAACTGCTGGAAGTGCTGCGGCCGCAGGAACAGTCCCTCGTACCAGATGACGCGTTTTCTTGTCATTGATTTCTGTGCTTGCGCCCGACAGTCCGGGCTGACCATCGGACAAAGCCAAACCCTGGGTATGGCGCCACCGAATAACCCGCGAATTTAGCACCCGAGCCGATCACGAACCGTGGCGGTCGACCCGCGAGGCATGGGCCGGCGCAGCGCCCGCTGAAGGCCGGCTCGGTCAAGGCAGCCAAGCCGCGCCAATCCGCCAGCGGCGCGCCCGCCCTTGGCTGCGCCTGAGGCGGGCAGGTCGGCCAAGCCTGGGCGTCGTCGGCCCGGGTAGGCTCATCCGCGCCAAGGTCCGCGCAGCGGCGCCCCGTCAGCAGCGAAGGAGCGCCAGGCCGAAAGCCGCAACTGCGGAGAGCGGGCATCGCTGAGCACCGCGATCAGACCTTGCGCTGCGATCGCGGCGGCCTGACGCTCGGTGCAATAAAACTCGGCGCCAGCCTGGGGGCGGTTGCTGCCGCCGCTGCGGTCGGTGAACGCGGGGTAGTCGCCCAACATGCGGTGGGCATTCGGGTCGAAGTTCCAGCCGTGCTCGGCATGGGCCGAGGCCAGCACGGCCGCAGCATCCAAGGCCGCGCCGCGCCAGACCAGGCGCTCGTGGTCGAATCCCTCGGCGAGTTCATCGAACGCGAACGACGACACCGGCTGGGTTTTGGGCCCATAAGGCAAGCGTGCCAGGACGCGCGGGTACAGCAGACCGACATGGCTGGCCATCCAGCTCGCCCGCAGCGCCTGCCAGCGTGCCTGGTCTTCGGCAGCGCCAGGCTGGGCCAGCCCGGTTGACGCCGCCAGCCCCGCCGCCATCCCGTCCACCACCTCCGGCACCGGCAGTGGCAGCGGCGCGGCGGCCGAAGCCAGCAGCACCGCACCCTGCTGCGCGCACACCGCTGCCAATGCCCCCAACAACGCCAGCTCCGAGGCGCTGGAGCCAAAAGCGTAGAGCGCCACCACCAGCGCCGGACGTACGCCTTGACCATCGCGCCGGATCCGCTGGGCGATGACCCGGTTCAGGCCCGACGCCGACAGATCCGCACCGGCCTCGGCCATGTCGGACTGCAATTCGTCCGCACGGACATCGAGCAAGGTCAACCTGGCCTGGGGCGAGTCGACCGTGCGGACGAAATGGTCGACCGAGCGCCAGGCCGACTCCAGTGACCGCCAAGCGGGCATTCGCAACAGCAGCCGCATCGCATCGCCGAGCGCCCGGTCTACCGCCTCGACCATGGGCCGTTGCAGGTGCGCCACATCGGCTTGGATGTAGGGCGCCAGCAGGCCCCGCAAGAGTGGATCAAGCTTGGCCGAAGCAGCTGAGGCGCTAGACAGCCGAACCGCGCTGGCCGGCAGCGGTGGCGAGGCCTCAAGCTGCGGCGGCCGGCCGAGCAGGCGGGAAAGGGTAGCGTCGTCGTTCTCGGCGCTGGTCGGCCCAACTGTTTGCGCCGACTGCATTGGCATGGCGGCCAGGCCGGCGGCGCTCAACTCCGCCGCCGCAGCCGCAAAGCTGGCGCCGTCGACCAGCCTGGCGCGCCAGGACTGCAACTGCTTGAACATCGCCAACTGCGCCACCATCGCGTCAGGCTCGAAATCCTCGATCGACCCGAACACGGGCTCGACCAGCGCGCCCTGTGCGCCGGGCAGTGGCCAACCCAGTCCGGCCGTCATCCGCGCCAGCACGGTATCGAAATTGTCGATGTCGACCGACTCGCCGAGCTTGGCGTGCCAAGGCTCGGATGCGGAACAAGGGCGGCCAGAGAAATCCCCCAACACCATGATCTCCAGGCTTTGGAACTCGCATGCCTCATTGGCCTGCGCGGCGGCCCTGAGATCATTCGGCCGGGCGCGCCCCAGCACCACGTCAAACTCCAGTCTGCCTGCCATCGTTGCGCTCCAGGAATGGTCGCCGCTGGTCCAAAGGGGTCGAACCGGGCGGCCGCTCAGGCCGGTTCGATTTGTTCGCGCACCAATTCGCCGTCGGCCAGGGACCACACGTCGGCCAGGCCAGTGGCGGCCGCATCGGCTTCGCTGAGGAAAAAATCGACGCAGCCGAAGAAATCGCGCAACTGCCCGGCATCGCAGCTCGGAAGAAAGTGGCGAAAGACGCGCGGATCGTAAAATCTGAAATACATGGGCTCAAGGTCGGCGCCATATACCAGAACATGGCTGCGCAGATGGCGCCAGACCACCGCCAATTCTTCGGCGCTGACCAGAAGCAGACCCCAGTTAGCATCCCAACCGGCCTCGATCAATTCCTCGGTGAATTTCGTTCCGGGCACCAACTGAACCAGGTAGGGGGCGATCTCGGCCATATCCGGAGCCAGCTCGCCGCTGAACAAGCATTCGAACGACGGCGCGTCCGGGCCGTGCAGCCAGTCCAGCAGCCCCTTGTTCTGGGCACCATCCAGCACGGCATAGGCAAAGTGCTCTTCGGCCTCTCGCCAAAGTCGTCGGCGCAGCATCTCTGGCAACATCGCGTGGTTTACCTCCGGATGGGCCCAAGGGCTTGCCTTGAGCAGTTAAGACCAACACTTTCGGAAATCAATCTGAAATCCGCCTGAACCCTGTCTATAACCACCAGAGGTGTCGTTCAGCGTCAATTCTGCAAGGACCGCAGGCGCGATTCCGATAGATTCGCCGCGACCAGCGCCTGCATCAGCTCGTCGTGATCCACCGGCGACGGAGTGTAGTACCTTTGGATAAATTGCCAGGCCAGGTCGCTGACCTCTGCGTCGATCGCTTCGGACTGCCACCTCAGCCGGTTCAGGTCGGCCGGCGACCGCAGGTCACCCGGGGCAGACGCGCCGAGCGCCGATGAAAATTCATCCAATCGCGCCAGCAGCCCCAGCCACATCGCCAAGGTCCGGCTGCGCAGGCTCAAATTGGCCGCCGGATCGCCAGGCAAGAGCAAGTTGACGCTCGCCAGCAATGTCGAAGCCGCGCGCAGGCGGCGAAGATCGGGCACCTCGTCAAAGGCCCTCAACGCTTCTTCGGCGTGGATGATCGGGCTGACCATGGGGGCTACCGGGTCTGCACTGATCCTCAGCGGCGGTTCAGCCGGCATGCTGCGCAATCGTTTCAGGCACTGATCTTCCACAGCGCATCGAGGTTGGCCGCCGCATGCTGTGAAATGCGCCGCATGATCGCTTCGACCGATACCGGCGCGCCCATCAGGTAAGGCGTGATCAGCGGCCGCAACCACAGGCGCAACGGGTCGCTCATCACCCGGTGGCCGAACAAGAACATCAGCAACAGCAGCAGTGCCGGCCCGCCACCGCTGCCATGCGCGTTGGCAAAGCCGGCATGGCGTGAAGCGTTCAACAGCGAAAACATCGCCTCCCGGTCCATGAAGTCCAGCCGCCGAGGGAACACCGACGAGAGCAGCCGCGGCCCCTCGTACGCCAAATTGCGGCTGACCATGCTGAGCATGGTTTGGTCCACCGACAAAAGGCGCGCCAGAGCCGCCTGGCTGCTGGCCAAAACACCACCATAGGCCCTGACCCGAAACGCATCCACATGCCAGCACATGATCTGGCTGCGCTGCGCCGCAGCCATCGGCGGTTGGTTGTCGAGCAGGGGCTGCAGCCAGCGGTACTGCGGATCGCAGTCAAAACCACTGCCCAGCGCGGTCGACAAGTGCACCATGAAATACATCTGCCGGCGGCGGTTGAAGCCGTGCCCGCGCGCCAGCGCCAGCGCCGTCGACGTGGCCTGGGTCAACTCCTGCGGAGATGCCGGCGCGATGAGATCGGGAAATTGGCTGCGCAGACGCTCGGCGGCAAGCCTCAGGACATGGCCGGACGACCGGTTGTCAGCAGTAACGGCAGCCAGCGATCCAGGCAACATGTTGCGACCTTGCCAATTGCAAATCGAGACGTGCTGCTCGGTGGTCCGGCCGACCGCTTCGCAGCTCGGATCAACAGCCTTGGCAGGCGGCGCAGAACGGCGCGCCAGTCTGCGCGGCGCTCAGAAAACTGCTCGCCTGAGCGCTGTAGACCTTGGGTGCGACGCGCGCCTTAGGCGGCACGTCGGCCTTGCCACCACTGCTCTTGATCGCCTCTGTGGCGGCCTTGGCTGCAATCGGCGACGCGCCCGAGCCCGAGCCCGCAGAGCCGCCAGAATTGATCTTGACCAGCGCGCCCTGAATCGTCACGCCCGCTGGTCCAATGTCGATGAAACTGCCGCCGGCCTTGATCGATATTTGCATCCCGGCCTCCAGGACAAGCTTCATGCCCGCCTTCAGGTGCACCTCCTGACCTGCGTCGCCCAGGATCTTCATCGCCTTGATGTGGGTGTCCTGGGTCACATTGAAGGAGAGCGAACCGCCGATCTTGTGGTTGTGGTCGCCCGTCAAGTCCACATGGTGCGCAGCGCCCAGCTTCTCGAACAGATCCTTCGTAATGACCCGGTGAGCTTCATTCCCGACAAACTCAAAACTGTCCTTCTTGACCCGCACATCCAGGTTGCGCTGGGCCTGCAGATAAATCTGCTCCTGATCGGTCTTGTCGTCCAGGCGAAACTCGTTGAACTGGTCGTTGCCGCCTTTGTAGGTGCGGGTCAACAGACCGGTACGGGTCTTCTGATCAGGCAATTTGTAGGGCGGTGGCGCCTCACCATTCGAGACACTGCCGACCACCAACGGTCGATCCGGATCGCCTTCCAAGAAGGCCACCACGACTTCATGCCCAATCCTGGGCAAATGGAGTGAGCCCCAACCCTTGCCGGCAATGGGTTGAGAAACCCGGATCCAGCAGGAATCACTGTCCTTGCCTTTGGCATACCGGTCCCAATGAAACCGCACCTTGATCCGGCCCATCGCATCAGTATGAATCTCTTCAGCGTCGGGGCCCACCACCAATGCCGTCTGCGGTCCGGAAATGCAGGGCTTGGGCGCCAGCCGGGCTGCCCTGTATTGCGTATCCGCCGGAATCACCGAGGCTTCGCAGGAATAGCTTCCGCCGCCACCCGAGCCACTCGCTGCCAAATTGTTGGTGGCAGCGAAGCGATGGCTCACAACCAGGTACTCACGATTCTGTGCGGCGACTGCATGGTTCGCCAACCTGAACTTGAAACCGACTTGCACGGTCCGCTGCTCGGTATGAAATGAAATAGTCTCAAAACGACAGTACAGCTCCTCCATGCGGATCGCCGCGTACTTTTTACCCCACTCCACGTCAATGTACTCGCCAGGATAATCATAGATTTCAAAGCCCGCATTCACGTGGGCACGCTCTTTGGCGGCAACCTTGAGCAGTGCCATCTTCGGCTTGGTCGGATTAAAATCATCGATTGCATACGCACCCGACTGGATCTGGGCACTGGACAACCAATGGCTGACTGAGGCGGAATCGCGTGAGGTTGGCAAGTAGTCCAGCTTGGCCATTCCCGGCGTCACATCATGCTTGCCAGCGCGGTCCACCAGCACCAAAGTGTGCTTGCCGTTTTCATGCACAAAATAGTAATAGAGGCCAGCCTGTTCGGCGAGGCGACTGACAAAATTGAAATCACTCTCTCGATACTGTACCAAAAACTCGCGCCGCTCGGTTACACCCTCCAAGTTCCCCCGGTAAGACTTGAGCGCCGACCAGCGGGCGAATACATCCTCAATGATTTCCCTATAGGACTTATCACAGTACACTTTGCTGGTGGCGCTGCGCGTCAAGAACCACAGCCACGGCCCGAGGCTCGCACTGTATCTGTAGCCACGGCCGCTCTTGAAAGCCGGGGTCGCGACCTCGCCCACCACCGTAAAGCTTGTGATGTAACCATTGAAATGCCTTTGGTCACGGCCACCGGGCAAATCCAGGGTGACCGTCGCGTTAGTACCAAGAAGATCCAGCGGCGCGATATCGGCGCGCTCTGAAATCATGTCCAGGTGGTATTCGAAAAGCGTCGACAGGCCTTCATGACCGGAGAATTTCTCAACCAATAAGGCATTCTCTCCGGCTTTGGTCGAAAGTATCATCAGATATTCCACAGCGGCACTTCTCCTTCTCTAGAGCAACCAACTGCTAGCCTCGGTTACCGAGACCGCCCAAACTAAACCGAATTCCCGCCCGCTTCGGTCGACGTACGGCGCGCGACCACAATCCAACCACGGACCGGCCGCCTCACCTCGATGCGCAAGATTCGTTCATCCAGCGTCAAAATTTCCATGCCGGCGGACCGCACGCATTTCTCCACGTAATCCCGAGCATGGACATAACGCCCGTTGTACTGCAGCGAGTAGCCGGGCTCGGGCAGATCACCTGCCTCGACGCTGAAGACCAGAATCCCCTGCGGCCGCAGCGCTGAACAGGCGGCATGCATGGCCGGCATCAAATCACCGAAATAACACAATGTGTCAGCGCTGACAATCGCGTTCCAATGCCCAGGATGCGCCATCATGAATGAGGTTAATTCGGCGCAGGTCAAGCCGTCATAACCCCCGCGCAGCCGTGCCTTTTCAAGCATGCCGCTGGACAGATCAACCCCGTGCAACTGCCTGGCGAGTGACCGCAAACGCAATGAGCACAAACCTGTTCCGCAACCGGCGTCAAGAATGGCGTCAACCGGCAGCCCGCCTTCAAGTACCGCCGTGAGGGCATCGCCTACAAGCTCAGGCGCCTTGTAGCCCAAACTCTCCAACTTCGCATCGAAACTTCCAGCGAAAGCATCGAATTCTTCAGCGACATAAGCGTCTGAGGCGCGGGCCGGTGTGGGTATACCCCCTGCGCCGGCCAGGAGGTGCGCTGCTTCTGCACTTTCGGGCTCAACGCTCAGCCAATCGCGCAGTACTTGCTGGGCCGATCCGAGGTCGCCCAACAGGGCGTAAGAAATACTCAACAGGCGTCGCGCCTTGGAATTGTCCGGTGTGAGCTTCAGAGCTTTCAGACTGTAACCAGTCGCCTCTTCATAGCGCCCTTGGTCGTGGAGCATGCGCCCGAAGTTATTCAGCACAAAATCTGCGTCGGGCGCCAGCTTGAGGGCGTGCAGAAAAGCGGCTTCGGCCGATTCTGGATTGTGCCGGCGAAATTGCAGTAATCCAAGGTTGTTATAAACCAGGACATTCTCCGGCGCCAGCTCGGCGGCCTGGCGGTAAGCATCGATCGCTTCGTCGAAGCGTTCTGCGGTCAGCATGATATTGCCGAGATTGACCCAGGGACCGGCATCCTCTGGAATCCGGACAATAGCCTGTCGGATCAATTCGATTGCCGCAGCGTGATCACCTTGCTGGTGGCGCAATATGCCCAAATAGTGCAGTGCATTGGGCTCATCCGGAATTTCTTCAAGGATCGCTCGATAGATTTCTTGAGCCTGCTCAAATTCACCAAGGCGTTGCCAATGCTGGGCTGCCCGGATCGCCTCCGCGAGCGGCAGGCTTTGCGTCTCTGGCGTCACCGTGGAATCTGCTGCGGAGCCACTCTCCGCCGGGTCGGCGGGCAGCAGTGACTCAGCCGTTGGCATCGCCATGCAGCCGCCGCATCAGCCTCGTCGCCCAACTTGCCGGTGGCTCCACGGCGGCCCGCATCAAGATCACTGAGATATTGTCTCTGCCGCCGTTGGAATTGGCCGTGTCAACCAGCTTTTGGGCGCGCCATGGCAAACTCTCCTTGAGCGCCAAAATGGATGCCATTTCGGTATCGCTGACCATATCGGTCAAACCGTCGGAACAGAGCAAGAAAATGTCGTGCTGGCCCGCCTGGTGTTCGTGTACCTCCAGATCAACCTCGTCCTCAATACCCAAGGCTCGGGTCACGATGTTCTTGTAGCGCGGATCGGCCAGAGCTTCGGGTGGCAACTGACCTGCCGCGATTTGCTCGTCTATCCAGCAATGGTCGCGCGTCAGTTGCTGAATACGACCATCGCTGAACCGATAGGCGCGCGAATCGCCGAGGTGGCCAATGTGGATGCGGTTGGCCGACAGTACGGCAATCACCAGTGTCGAGCCCATTCCCTCGTAATCGCTTTCCCGGCCGGCCAATTTGACAATGCTTTCGTTGGCGCGGCTGGCCGCAAAGCGCAAATCCTCGACCATGCCACGGTCAAGGTCGCCACCAGACTTGAGCAGCAAGTGCGGAAGTGATGATCCCAACTCGCTGAGCACCTCGTCGACCGCAAGGCGACTGGCCACTTCACCGGCCGCGTAACCGCCCATACCGTCGGCCAAGACGGCCAGGCCTAAACCGGGCTCAGCGGCTACGGCATCTTCGTTGCCGCTCCGCACCTTGCCTGTATCACTCAGGCAAACTATTTCGTATCCTGCCACGCGTTCGACCCTTTGGTTACCTTCGGGGTGGATATTCAATGGTCATGCCTTGCTGCATTGCCAGCCGCTTGAACTCAACTGCCGTCAAATAGTCACGGGAAACGCCATCGGCACCGCTCGAATAGATTTCCATCAAGCGCAGCGAGGCTTCGCCATGGCCTTGCCGGCTGGCGTCATGGTACAGCGGTACTGCCAGCGCAATATGACGCTCACCATCAAGCAGGCGCGCCCGGGCGTAGGCCTGGTCGGGCGGAATAAGCGGTTCTGCGGACACGGCAGCCAGCGACCGCACGGTCGAGTCACTGTGCGACACGGCCTCGTGGGCTTGGCTGACGAGGCGGGCAGGCAGGGTCGCACCAAATCCCGCGCTGAACTCCGTTGCCGACACGCCCTGCCCGAATTTGACAGCGAACTTGTTGGGGGAATCCGCTGCGTGGCCAGTCAGGCTGCTCTGCGGGTTTGCGGCAATTGCCTTGCCTGGGACCACGGACTGCTTCGTTCGATGTGCCGCCAGCGCCGCTTTGGCGCGCAGTCGCTTGGACGCTGTGGCGATGGCCCGACCAGGATGGGCACTCAGATGCGATCTTCTCAGCGCAGCCGGTGGTGTTGCTGCTGGTCCGTGCACAGCAATGCGCTTTGGTGTATTGGCCGACGCCGCCTGGGGCACCTGAGGCACCTCCGGCACCTGCGATTTGGGTATCGCGGGATTTTCCAGTGCCTGTGCCACAGCAATGCCGGAAACATTGACGAGGGCCACACAAATCAGGATTCGCGCCAGCATGATCGGTCCCCAGTGGAAAGTAGACACACCCAACATCCGCCGTATACGTGCCAGAGCAGTTGAATGCTGGCACAACCGGATTGAGAATATATCACCAGTCGCTCCAGACAATCATGATACACCCGGGTGGGTGACTGCGGTTGTCACAAACTGCACCTGAAGATTCACTGCGATCCGCCCGGGCCATCTGCCCGGCAGCGTGCCGGCTGCGGCTCATGGCCAACCCCAACTGCTTTCAATTGGCAACAAATCAAGACTGCTAGGCCCCCTCCTTGGGAATCTTTGTGGCCTTCCTGCGGAGCTTCTTGCTCTGTTCGCCATAGGCTTTTGCGAATTCGTGGT